>DASYBO010000441.1:0-28142 GCA_036500685.1 Pseudonocardiaceae bacterium | reverse complement strand
GCGACACCAGGCTACTCTCGTGCTGTTTCGCGTTTTTCGCGTTGGGACGAAGGGGGTGTGCGGTGGGTGTTCGCGCTGGTGCTGGTGTCCTCGCCTCGATGGGGACGGCCGTTTCTGCTTGCGGCGTCGGGATTTTCGGGGTCCGCGTCGGGCGCGCCGCTGGCGCCGGTGCCGACCGGCAAGGACATCACCGGCGGCGCGGTGACGACCGGGGTCTACCTCCCGCCGGGGGTGACCGCGCTGCTCACGGCCACCCTGGTGCCGACCGCGGCGGCAGGCACGGTGGTCACCGGCACGCTGAACGTGGACAGCAATACCAGTGCGTCGAACCAGTTCCCGGACGGTAGCCCGGATCCGGGCGCGCTGGAGACGATCGCCGCGCTGCCCTATACCTACACGGTGGGTTGACCCCGCTGGGTGGTGTTGTCAGGACGGGGCCTTCGGCTGGACAGCCGAAGGCCCCTGCGGCTCACTGCTTGCTGCTGCCGGTCGGCTCGACCACCAGGATGACCCGGTTCGGCGCGTCCTTGGGCGCTTCGGTGACGTCAAGGCCATAGCGCTTGGCCAGTTCCAGGAAGAACGTCGCCTCCGGGTCGGGTTCGATCCGGGTGACCACGCCGCGCACCTCGATGTACCGGTAGGGCCGGTCCGGGTCGACGATGGAGATCGACACGTGCGGGTTGGTCTCGACGTTGCGGAACTTCTGCCTCGTCGTGGTGTTGGTGAACCGGATCAGCTCACCGTCCCAACCGAACCACATCGGGTTGACCTGCGGCGTGTGGTCCGGCCGGGTCGTGCCGAGGTGGGCGATCAACGGCTGTTCCAACAGGTCTCGATGGCTTTCCGGAATGACGGTCACCGCAACCTCCCTCACGAGTTTCCACTGACCGGTTCATCCTAATTCGTCGTTGATCGAACCCGTCACGCGGCTCAGGCCGTTGCCGCGCGCTCGGCGATCTCACCGAGCAGGGCCGCGAGGTCCTTCGGGCGTGACCACATGGGCCAGTGGCTGGTGGGCAGGTCGACATAGTTGAGGTCGCGCAGTTCGTTGAGGCCGTCCATCCACGAATAACCCTCCTGCGCCGCGGCCTTGACCGCCTCGGCGGGGAACGCGGTGCAGATGACCGTGCTGGGCACGTCCAGGCGGGCCGGGTTGGCCAGGTTCGGGCCCTCGCGCAGCGCGGCGGCGGGCTCGGGCACGGCGCGGGCGCGGAACTCGTCGAGTTGGGCCTGGCTGATGCCATCGAGGTTCTCGTCGAGGTCGGCCCATTCCGGTAGCGGCCATTCCTTCTCGGCGAAGTCCGGCCGGATGGCGCCGCTGCCGGGGGTGGTGTCCACGTAGACCATGGCGGCGACCCGCTCGGGCAGGCGGTCGAGCGCGCCGTAGCCGGGCACGCTGGCGCCGCTGTGCACGGCGAGTACGGCGGGCGCCGCGGCCGCGCTGAGCGCGGTGCAGATCGCGTCGACGTGGTCGGCCAGGGTGATCGGCGTCCGGTCGACGTCGGGGGATTCCAGGCCGGGCAGGGTGAGGGCGGTGACGTCGTGGCCCTGCGCGCGTAGCAGTTGGGCGACCTCGTCCCAGGCCCACGCGCCGAGCCAGAAACCGGGTACCAAGATGAGGGGTGCGGCCATGGGACGAGACGGTACGGGCCGGCACCGACAACCGCAGCGAATTCACTGTTCCCCCGCGCTGACCAGGCGCGGAGCACGGTCCGAGTTCGCCATTTGTTAATACTTAATAAGTCGTCCGGCATCTCCGGCACTCCCGGCGTTGACGCGGGCACGGAGCGCCAGTAATTTCGGCACATGCCGAGTATGTGACCCCATTCATATACATGAACGGCAGGTCGGTTGATCGAATCGCGATCGGTCACGACCGGCCCGTACCCGCGCGTCCGAGTCGAGCTGTCGACCCGGCAACCCGTCGCGCGGATACCCGCATCAGTCGTTGACAGCTAAGGAGATGTGCAATGGCGCACCATCGGAAGATCCGCGGCAAGGCGTTAGGCATCGGCCTCGGCGCACTCGCTCTCGCGCTGCTGTCCGGCACGGCAAGCGCAGCGCCGGCACTCAACCCCGGTTCCGCCCCCGGCGGAAACTTCAACCTCTCCGTATGGGAACTCCAGGAGCCGGTCGGCTCGCCCGGTTCACCGACCACGATCAGCTCGTCCCAGCTCCAAGGAGCCAACGGCTACCAGGACAAGTACTTCTACACCAACAAGACCGACGGCTCGATGGACTTCTGGGACCCGGAAAACGGCGTGACAACGCCGAATTCCAACTACGCCCGCTCCGAGCTGCGCGAGATGACCTCGAGCGGTTCGATGGCTTCCTGGTCCCTACCGGGCACGCACACGCTCAGCGCGAGCGTCAAGGTCACCAAGGTGCCCGACCACGTGTGCGTCGGCCAGGTCCACGCCACCGACCCCCGCACGACCAAGCCGCTCGCCGAGCTGTACTTCCACAGCAACGGCCAGATCCAGCTGGGCATCGAGAACGGTCCGTCGGGCGGGCAGACGCCGCACACGGTCGGGAGCGTTCCGCTCGGCCAGCAGTTCAGCTACGTCATCCAGATCACCGGCGGCAACACGATCAGCGTGACCATCAACGGCAGCAAGCACAGCTTCCCGATTCCGTCCTCGTGGAAGGGCTACAACCAGTACTTCAAGGCGGGTGACTACGACCAGAGCAGCGGCAGCAGCTCCACGGTCGGCGCGACGGTGCAGTTCTACTCGCTGACCGTCCAGCACGCCTGATCAGGCGATCTCGTCGGGCAGCCTCGGCACCGCCGCGAGCAGTTCGCGGGTGTAGGGGTGGGTCGGAGCGCGCAGCACCGTCGCGCTCCGACCCTGCTCGACGATTTCCCCTTCGCGCAGCACCAACAGCTGATCGCAGAGCCGGTACACGACGCCGATGTCGTGCGAGACCAGGATCAGCGACAGGTTCAGCCTGCTGGTCAGGTCCGCGACCAGCTCGATGATCCGCTCCCGTACCGACGCGTCCAGCGCGGAGAACGGCTCGTCGCCGACCAGCACGCTCGGCCGGGGCGCGAGCGCGCGGGCGATCGCGATCCGCTGCCGCTGGCCGCCGGAGAACTGGTGCGGATAGCGCGCCGCCGCGTCCGGTTCCAGCCCGACCTCGGCCAGCACCTCGGCGATCCGCGCGACGTGATCCTCCCGGACAGCAAGGCATTCCAGTGGTTCGGCGATGATCTCGCGCACCGTGGCACGCGGATCGAGTGAGCCGCGCGGATCCTGGAACACCACCTGCACCTCGCGCCGCAACCAGTGCAGCGCCGCCGGTTTGCCGACCCGCACCTCCCGATCGCGAAAGCGCACGGTGCCCGAGTCGGGTCGGTCCAGCGCGAGCAGCAGCCGCAGCAAGGTCGACTTGCCCGACCCGGATTCGCCGACGATGCCGAGCCTGCCGCCCTCGGCCAAGGCGAAGCTCGCGTCCCGCACGGCCTGCCGGCGCGCGGTCGCGCCGAACAGCGTGCGCCGGGGGAGCGGGAACGACCGGTTCAGTCCCGTCGCGACGATCAGGTCAGGCATCTGAGCCTCCCAACGCGGGGAAGGCCGCGGCTCGCGCGGCGCGCAGCAGGTCGGCGGTGTGCGGATCGTGGTTGCCGTGCGCGAGCGCGGCGATGTCGGTCTGCTCGACCAATCGGCCCCGAGCCAACACCATCAGCCTGCTGACCACGCTGCTCAGCACGGCGAGGTCGTGCGTGATGAACAACAGGCTCGCGCCCTGCTCGTCGACGAGATCACGCAGCAGCGCCAGGATCTCCACCTGCACGGTCACGTCAAGGGCAGTCGTCGGCTCGTCCGTGATGAGCACGGCCGGTTCGCAGGCCAGTGCGATCGCGATGCCGACCCGCTGCCGCTGGCCGCCGGAGAGCTGGTGCGGAAACGCGCGCACGATCCGGTCCGGATCGGGAAGGCCGACCCGCGCCGCCAACTCGATCGCCTTGGTACGAGCGGCTTTCGCGGACATGCCGCGGTGCAGTCGCAGCGGTTCGGCCAGCTGCTTTCCGATGCGCATGAGTGGGTTCAACGCGGTCAGCGGCTCCTGGAAGACCATGGCCAGCTGTTCGCCGCGGATCTTGGCCATGGCCCGGTCGGGCAAGCCGAGCAGTTCGCGTCCGTCCAGCTTGACGCTGCCGGTCACGCCGGCCTCCTCGGGCAGCAGGCCGATCACGGCCAGCGCGGTGAGGGACTTGCCCGACCCGGACTCGCCGATCATGCCCAGCCGCTCACCCTGCTCCAGCGCGAAACTCACCCCGTCGACGACGGTTGTCTGTCCGAATCGGACGGTGAGGTCGGCGATCTCCAACAGGCTCATTCGATACCCCGCAGTCGCGGGTCGGTCGCTTCGCGCAGCGCGTCGCCGAGCAGGTTCAACCCGAGCACGGTGAGCACGATGGCGAGGCCGGGCCAGATCACCAGCAGCGGCCGGGCAGCCAGGTATGCCTGCTGTTCGGCCAGCATGCCGCCCCAGGAAGGGGTGTTCGGGTTGGTGCCATAGCCGAGATAGGTCAGCGCGGCCTCGGCCAACACGGCCAGCGCCATGGTCAGTGACAGCTGCACGATCAGCGTCGGGGCTATGTTGGGCAGCAGGTGTTTGCGGATGATCCGCCCGGTGCCGGCCCCGCACGCCTGCGCCGCGAGCACGTAGTCGGTGCCGCGCACCGCGTTGATCTCGCCGCGCGCGACCCGCGCCACGTTCACCCCGAACCCGATGCCGATCGCCACCACCGCCGTCGCGGTCGAACCGCCGTAGACGGCGGCCAGGATCATCGCGAGCAGCAGGACCGGGAACGCGATCAGGATGTCGATCAGCTGGACAACGGTCGCGGCGAGCCAGCGTGGGGTCACGGTCGCGGCCAACGCGAGCGCGATGCCGACGACCGCGGCGATCACCATGGCGAGCACGGCGGTCAACAGGGTCTGGATGGTGCCGGCCATCAACTGGCTGAGCTGGTCGTGGCCGAGCCGGTCGGTGCCGAGCAGATGCCCGCCCGCGAAGGGCAGCAGCCAACCCTGGCTCGGATCGGTCGCGGTCGGGTCGAACGGCGTCCAGACCAACGACACCAGGCTGACCACCACCAACCCGAGCAGCACGATCGACCCGAACACGCCGGTCGGCTTGCGCAGCAAGGCGCGGAGCACGGTCATCCCGCTTCCCGCAGGCGCGGGTCGATGGCGCGGTGCACGAGGTCGATGGCGAAGCTGATCACCAGCACGGCCGCGCTGATCACCAGCACCTCGCCCTGCACCTTCACCAGGTCCCGGTTGCCGACGTCGGCCAGCAGCATGGTGCCAACGCCGGGCAGCGCGAACACCTGCTCGACCACGACCGCGCCCACGATCAGCCCGGCGATCTGCAGACCGAGCACCGAGGTCACCGGCAGCGCCGCGTTGCGCAGGCCGTGGGTGAGCAGCGCGCCGATCCTGGTGCGGCCCTTGGCTCGCGCGGTGCGCAGGTAGTCCGCCGAGAGCACGTCGAGCACGGCGGAACGGACGAAGCGCAGCAGCACCGCGCCCTCGGAAAGGCCCAACGCCAACCAGGGCAGGATCAGCGCGCGCAGCGCGACGCCCGTCGACTGCCACCCGTCGACCGGGAAACCCTGCGCCGGCAGGATCCGCAGCTCGACCGCGAACAGCAGCACCAGCACCAGACCGAGCCAGAACGAGGGCACCGCGATACCAAGCTGCGCGACCGCGCTGATCCCGCCGCCGATGCCCGACCGGTGCCGCAGCGCGGCGAGGATGCCGAAGGGCACCGCGATCAGCAGCGCGACGACGATCCCGCCACCCACCAGCGGCGCGGTCACCTGGAGCTTGCTGCCCAGCTCCGCGCTCACCGAAACGCCGGTCAGCTGTGATCGGCCGAAGTCGCCGCGCAGCACCCCGAATAGCCACGACCCGTACTGCGCGGTCAGCGGTCGATCGAGGCCGAGATCGGCGCGGATCTTGGCCAGTTGCGTGGGGGTCGCGCGCAGGCCGCCGATGGTGGTGGCCACGTCGCCGGGCAGCAGGCGCAGCAGCAGGAAGATCAGCACGCTGGCCACGAACAGCGCGACCAGCAGCAGCAGCGTTCTGCGCAGCAGGTACCGGATCATGTGGCGACGGCGAGATCGGCCAGGTCGAACCGGTTGGTGGTCTCGATCGACGGCACCCCGTACACGCCCTTGCGCACCACGGTGAACGTCTTGGCCAGGAACAGCCAGTCCGAGGCGGCGTCGGTGGCGATCTGCTTGCCGACCTGCTTGAGCAGCGTGTCGCGCTGCGCGTCGCTGGTCGCCGTGCCGGCTTGCGCGTACTCCGACTGCACCTGCGAGCTGTCGTAACCGAAGTAGTACTTCGGGTTGGCGTAGTTGCCGATGTCCCGCGCCTCGGCATGGTCGACAAGGCTGAGCTGGAACTGGTGGTTGGTGAACACCTGGCTCAGCCAGGTCTGGAATTCCACCTGCTTCACCGTGAGCGTGATGCCGACTCCCTTGAGCTCGGAGGTGAGCACGTCACCGATCGCGGTGGTGTAGATGTTCGGCACGGTCAGGGTCAGGTTCATGCCATTCGGAAAGCCCGCGCTCGCCAGGAGTTTCTTGGCGTTCGCGGGGTTGTAGGCGTCGACCGAGGTCAGGTCCTGGTACCAGGGATCCTGCGGCGGCACGTCGCTGCCGATGGCGATTCCGCCGCCATAAGCCTTGATCACGTCGGCGTTGTTGATGGCCTGCCGGATCGCGTGCCGCACGGCGGGATTGGTGAAGGGCGCGACCGCGTCGTTGAACGCGAGCGTGAACTTGTCCGTTGTGGACCCGGTGAGCACGGTGAAACCGCTGTTGCTGGTGAACGGTTGCAGCAGCGTCGGGTCGGCGGTCACCTCGACGTCGGTCTCACCCGTCTGCTCGGCGTTGTTCGCGGTGTTCGAGTCGGTGATGTAGTGGAAGACGACGCCTGCCACCTTCGGTTTCGGGCCCCAGTAACCGTTGTAGCGGTTGAAGGTGATGGTCGAACCGCGGTTCCACGAGCCGAGCGTGAACGGGCCGCTGCCGTTCTCGGCCGCGCTGAGCGAGCTGAAGTTGGTGCCCTGCTCGTAGACGATGCCCTCGCGCTGGGACAGGTTCCACAGCAGCCAGGTGTCCCGGTGCTTGAGCGTGATCACCACGGTACGCGGATCCGGCGCGCTCACCGCGCCGATCGAGGCGAAGTTGGCCGCGTAGATGCCCAGCGAACCGGGCGCCAGCTGCTGATCAAGCGACCACGTCACGTCGGCCGACGTCAACGGCCTGCCGTCGTGGAAGCGCGCGTTCGGCACCAGGTGGAAGGTGTAGGTGAGGCCGTCCGGCGACTCGTCGTAGGACGCGGCCAGCTGCGGCACGATCGCGTCCTGCTTGGTGACGTCCACGCTGAGCAGGTTCTGGTAGACGTTGTCCAGCAGGATCTGGTCGAGCGCGGCGCCCGCGGTGGAGAACGGGTTCAGGCTGGTCGGTTCGAGGATCAGCCGCACGTTGGCCGTCGCGTTCAGGTTGAGCCGCGCGTCCGGCGGCGTCGCGGGCAGGCTGGTCGCACCGCCGCTCGGGCCGCTCGGCGCGCCGGTGCCGCACGCGGTGGTCAGCAGGGCGAGTACCACGAGGGCTTTGACTGAACGGCGCACGCGGTGATCCTCCCGGTCGGTCGAGGACGGCGCGAGTGTCCACGCCACGCTCCATCCGGTGATCCTCGCCCAATCGGCCGTATGTCGTCGCCGCAGGGTGACCGACCCCACCTGCAACACTTCGTGATCGTGACGGACCCCGAACTGCTGCTCGGTATCGATGTCGGCACCACCGCGGTGAAGGTCGCCGCGTTCACCCCGGACGGAGTGCGGGTCGCCGCGCACACCGTCGGCTATCCGGTGCACCGGCCCCGGCCCGGCTGGGCCGAACAGGACCCGCAGGACTGGTGGCGCGGCTGCCTGCGCGGCATCCGGGCGGTACTGGCCGGGGCCCGCACCGGCACGGTTCGGGCGATCGGGCTGGTCAGCCAGGTCAACACGCACCTGCTGGCCGACGCGGACCTGCGGCCGTTGACCCCGGCGATCATCTGGCAGGACCAGCGCTGCGCCGAGGACGCCCGCGAACTCGACGCGCGCTTCGACGCCGAGGACAAGATCCGGATCTGGGGCGCGCCGATCACCCTGGACGCTTCGTTCGTCGGTGCCCGCGCCGCGTACTTCGCCAGGACCGACCCGGTGCGGTGGGCCGAGGCGCGCTGGTTGTTGAGCCCCAAGGACTTCATCGGCGCCAAACTCACCGGCCGGGTCGCCACCGACCTGCTCTCGGGGGTGCGCATCGCGGGCCGCGACGGCTACCTGCCCGAGGCGACCGCGCTGGTCGACGGCCTCGCCGCCAAACTGCCGGAGATCCTGCCGGCCGAGGCCGTGCTCGGCTCCTGCGCGGTGCCCGAGCTCGAACGGGCGGACGTCGTGGTCGGGACCATGGACGCGTACGGCGATATCTTCGGCAGTCGCACGACCGAAGCGGGCCGCGGCCTGATCTCCTGCGGGACCTCCCTTGTCGTCGCCGGCGCGTCCGCCACAAGCGTGCCGACGCCCGGCATCGTCACCTTCCCGCCGCGCGACGGGGTGTTCGTGCACGCGGGCCCGACCCAGGCGGCAGGCGACGCGGTGCGCTGGTGGGCGCACGCCTGCGGCCGAACCCTCGACGAGGTGTTCGCCTCGGCCGCGAACGGCGAGCCAGGGGTGGTGTTCACGCCGTACCTGTCGGGGGAGCGGGCGCCGCTGTGGGACGCGGACGTGCGCGGCAGTTTCCTGGGCCTGTCCACCGCGACGACCCAGGCCGACCTGGCCCGCGCCGTGCTGACCGGCGTCGCCATGTCGGCCCGGCACGTGCTCGACGTGGTCGAACGGGCCTGCGCCGCCACGTTGGACCCGATCGCGTTCGTCGGTGGCGGCGCGCGCAGCGACCTGTGGGCGCAGCTGCACGCGGACGTGCTGGACCGGCCGGTCGAACGGCTGCGGGTGACCGACAGCGCGGTGCTGGCCGCCGCGCTGCTCGGTGCCGTCGGCGCCGGCATTCACCCGGACATCGACACCGCCGCCGCCCGCGCCGTCGCCACCGAGCGCGTCTTCACCCCGGCCCCGGACGCCGAAACGCTGCGACCGCTGTACGAGGCCTACCGCGCGTCCTACGCCGGGCTGCGCGAAACGCACGCCCGGCTTGCGGAATACCGGGCTACTTCGTGAAGTACCAGGTTTCCGGACTGATCCGCGCGGTCGGGTTCAACGGCGCGACCCCGCGCAGGTTCGCGGAGACCACGTAGACCTTGTACGGGTCGGGCACGTTGATCGTGCCGGGCAGCTGTTGGGCCGCATAGGTCTCGTAGGTGCTGAACGTGCTCTGCGACGTGTCGTGCAGGGTCGCGTTGACCAGTTGTGACATCTGTGCGTCGCGGTAGCTGCCGTAGTTGGCGGCCGAGCTGTTCAGGAAGAACAGGTTGCCGGCCGGCACCGCACCGTAGGTGTAGTAGCCCCAGTCGGCGATCTGCCAGTCACAGGTCGCGGAGTTCGTCGGGCAGGTGGTGATGTTCGAGATCAGTGTGTTGAAGCCCTGGCCGTTGATGTTGAGCTGGATGCCGGCCTGGCTGGCGTCGGACTTCCACTGCTGGATCTGCTCGGAGAGCGAGGTGTTGCCGTTGTTGAAGCCGATGGTCAGGCTCAGCTTGGTGCCGGCCTGCACGCCGTCGCCGCACTGGTTGTTGCCGCTGCCGGGGCTGGTGCAGGTCATCACGCCGTTCTGCTCGGTCCAACCGTGACTGGTCAACAGCTTCTTGGCGTTGCCGATGTTGAACGGGTAGAGGCCGAGGCCGTTGTTGGCGTGCTGGTTCGCGGACACGTACTGGGTTGCCGGCGCGGTCGGCACCGGGCCGGTGGTCGGCACCGCGTAGCCGCGCCAGGCCACGGCCGAGTCGGTCACCTGGTCGACGGTCTCCTGCAACGCCTCGCGCACATACTGCTGCTTCACGGCAGGGCCGATCGCCGGGTTGGCGTAGTTGAGCAGCGCGTAGGCCCAGCCCCACACGTACATCGGGGTCAGCGTGTAGTTCTTGCCGACCGGGTTGGTCGCGGGGATCAGACTGGACGAGTTCGGATCGCGTTTGGGCAGGTTGTTCTGCGGTATCGGGCCCACGTTGACCTGGTTGCCGGCCAGTTCGGCGTTGTACATGGCCTGCGGCGTCGTGTAGGGCACCTCGTTGAAGCCGTCCAGCTTGGGCTTGTCCGGGCCGGAGAACTTCGGGTTCGGCACGAAGTCGGCCGCGCCTTCGCTGGTGTAGGCCTTCAACTTCCACGGACCGTCCACAACGGACCACAGTGGATCGGTCGCGTAGCTGCTGACGTCCTTGTTCTTGGCCAGCAGGTAGTTGTAGACCGCGGCGCACTTGGACTCGTCGGTCGCGCAGCCGCCGCTGCCGGCCGCCGCGGCGTCCGAGGTCTTGTCCCAGGCTTCGGGGAACGGGGTGACCTCGAAGAGTTGGTCGCCGGTGAACCAGTCGGTGTTGTAGGTGCCGTCCAGGGTCAGCGTCACCTGCGACGGTCCGGTGGTCTGGACCGACTTCACGTTGTCCGGGAACTCACCGGCCACGTACCAGGCGTACTTGGTCTTCTCGGCCATCAGCAGGTTCAGGAAGAAGTCGACGTCGGTGGGGGACACCTTCTCCCCGTTGGACCACGAGTAGTTCTTGAGGTTGATCACGACCTTGTCGCCGCTGTAGACCGGCGCTTCGGCCACGCTCAGGTCGGTGTTGAGCTTGGATGGCTGGTCGCCGACGCCGATCCAGTACAGCGGCCGGTACATCAGGTACTGGAACTGGTAGGTGTTGTTGACCTCGTTGTGCGAAGGGTCGACGAAGGGCAGGATCCAGCTCGGTGTCGCGCCGGGCGCCTCGGCCCAGGTGGCGACCCCACCCTGTTGTGGCGTGTCGCCGGCGCTGCTGCTGCCGCCGCACGCGGTCGCGAGCAGGGCGACGCCGAGCGCGGCGGCCCCGAGAGCCAGTCGAAAACCACTCCGTGCCATCAACAGCACCTTCCTCAGCACAACGAGTACGACCGATACCCGACGGTGACGGGTCAATGGCGGTGAGTTTGCCAGGCTTGGCCCGTCATTGGCCATGTCAACCGGGTAACGGCGAGTCAAACCTGAGCCGTTCGGCGATTCCTCGCTGTTCACCGTTAACAGTGACTTGACTCGCCGAAGTGGTCTAGTCCATTTTTGGTCTAGTCCACTGTGTCGACAGCTTGGAGGAACAATGCTGTTCCCTCCGCTTAACCATCGAATGATCGCCGCGGCCGGGGCCGGATTACTGGCCGCGGGGCTCGTCGCGGTGCTGGGCGCGAGCGCCAACCCGGCAGGCGCCGCCGACAGCAACCTGATCAGCAACCCAGGCTTCGAATCCGGCCTCACCGGCTGGACCTGCGACGCAGGCACCGCGGCCGTCGTGTCCAGCCCGGTGCACTCCGGCACGTCCGCGCTCGCCGGCACCCCGACCGCCAGCGCCACCGCGCAGTGCACGGAAACCGTGAACGTCGCGCCCAACAGCGCCTACACCCTTTCCGGCTACGTCCAGGGCAGCTACGTCTACCTCGGTGCCACCGGCACCGGCGTGAACGCGAGCACCTGGACCCAGTCCGCCCCCGGCTACAGCCAACTGAGCACCAGCTTCACCACCGGCGCCAGCACCACCAGCGTCACCGTGTTCGTGCACGGCTGGTACGGCCAGAGCACCTACTACGCCGATGATCTCGACCTGTCCGGCCCGGCCGGCAGTGGCGGCGGCAACCCGCCGCCCACCACCACCCCACCGCCCCCGCCGCCGAACACCGCGGGCTTCACCCATCCCGTCTACCTGATGCCGCTGGACAACAACCCGCCGGCGATCAGCACGATCATGGCCGACTCCGGCGAGAACGAGTTCAACCTGGCCTTCGTGCTCGACTCGGGTGGCTGCACCCCGGCCTGGGACGGCAGCAGCGGCGAACTGGTCTCCAGCGACACCGCGGTCGCGGCCGACATCAGCGCGATCCGCGCGGCAGGCGGCGACGCGGCCGTGTCCTTCGGCGGTTACAACGGCACCGAACTCGGCAGCACCTGCGGCAGCGCGAGCGCGCTGGCCAACGCCTACCAGCAGGTGATCACCAAGTACAACCTCAAGCGGGTCGACTTCGACTACGAGAACGGCGCGCTCGACTCCAACACCGCGGTCCGCTTCGGCGCCATCGCGATCCTGGAGAAGAACAACCCGAACCTGACCGTGTCGCTGACCATCCCGATGACCACCGTCGGCCTGCCCGGCAGCGGAACCGACGAGATCAGGCAGGCGATCGCGGCGGGTGCGCGGCTGGACATCATCAACATCATGGACTTCGACACCGGCCTGACCAGCGGCACCGAGGTGGGCCAGACCGAGGCCGTCGCCAACGACGCGATCGGCCAGCTGGAGTCGATCTACGGCTGGAGCGCGGCCACCGCCTGGTCGCACCTCGGCCTACAGGTGATGAACGGGCACACCGATCAGCCCAGCGAACTGTTCACCCAGGACACGGTCAACTCGCTGCTGTCCTTCGCCAAGTCGAACCACCCGGCCTGGTTCTCGTTCTGGGCGGAGAACCGCGACTTCCCCTGCCCGAGCGGGGTCGTCGAGCCGTGGGCACCCGGCACGTGCAGCAACATCACCCAGAACGCGTACGACTTCACCAAGATCATCGTCCAGTACTGACGGACCCGTACGGCACAATCGTCCCCGTGACGACCAGCATTGATCTCGAGCTGGCTCGTGGCGGGGACGATGCCGCGTTCACCCGGCTCGTCGAGCCACTGCGCCGGGAGCTGCACGCGCACTGCTACCGCATGCTCGGCTCGACCCACGACGCCGACGACGCCCTGCAGGACGCGATGCTGCGCGCCTGGCGCGGCGTGTCCGGTTTCGCGGGCCGTAGTTCCCTGCGCTCGTGGCTCTACACCGTCGCCACCCGCACCTGTCTCGACCTGATGGACCTGCGCGGCAGGCGCGCCCTGCCGATGGACCTCGGCCCGGCCAGCGAACACGCGGTCATGGACAGCCCGCACCGCAACGACATCGCTTGGCTCGGCCCGTACCCGGAGACCGGCCTCACCGGCCGCGCCACCCCCGAGGCCCGCTACGAACAGCGCGAAGCCGTCGAGATCGCGTTCGTGGCTGCGCTGCAACACCTGCCCGGCAACCAGCGCGCCGCGCTGGTGTTGTTCGAGGTGCTCGGGTTCACCGTCGCCGAGATCGCCGAGATCATGGCCACCTCGACCGCGTCGGTGAACAGCGCGCTGCAACGGGCCCGGCGCATCGCCGCCGAGAAGATCCCACCGCGCAGCCAGCAGCAGACCCTGCGCGAGATCGAGGACACGAAGGTCCGCGAGATCGTCGCGAGCTACTCGGCCGCGCTGGAACGCGGCGACGCCGACGCGCTCGTCGCTCTGCTCACCGAGGACGTCACCTGGACCATGCCGCCGCTGCCGGCCTGGTACCAGGGCATCGACGCCGCCATGGACTTCGCCGTCCGCGTTCCGCTGACCGGGTGCGGCAGCTGGCGGCACCGCACCACCACCGCGAACGGCCAGCCCGCCATCGGCAGCTACCTGCGGCCCGGCGACACCGGCCCGCACGAGGCCTGGTCGGTGACGGTGCTGACGCTGCGCGATGGCCGCATCGCCGAGATGACCTCGTTCATCGGCACGGAGCATTTCCGCACCGTCGGGCTACCTCTCGCACTGGATTAGCGCTCGCGCGGGCTGACCAAGCCGGTCTCGTAGGCCAGCACCACGGCATGCGCCCGTTCGCGATGACCAGGTCGGCGACGAGCATCCACACGACACCAGTGTCTCAACCGGATCGACACTCCGTATCCGTCGCCATGACCAACCTGCTACCTCGATTGCGTACATCCCTAGGATGACGCCGGCCACAGTTTCTCGCCCTCGCGGCCGACGTGTGCTCGCCCGGCAGGGTCTAACGTCGTCGCGTCCGGTTAACCATTCGAGAGGATCCGATGTCGCGCTTCGACCGTGCCAAGCTGACCGCTGGTGTGCTCACCCTGCTCGCCAGGACAACGCCGTACCTGGAGGACGAGCTGCTCGGCCTTGGCGACGTGGTCGCACCCGGAGGGGTGTGCGTCGACGTCGGTGCGGCCGCCGGCATCTACACGCAGCTGCTGGCCGAACTCGTCGGCCCGACCGGTCAGGTGCTCAGCATCGAACCGCTCGCGTTCGCCCATCCGCTCTGGTCGCGTGTGCTGGGCTCGTACCGGCGACCCACGGTCACCCGGCACCGGCTCGCGCTCGGGGCCGAACCCGGCAAAGCGACCATGAGCGTGCCGGCGGGCCGCCACGGCCTGGTCACCGGGCGCTCCTTCCTCGCCGTGCACACCGACGGCGTCGGCTCCAATGCGGAGTTCACCCGCCAGATCGAGGTGGACGTCGAGGTGGAGACGCTGGACCGGCTGGTCGAGCGGGAAGGGCTGCGCAGGCTGGACTTCATCAAGATCGACGTTGAGGGCGGCGAGCTGGCCGTCCTGCGCGGCGGTGGGGCCACCATCGACAAGTTCCGGCCCGCGCTGCTGCTCGAGATCGAGGAGCGGCACATCAGCCGTTACCAGCACACCGCCGCCGACGTCGTGGCCGAACTGACCCGGCGCGGCTACACCATGAACATCTGGCAGCGCGGTTGGCAGCCGACCACGACCGTGTGCGCCCACAGCCGCAACTACCTGTTCCTGCCCAACGGTGCGGTCTCGACCGAAACGCCGGACGAGCAGGAGGTCAGCGCTCAGCACTGACCTCGGCGACCCTGGCGCGGATCTTCGCGGCGTCCGGATGGCCGAGCCGGTCCAGAATGGACGCGGCGCGCTCGCCCGCCGCCACCGCGGCGTCGGTCCGGCCGAGCGCGAGCTGCGAAGCGCAGATGTGCTGCAGCGTGTCGGCCTCCATCGCGCGGTCGCCGATCTGCTCGTAGAGCCGCAACGCCGTGTCGTAGCAGGCGATCGCCTCCTGGAACTGGGCCAGGTGGTGGTGCGCGTAGCCGAGGCTGTCCCAGTCGGCGGCGGCGCCGTTGTCGTCGCCGAGCTTGGTGTGCAGCATGACCGCCTCATGGCAGCGGGCCAGCGCCAACGGGTAGTCGCCGCGCAGGATGTGCGTCCAGCCGATCTCGTTGTAGACCGCGGCCAGACTCGCTTCGTCGCCGATCCGCTGGTAGATCTCCATCGCAGGCTCGTAGCGCGCGAGCGCGGTGTCGTGCGCCGAGCCCGCGTTGGCCAGGAAGGCCAGCAGCCGATGGGTTTCCGCGATGCCGTGCGGGTTGTCGAGCTCGGTGAACATCGCCAGCGCCTGTTGCAGTGTCTCGCTGCCCTGTTCGTAGTCGCCCAGCCTGCCCTGGGTGAAACCGATCGCGCTCAGCGCCAGAGCGACCCCGTTCCGTGCCCCGGCCCTGCGCGCCGCGCTCAGCGCCACGTTCTGGATGACCAACTGGTCCTGCCACCGGCCCTGCCGGTCGAGGTAGCGGTCCATCACGTTGGCCAACTGCCAGGACTGGTTGTCGAACCCGCGCCGCGCGGCCATCTCGATCAACATGATCAGCACGGTCCGCTCGGCGCTGAGCCATGCCTCGGCCTGCACCCCGTCCGCGAACTCCAGCACGTTCGCGCCCTCGTGCGGTGCCGGCAGCGGCGGCCGGGCCCGGTGCGGTGACAGCGCCCGCATGGCCGCGTGCGCGGAATGCAGGTAGTGATCCAGCATGCGCAGGGTCGCCGCGCGCACCAACTCCGCGTCCTCGGCGGCGGCCAGCTCCGCGGCATAGGTGCGCAGCAGGTCGTGCTGGGCGTAGCGGCCGGGCTCGTACTCGGCAACCAGGTGCGCATAGCTCAGCTCGTTGAGCACCAGTCGGGCGTTGCGCACCGGCATCCCCGTCAGCGCGGCCGTGACCGGCGGTGCGAAGTCCGGCCCAGGATGCAGGCCGAGCAGCAGGAACAACTGGCCGGCCGAGGGGGTGACCGCGCGCAGCGACCAGGAGAACACCGAGCGGGTGTCGGTGGCCGGGTCCACGTCCGCGAACGCGTCAAGGCCGCCGTCGGCCCGCAGCTCCTCGGCGATCGCCGCCAACGGGAACCTCGGTCGGATCGCCGCGCGGGCCGCCACGATGGCCAGCGCCAGCGGCAGCCCGCCGCAACTGGCGACCAGTTCGTCCACCGCGACCGGCTCCCTGGCCAACCGCTCCGCGCCCAACCGCGCGGCGAGGAACGCCCGCGACTCGGCCGAGGCCAGCACGTCCAGTGGCAGGAAGTGCGCGCCCGCCGACGTGACCAGGCTGAACAGCCGGTTGCGGCTGGTGACGATGACCATGCTGCCCGGCCCGTTGGGCAGCAGCGGACGCACCTGCTCGGCGTCGCGCGCGTTGTCCAGCAGGATCAGCATCCGCCTGCCGTGCAGCAGGCTCCGGTACAGCTCGCTCTGCGCGAGCGGGCTGGCAGGGATCCGGTCCGGCGCGATGCCCTGGGTTTCCAGCAGTTGCCGGATCGCGTCCTGCGGTTCGATGGCCGGGCGTCCCTGGTCGAATCCGCGCAGGTTGAAGTAGAGCTGGCCATCGGGAAAGCGCGGGGCGACATGGTGCGCGAGCCGCACCGCGAGGGTGGACTTGCCGACACCGGCCATGCCGGACACCACGGTGACGACCGTTTCTCCCAGCACGTCCGGTGGGTTCGTCGGGGCCTCGACCAGCGCGGCGAGCCGGGCCAGTTCGGTACCGCGACCGGTGAAGATCGGCAGGTCGGCCGGCAACTGCGCGGGTCCGCGCCTGCGCGGTTCGGCCGGTGGTGCCGGTGGGGGAGCGGCGGCAGTGATCCGCTCGTAGGCGGCGCGCAGCTCCGGGCCGGGGTCGATGCCGAGGTCCTCGGCCAGCCGGGTGCGGACCGACCGGTACACCTCGATCGCGTTCGCCTGACGCCCGCTCGCCGCGAGCACCTGGATCAGCCGCGCCTGCAACGCCTCGTCGTAGGGCGCGTGCTGGGCCACGCCGGACAGCACGGCGCTGACCCGCTCCGGGATGCCGGCGCGCAGCGCGGTCTCGGCCGCGGCCTGCGCCGCCAGCGCGTACTCCCGCTCCACCGCGCCGAAGAGCGGATGCGCCCTGGTCACCTCGGCGATGCCGGCCGCGACCGGGCCCTGCCGCAACGCCAGCGCCCGCACGTACAGCTCGGTCGCCCCGGCCAGGTCCGCCGCGGCCGCGCGCTCCGCCCGCGCGGTCAGCCCGCGGAACTCCAGCAGGTCCAGCGCGGTCTCGTCGACCACAAGCCGGTAGCCGCCGGAGCCGCGAACCAGCAGGTCGCCGGAGGCTCTTGTGGACAGGCTCGGATCGATCAGCCTGCGCAGCAGGCCGACGTGCCGCTGGATGATGTTGACCGCGCCGTCCGGTGGGTCCTGGCCCCACAATGCGTCGACCAACTCGCCGATCACCACCGGTTGCCCCGCGTTGACCAGCAGCATCGCCAACAACGCGCGCCGGGTCGGTGAGCCGAGTTCGACCTCGACCCCGTCCCGCCAGGCCCGGATCGGACCCAACACCGTGAACCGAACCGTGCCGTCGGCACCAGCCCGTTGCTTCCCCGCCACAAGCACACTCCGGATCGCCGCCGTCCGGACAGCCACTGCGTGCCTACCGACCCCCAGATGGGGCCCGCCCCTCCGGCCCGCAGATGCCATCCGCCCCGACCAAGTGCCACAGGCTACCCGCCCGCCTCACAGCGCCGATGTGGCCTCCACCACGGCGGCATCATGAAACTTTCAGGGTCCGCGATCCCCGGCGTTGACCTAAGCGCGCAGCTCAACCCGGTCGGCCGTCCACCGTTGCCCGACGCGCTCCGATGCAATGGTTTACCGGTCCGCGTCGCGCTGCCTAGCGTCGCGCCCATGAACCATCCCTTACGCACGGCAGGCGCGCTGCTGCTGGCCGCGGCCGCCGCCCTGCTACTCGCCGCGGCCCCCTCGGCCGTCGCGGCGCCGGCCAGTACCGACTGCTCGCAGAACGGCAGCACCTCGATCGAGGGCGGGCAGTACATCATCCAGGACAACGAGTGGAATTCCTCTGCGCAGCAATGCATCACCTACACCAGCGGCACCGCCTGGTCGGTGAGCACCGCGAACTTCAGCCCGCCACCGGGCGGCGCGCCGAACACGTATCCGTCGATCTATCAGGGCTGCCACTGGGGTTCGTGCACCTCGGGCAGCAGTATGCCCATCCAGGTCAGCAACCTGGGCAGCGCCACCACGTCGTGGGACACCAGCCAACCGGCCAGCGGTGCCTACGACGTCGCCTACGACATCTGGTTCAACTCGACACCCACCACTGGCGGCCAGCCCGACGGCACCGAGCTGATGATCTGGCTCAACAGCAGGGGCGGCGTGTCCCCGTTCGGCTCGCAAACCGGTACCTCCACAGTGGACGGTGACAACTGGAACGTCTGGACCGGCCAGCAGACCTCGTGGAAGATCATCTCCTACGTGCTCAACCCAGGCGGCACCTCGTTCACCAACCTCGACCTCAAGGCGATCATCGGCGACGCGGTGAACCGCGGTTCGATCAATCCGGCGAACTACCTGATCGACGTGGAAGCCGGGTTCGAGATCTGGCAGGGCGGACAGGGGTTGGCCACCAACAGCTTCTCGGTCTCCACGACCGCGGGCGGCGGCGGCTCGGGCGGCAGCACCGGCCCGATCACCGGCTACGCGGGACTGTGCCTCGACGACCGCGCGGCCAGTACCGCCAACTACAACCCGGTCCAGGTCTACACCTGCAACGGCACCAGCGCGCAACGGTGGACCGTGGCCAACGGAACCGTGCAGGCGCTGGGCAAATGCCTCGACGTGAACGGCGGCGGCACCGCCAACGGCACCCTCGTCGACCTCTACGACTGCAACGGCACCGGCGCCCAGACCTGGCAACCGCAGGCCAACGGCGAACTGGTCAACCCGCAGTCCGGCAAGTGCCTCGACGATCCCGGCTCATCGACCACCCCCGGCACCCAGCAACAGATCTGGGACTGCGGCAACGCCGCCAACCAACGCTGGAACGTGCCCTAGTTACGCCGATGCCCGCAGCACCAACGTGGTCGGCATGATCACCCGTGCTGGCGGATCGTCCTGGCCGAGCAGGCCGGCGACCGCCAGCGCGCCCATGTCCTCGACCGGTTGCCGCACGGTGCTCAGCGGCGGCGCGGTGTGCCTGGCCAGTGCGGCGTCATCGAACCCGAGCACCGCGACGTCCTCGGGCACCCGGAGTCCGCGTCCGCGCAACGCGCGCAGCGCGCCGACCGCCATCAGATCCGACGCCACGAAGACCGCGTCCAGCCGAGGGCAGCGGTCGAGCAGGCGCAGCATGGCGTGCTCGCCGGACACGGCCGTGAACTCGCCCCGGACGATGACTTCCCGCGCGTCCAGTTCGGCCATCGCCCGCTGGTAGCCGCGTAACCGGTCGGCAGCCACGGTCATGTCGCGCGGGCCCGCGATGGTCGCGATCACGCGTCGTCCGCGCTCGGCGAGATGGCGTACCGCATGCAGCGCGCCGTCCTCGTTGTCCGCGTCGACGTAGGGCAGGTCCCGCGCGTCCGGCGGCCGGCCGATGCAGGTCACCGGCACACCGGCCGCCCGTACCAGTCGCGCGGGGGTGTCGTCGGCGCGCAACCCCACCATGATCACCCCGTCCACGTGCCCGCCGCACAGGAAGCGCAGCAGCGAATCCCTTGGCGAACGCCGCAACGCGGTCAGCACCACCAGTTCCTGCCCGGCCAGCCGCAGTTCGCGTTCCGCGCCGAGCAGCACCCGCGCGTAGAACGAGTCGGCCTGGTAGTGCCGCATGTCGTCGAAAACGACCACCGACACCGCGCCGCTGCCGCGTGCCCCGCCCGGTGCGCGCTGCCGCACGTAGCCCAGTTCGCGCACGGCCTGCTGTACGCGGCGCAGCGTGCCGCCGCTGACCTTGGCCGATCGGTTCAACACCCGCGACGCGGTCGCGGTGGACACCCCGGCGAGCCGGGCGACCGCGGCCAGCGTCGGCCGGGCCTGCGCGGCGGACGGTGCGCAGGCGTCATCGCGTGCCTCCATTGGCACTCCTTTTCGCAGCCGATCCGCCTTTACGGAGGGTCGAACATCGCGCGCGGACTGTCAAGGACGTCGTGTTAGCGATGTCACCATGGAATGGTTATCGATGACAAACTTCCTGGCCGGCCCGGCAGGGCACTGGATCAACTACCAGAACATCAAAGCCAACGGAGCCCTGGTCTAACCGTCCACAATGGCCATTGAAAACAGCCGCTCCCCTTGCGGCTGTTTCGCCATCCGGTGCAACCTTTCCCCGAGCCGACTGGTATTCAGTGCAGACGCCTTTTGTCGTGAGGGGAGCACATCTTGGTTCGGCGCCTTGCGCTGTTGGTCGCGGTGATCGCGTTGCTCGCCGCCTGCACCGGGACACAACCCAAGGCCGCGCCCCCATCGCCACCGAAACCGACGACCACGACTCCGCTGCCGCCTGCCACGGTCACGCCCGACCCAGGGCAGGTGTCCACCCTCACCGCGCTGGCCCAGCGGATGACCCAGCACTTCGCGTCGCTGAGCCTGATTCCCGGCTCCGAGGACGTCCTTGACTACGACATCGGCGACCTGTGGCGCCAGGGCATCAACGGATCCGGCGCGACGGTCGCCCTCATCGAGGGCTGGAACGCGCCGAACCTGACCACCGATCTGGCCGGTTACGACCAGAAGCTCGGCCTGCCCGCGCCGGACATCCAGACGATCTACCCGGCCGGTCCGCTGCCCGCGCAGTGCCCGCCCGGCATGGTCGCGCTCGGCTCCTACGGCTCCTGCGACGGTTGGGCCGGCGAACTCGAACTCGATGTCGCCTCGGTGCACCTGATCGCCCCCTACGCCAAGATCCTGCTGGTCATCACGCCGCCGGACACCGAGATCGCGGACGACGCGGCCAGTCAGGTCGCGCCGCCGGAGATGATGGCGGGCGTCGAGTACGTGGCCACCCACCACCTTGCCGACGTGATCTCGATCAGCGACGGCAGCGGCGAGGCCACCTTCAGCCACGGCAAGCCCGAGATCACCGCGCAGGACCCCGCCGAACTGACCGCCGCCGCCAACAACATCCCGGTGCTGGCCGGCACGGGCGACTGCGGTGTCCTGCAGAACCTGGCCACCGCGAGCAGCCAGTGCGGAAACACCACCAAGCAGCCGGACACGGCCGCCTGGGACGACTCGCCGTGGGTGACCGCGGTCGGGGGCAGCGTGCCCAACCTGAACCAGAACACCGGGGCCAGCCTCGGCCCTGACCACGTCTGGTCCATGGACAAATCGGCCGAGGGCGCCGGCACCTCCAACGTGTACCCGCGCCCGGACTACCAACGCGGCGTGGTCGGCGGCGCGATGCGATCGGTGCCCGACCTGACCATGGACGCGCTGGACGGCACCTCCGAGTCGACCCCGCTGTTCGCGGGTGTGCTCGCCCTCGCCGTCCAGCTCAACCACGGCCCGATCGGCCCCATCAACAACGTGCTCTACCGGGTGCTCGGCCCGAAGGGCGCGCAGGCCGGCATCACCGACATCGTGACCGGCACCAACTCGGTCCCGGCCGCCCCCGGTCTGTCGGCCGGTCCCGGCTTCGACGAGGTCAGTGGCTGGGGCACCATCAACGCGAACACGTTCGTGCCCGCGCTGGTGGCCGCCGTCCGCGCCCAGCACGCCCCCGACATCCCGGCCCAACAGGCCGCCGCCGCGCTGGCCAAACTCCGGGACGCGATCCACCTCGACAAGTCCAACCGGCTCATCGCGACCGGGTTCCTCCCTGGCCACCCGGTGCACCTCACGGTCAACGGCCAACAGATCGCCACGGTCACCGCGGACGGCAGCGGCGACATCAGCTACCCGTTCAACCCCGCCGCCCTGCATCTGCCGCCCGGCAAACACGTGCTGACCGCGCACAGCATGCTGCTCGACGAGCAACTGTCCTTCACCAGCTAGCCTCAGTACGCGATTCCGACCGCGTGCCCGATGGTCTCGCCGCGCTCGATCGCGTTCAGCATCAGGTCGGCGACGTCGGCGCGGGCGATCCGCATTCCGCCGCGCAGGTTCTGCTCGATCGCGGTCCGATACCGGCCGGTCCTCGGTTTGTCGGTCAGCCGAGGCGGCCGGACCGAGGTCCAGTCCAGCCCGCTGTCGCGCAACACGTCCTCCATGATCGCCAGGTCCGTGTAGTTCCAGTCGAACACGAGCTTGATCATCGGCGTGAGCACGTTGCGCATGACGAACCCCTCGCCGGGATCGTGCCGGGGCGGTCGCGGCACACCGGGAGATGGCGTCGTGCTCACCGGCGCCGCGCTGACCACGATGATCCGCCGCGTGTCACTCGCCTTCATCGCGCGCACGATCGCCTTGGTCGCCGTCTGCGTGATGCCGAGGTCCGCCCGAGACCGGGGCCCCAAACCGGACAGCACCGCGTCCGCCCCGGCCACCGCGTCGGCCAGCACCTCCTGCGCGGCATCGGTCACCGCCGCCGTCACGACCCTGGCCGGGGCAGGCCCGGTCAACCGGGCCGGATCGCGCACCACCGCGGTCACCCGATGTCCCGCCTCGACCGCCTGCCGCACCGCCTGCGCGCCGATCCCGCCGGTCGCGCCGAACACCGTGATCCTCATCGGCCCGCTCCCCTGAACGCGTCGGCGTTGTCGGCCACCCACTCCGCGAAGGGACGCGCAGGCCGACCCAGGATCTCGGCCACCTCGCCGCTGACCGGCGCCGGATGCGTCGCGTACCCCGCCTGAAGATCCAGCAGCGCCCGCGCGAACCCGACCGGAAACCCCGTCCCGACCAGGTGCGCCTCGGCGACCGCGCGCGGCACCCGCTCGACCCGCAGGTCACGACCGATGGCCGCACCGATGACAGCCACCATCTCGGCCTGGGTCAGCGACTCCGGCCCTGTCAACTCGACCCGCCTGCCCACCAGCCGATCCGTGCGCAACGCGAGCGCGGCCACGTCGGCAAGGTCGTCCTCGGCCAACGGCGTCCAGGCCGCGTCCGGGTACGGCATGCGCACCACATCGCCGGCACCGATCGCCGCCGCCCACAACCCGATCGTGTTGGTCGCGAACATCGAGGGCCGCAGGCTCACCCAGTCCAGCCCCGAATCGATCACGGCCGCCTCCACCTCGCGGTTGTAGTCGCCGCGATACCGCGACGGCTGCCGCGCCGGGTCGTCGTCGACATTGCTCGCCGCCAACGCGACCGCCTTGCCGACGCCGCGCTCCCGCGCGAATCCGAGCAGCTCCGCTGCGGCCGTGCCGACCGCGCGCGGGTTCAGGAACACCGCGCGCACCCCGTCCAACGCCGCCGCGATCGTCGTCGGCCTGCTCGGATCGGCGGCCACCGCCTCCACTCCATCGGGTAGCGCGGCGTTCGCCGGGTCGCGGGTGACCGCGCGAACCTTCTCACCATCCTCGGCAAGGCGACGCACCACTCGGCTGCCGATCAGTCCGGTTGCCCCGGTAACCAGGATCATCTCAATCTCCCATTCGGTCGGTTACCAGAACAGGACGACGCGGCCGGGTGAAAAAGTGACAGCGCGGCCGTGTCACTTTTTCCGCCGCCGCTCCGTCGTAGCGGGTATGGGAAAGGATGAGGTCATGACCGGAGCGCGGTTCACCACCTCCTGGCAGCTCCATCGCGGCTACCTCGTCGACCTGGCCTACCGGATGCTGGGCGACGTCGGCGCGGCTGAGGACATGGTGCAGGAGGCGTTCGCCCGGTTGGCGCGCGCCGACGAGGACATCGTGGACGAACGCGGCTGGCTGACCGTGGTCACCAGCAGGCTCTGCCTCGACCAGATCCGCTCGGCCCGCGCCCGCCACGAACGCCCGCAGGACACCGCGCTGCTGGAAGACCAGACCCCGGTCGCGACGTCACGCCCGGTCGACCCGGCCGACCGGATCACCCTGGACGACCAGGTCCGGCAGGCGCTCTCGGTCGTGCTTGCGCGCCTCGGCCCGGACGAACGGGTGGTCTTCATCCTGCACGACGTGTTCGCCACCCCGTTCGACGCGATCGCCGAGACCCTCGGCCGACCGGTCGCCACCTGCCGCCAGCTGGCCCGCCGCGCCCGCAAGAAGATCGAAGACTCGGCCAACGGCACACCGGTGTCCCCGATCGAACACCGGCTGATCACCGAGAAGTTCATCACCGCGTGCACCAATGGCGACCTCGACGCGCTGCTGTCCGTGCTGCATCCGACCGTATGGGGCCGGGCCGACTTCGGGCCGGACGCGCCGCTCAAGCCGCAGACCAACCGTGGCATCGAACGCGTCGCCAACGGCCTGATGTTCTTCTACCACGCGCAACACGCGGTCATGGTGACCGATCCGGGCGGCGACCCGCTGGCCCTGCTCGCGTTCATCAACCGCAAGCTGTTCGCCACCATGCACCTCACCGTCGAGAATGGACTGATCACCTCGATCCAGGTCCGGGCCGACCTCTCCGTGTTTCCCGGCACCCTCAACCCGGCAAACTGACCCGCACCGGCCCGAACGCGCTGGTGTACCCGGACCCGCCCATCGACACCAGCCCGATCAGCATCCGGCCGCCGAACGGCAGATCCCAGGTGCCGCCCGCGTCCCAGCGTTCGCCGTCGAGGCTGGTGTAGGCGGTGTACTCGTCGACACCGAGCCCGAGCCGGTGCACGATGCGCAGGTACGTTGTCGCGCCAACCGGCCCGACCACCGTGTTGCCGTAGCTGGGATACCCGGCCGGCACCGGGTCGGTGTGCTTGCCGAACTCGCTCTGCCGACTGTCCTCAAGCGACGACACCGCGAGCTTCACGTAGTTTCCGTCGTCGCGGTAGATGACGACGCCGCCCTGCACGTAGTCGTGCACCGACCCGTCATCGGGCACGTCCACGTCGACGCTCGTCTGCACCACATAATCGCCGAGCGGCGCCGGTTCGGTCAGCACCGAAGCCAATTCCGGCGACGGCGGTTGCAGATCGTCCTGCTGAGTGTCCACAGTGAACTCTCCGCCACCGACCCGGTAGCCGCTCGCCGATGGCGGTCGAATCCACGTCCATTGCCGCGACAGCGCAGGCCTGGTGAAGTCATCCGACAACCCGCGAACGGGGATGCCCGGTCGCGGCTCGTGAAGGAACACCGGGCGGTAGGCGGTTCGCTCGCCGGGTTGCGCGGCCGGTCCGGGCTGCGGCAGGTCCGACGGCCCGCGCCCGGCGTTCACCGTCGGCCATCCATCCCGCCAGTCCAGCGGATCCAGCAACAACTGCCGCCGCGTGTAGCCGATCTGGCCCGGCACCCACGGATCGTTCTGGTCGACCGCGTGATAGAAGATCCACTGCTGACCGGTGTAGTCGGTGACCACCGAATTGTGTCCCGGCCCGATCCACCGGTTCCCGTTCTGCGTCAACACCGGCGTACCGCCAACCCGCGTCGCCAGCAGCGAAACCCCGTCCCGGTCGACGAAAGGCCCGAGCGGACTGCGCGAGCGTCCCGCGAACACCGCATATCCCGTCAACGGTCCCGCGCAACAGTTCGTCGCCGAGCCCATCAGATAGAACCAACCGTCATGCCGCACGATGAACGTGCCCTCGTACCGGTTGTCCAGCGTGATCGCGTGCTCGGTCGACGGAATAGACACCAACCCGTTCGCGGACAACTCGCGAACCGAAATACCGCCGACATAACTGCCGTAATACAGATACGTGATGTTGCCCGCCGTGATCACCTCCGGATCGAGCAGCCACCGCCCGCCATACGGCGCCACCACCGGCCGGCCCGAATCCACCCACGGCCCCAACGGCGACGAACTCGTCAACACCCCGACCGCCGTCCCCCCGGCCACCGTGGCCGACGCCGCGTAATAAAGAAGAAAGGTGCCGTCGCGATATACCACATCCGGCGCCCACAGATACCCGTTGACCCCCACCCACCCCGGCGAAGCCGGTAACGCGGCCCCCGCGTACGTCCAGTGCGCCAGGTCCAGCGACCAGTACATCGGCAGCACCACGAACTCGCTCGGCCCCGGCGTGGTCAGATCATTGACATCGATCGCGTCCGTCGTGCAGTACAGGTACCAGCGCGGATCACCCGGCTGCGGCCCCTTGAAAACCAACGGATCCGCGCAGTTCAATGCCTGCGTCCCATCCGGCAACGTCATCGGCAACGGGTTTCGATAGGCCGGCGCCACCCTGGATAAATCCGACTTGGCGAAGGCAGAATTCGCCTCGACCACAAAACCGAGCAGGACGAGCAGAACCAACACTGGCGCGAACATCCGTCTGCTGACCACGATTCCTCCCCGAACTCGCCGGCAGTCGATCCAGTATCGGGGTAAGGTCGCCGCGAACGGCGCACCCGGACGGGGGAGTTTTGGTGTCAGACGATCGCGAGATCAGCCTGGAAATGAGCGGTCAGGTGGCCGGCAACGTCGTCCAAGCGGGCGTCATCCATGGCGACGTCACCTTCAACGCCCCGGCTGCCCGCGAAGTCGCGGTAGCCGAAGAGGTACCGGACCCACCACGGCATTACACCAACTTTCGCCCGCAACTGGACACCATCACCGACCGGATGCTGCCGGCCGTCTCCGGTGCCGGGCCCAACGTCGAGGTGATCGTCGGCCAGCCGGGTAGCGGAAGAACCGGCCTTGCCTGCAAATGGGCTGCCGAACACGGCCAGGACTACCCGGACGGCAGCTACTTCGCGCAGTTGGCAGAGGAGACGGACGCCTATCAAATTCTGGCCGACTGGCTCACCTCCTACTTCGGCTACTCCTTCCGTGAACTCCCGACCGGTCTGGCCGGGGTGCGGAAGCTATGGCGCAGCAAGACGAAGAACAAGCGAGTGCTGGTCGTCATCGACGACGCGTCCAGCTACGCGGACGTCGAGGTTCTGTTGCCAGGTCAGGGCGCGTCGGCGGTGCTCGTGGTGTCGGTCGGTCAGTTGACGCGGTTCGTCACCGAACGCGCGGTGCGACCGATCAAGCTCACCCCGCTCGGCAAGAATCAGGCGCTCGCCCTGCTCGGCACCCGAATCGGTCGCGACCGAGTCGACGCTGAGCAGGAAGCCGCAGCCGAGTTGGCCAGGATCTGCGACTGGTCGCCGACTCCGTTGAACATCGTCGCCGCCATACTCGCCATCGACCAGCATCTGACGATCGCCGCGCAGGTCAAGCGCTTGAAGGATCAGGGGGTCCTGACCCATCTCGGCCTGAACGTGGTCTATGACGCGGCTTACGACCGGCTCGCCGAGGATGGCAAGCAGGTCTACCGCGCGCTCGGCGCGCACCCGGGTCAGCCGATGCCGGTCAGGGTCGAGGCCGTTGCCGCCGCGCTCGACATCGATGTCGATGAAGCGCAACGAGCGCTGGACAAGCTGTTCACCGCGAGCCTGGCCGGCAAGCCGAGCAGTGGTGGCTACCGACTCAGTTCGCTGGTGGCAGAGCATGCCGCCGCCAAGGCCGGTGCCGAAGTAGCCGCGCTGCGCGGCGCGTTCATCACCTACTACCGCGACTACGGCCTGCGCTGCGCCGAGAGGTTGACCCCGAACCGGGGCTGGTGGCGCGGCATCACTCCGGTCGGGGACCGGGAGATCGCGCTGAGCTGGCTGATCGACAATGGCGCTGCGATCGTGGTGGCCGCGCAAGCGGCGCTGCGTTCCCGTGACTACCACTCCGTTGTGCTGTTGTGCCTGGCCAGTTGGCCGCTGGACACGTTGACCGGTAATCCGGCCAGGATGGTCCGGTTGAACGAGTTCGGGGTCGAAGCCGCGAACGAGTTGGGCGACGACCTGTTCCGCTCGATCATGTACACCCAACTCGGCTTCGGTTATCGCGACCAGTGCGACTGGGTGAAGGCGACCGAAACGTTCAAGATCGCGATGACGCTCGGCACTCCCGAATCCATGGCGAGCGCCATGGAAGCGCTCGGCCTGATGCACCGCAAGCAAGGTCAGCCAGAACAAGCGCGACCACTGCTGGCCGACAATCTCAAGCTGGCCGACCAGATCCTGAACGCTCAGCCGGA
>DASYBO010000440.1:0-11183 GCA_036500685.1 Pseudonocardiaceae bacterium | reverse complement strand
AGCCGCGCCTTGGAGTTCATCAGCCCGTTCGAGCCGACATCCATGGCGAGCACCAGCGCGCCGTAGACGATCAGCGGCCAGCCGATCCGCAGCCGGATCGCGACCAGCACCAACGCGATGGCGGTGACCAGGACGGCGATCGTGGTCACCTCGAGCACTGAGCGGCCGGTCGCCAATACCGCGAGTCCGAATCGGACGGTCGCGATGCCGCCGTCGAACTGGGAGTTCCACCCCTTGGCCTGCACCGCGAACCAGCCCCCGAGATCACCGGTCCGGTCAGCGACGAACGACAGGTAGGCGATCAACCCGGCAGGCGCGAGCGTCCCGCCGACCCACGGGCGCCACGAGTCCTGGCGCCGCACGATCGCGATCACCGCCGCGATCACCACAGTCAGCACCAGCGCGCCCGCGGTCGGCCGGACGAGACCGGCCAGCGCTGCCGCCGACCCGGCCAGCACCCAGCGCCGCTCCATCAGACCGACCAGCGACCACGCGACCAACGCGCAGAACAGCGCCTCCGAGTAGGCCATGGACAGCACGATCGCCATCGGCGAGGCAGCAAAAAGGACGACCAGGATGAACCCGACCTCTCGCGGCCGGGTGATCCACGGCAACGCGTCCGCCATGCGCATCAACGCATACGCGCAGGCCACCCCGCTCGCCGCGCTGAGCACCAGCGCCGCCGAGGTCAGGCTGACTCCCGGCAGGTCGGCGACCCAGCGCAGCGCGGTCGGGTAACCGGGGAAGAAGGCCAGCGGCGTGAACGCGTCACGCTGGCCGAACGCGTCGGTCAACCCCATCGGCACGTTCGCGTAGCCGTAACGGGCCACCGCCAGGAACCACTCACCGTCCCAAGAGGTCAGTGCGTTCATGGTGTCGACGTGGTTGCGGCCCGCGGCCCAGTCCAACGCAAGCAGGCCGACCTCGCGCACGGCCAGATACAGCGCGGCCGGCAGAAGTGCGCTGATCACCCTGGCCGCGGTGGCCCACCTGGCCGAGAGGTACGCGGCGCGGGCCATGATCGAGGACGGTCTACCGAACTCGGTACCGGTAGGCGCCTGGCCGAAATCACCGGTGACCGAATCGGGAAGCTGACCAACCTCGGTTGTGGACACCCGCGATACCTCCACCCTGCGGCTCCGTGCCGTCGACCTGTCGCAGGGGCCACAGGTTAGTGCCCGGCGCTGAGATGCCGGTCACGCCCATGCTGATCAGGGCGCGTTTCGGGCATTCTCACCCTGTGGTTCGCGACCTGAGGCGGCAACGGCCGGCGCCGGTAGGCTTGCCGCACAGGTGAGACGCCCGACGCGTCTCACCCGATGGTGTGAACTCGGTATGGAGGAGGCTCGATCGGCGTGGCGCTCGTGGTCCAGAAGTACGGCGGATCTTCACTGGAGAGCGCCGACCGGATCAAACGGGTGGCCGAACGCATCGTGGACACCCGCAAGGCCGGTAACGACGTGGTCGTCGTGTGCTCCGCCATGGGCGATACCACCGACGAACTGCTCGATCTGGCGAGGCAGGTCAACCCGGTGCCTCCGGCCCGCGAGATGGACCTGCTGCTGACCGCGGGCGAGCGCATCTCCAACGCCCTGGTCGCGATGGCCATCAGCGCGCTCGGTGCGTCCGCCCGCTCCTTCACCGGATCGCAGGCCGGCGTGATCACCACCTCCGCCCACGGCAAGGCCAGGATCATCGACGTCACCCCCGGCCGGCTGCGCGAAGCGCTGGACGAGGGCCACGTCGTGCTGGTCGCCGGCTTCCAGGGTGTGAGCCAGGACACCAAGGACATCACCACGCTCGGCCGAGGCGGCTCGGACACCACCGCGGTCGCGCTTGCCGCTGCGCTCGGTGCCGACGTCTGCGAGATCTACACCGACGTCGAGGGCATCTACACGGCCGACCCCCGGATCGTGCCCAACGCCAAACGGCTGGACACGGTCACCTACGAGGAGATGCTGGAGATGGCGGCGGCCGGCGCCAAGGTGCTGATGCTGCGCTGCGTCGAGTACGCCCGCCGCTACGGCGTCCCGATCCGAGTCCGCTCTTCATACAGTCAACGGCCCGGCACGCTGGTTGCCGGCTCGATGGAGGATCTTTCCGTGGAACAGGCGATGATCACCGGTGTCGCACACGACCGCTCCGAGGCCAAGGTCACGGTGACCGGCGTGCCCGACCATGCCGGCGTGGCCGCGCGGATCTTCCGGGTGGTCGCCGATGCCGAGATCGACATCGACATGGTGCTGCAGAACGTGTCGGCGGCGACCTCCGGCCGCACCGACATCACTTTCACCCTGTCCAAGACCAACGGCCCCACCGCGGTCGCCGCGCTGGAGAAGGTCAAGGACGAACTCAAGTTCGACCAGGTCCTCTACGACGACCACGTGGGCAAGGTGTCCCTGGTCGGCGCCGGCATGCGCTCGCACCCCGGCGTCACCGCGCGGTTCTGCGAGGCGCTGGCCGACGCGGGCGTGAACATCGACATCATCAACACCTCGGAGATCCGTATCTCGGTGCTGGTCCGCGACCTGCAACTGGACGACGCCGTGCAGGCGATCCACGAGGCATTCGGCCTCGGCGGCGACGAGGAAGCCATCGTCTACGCGGGAACCGGGAGGTAAGGCCATGAGCGACAACGGACCCGTACTCGCCCTCGTCGGTGCGACCGGCGCGGTCGGCACCATGATGATCGAGATCATCAACGGCAGGAACACCGTGCCGTGGGGCGAGATCCGCCTGATCGCCTCGCCCCGTTCGGCCGGCCAGACCCGGACCGTGCGCGGCAAGGAGATCACCATCAAGGCGCTGGCCCCCGAGGTCTTCGACGGCGTCGACGTGGCCATGTTCGACGTGCCCGACGAGGTGTCCGCGCAGTGGGCGCCGATCGCCGCCGCGCACGGCGCGGTCGCGGTCGACAACTCCGGCGCGTTCCGCATGGACGACGACGTGCCGCTGGTCGTCCCCGAGGTCAACCCGGAGCAGGCGGCGAACCGGCCGCGCGGCATCATCGCCAACCCGAACTGCACGACCCTGTCGATGATGGCCGCCATCGGCGCGCTGCACAACGCCTTCGGCCTTCGCGAGCTCGTCGTCGCCTCCTACCAGGCCGCGTCCGGGGCAGGCCAGCCCGGCATCGACCGGCTCTACGCGGAAGCGGCGGCCGTCGGCGGCAAGCAGGTCGGCGTGCGCGCAGGCGACGTCCGCGAGGCACTCACCGCGGCCGGACTGTCCCAAGAGGACTCGCCGTTCCCGGCGCCGCTGGCGTTCAACGTGGTGCCGTGGGCCGGTTCGCGCAAGGCCGACGGCTGGTCCAGCGAGGAACTCAAGGTACGCAACGAATCCCGCAAGATCCTCGACCTCCCGGACCTCAAGGTCTCCGCGACCTGCGTCCGCGTCCCGGTGATCACCACCCACGCGCTCGCCGTGCACGCCACCTTCGCCGAGCCGGTGACCGTCGAGCAGGCGCGGAAGATCTTCGACTCCCACCCGACCGTCCTCCTGGCCGACGACCCGGAAAACGGCGTCTTCCCGACCCCGGCCGACGTCGTCGGCGGCGACCCGACCGTGGTCGGCCGTATCCGCCAGGCGCTGGACTTCCCGAACACGCTGGACTTCTTCGTGTGCGGGGACAACCTGCGCAAGGGCGCCGCGCTGAACACCTACGAGATCGCGGAGTCCCTTGCGCCCGAGTTCGCAAGCTGAACTCCAGGTGACAACCGGAGTCGTGCTCGGGATCGACCTCGGCACGACAGCGACCAAGGTCGTCGCGTCCACTGTAGACGGTAAACAGGTCGGGTTGGCCGAACGGGGCTACCCCCTGCACACCGACGCCAGCGGCGCGGCGACCCAGGACCCGGACATCGTCGCCGACGCCGCCATCGACGCCATCGCCGAATGCGCGCAGGGCCGCGACGTCCGCGCCATCTCCTTCAGCGCGGCCATGCACACCCTGCTCGCCCTCGACGCCGACCACCGCCCCCTTACCCCCGCACTGAGCTGGGCCGACCAACGCGCCGCGTCGACCGCCCGCGCACTGCGCGCCGACCCGACCCGCGCCGCAGACCTGCACCGCGCCACCGGAACCCCGGTGCACCCGATGTCCCCCCTGGTCAAACTGGCCTGGTTCGCCCAACACGAACCCGACCTGACCCGCGCCGCCGCGCACTGGCTCGGCGTCAAGGACTACGTGGTGCACCGCCTCACCGGCCGCCTCGCCACCGACCACTCCTGCGCGTCCGGCACCGGCCTGATGGACCTGCTGACCCTGGACTGGTACCCGCCCGCGCTGGCCCTCGCTGGAATCAGCGCAGCCGAACTCCCAGAACTCCTACCTCCCACCGAAATCCTGCGCCTCACCACCCACATCGACGGCCTCCCAACAGATGTGCCCGTCGTACTCGGCGCAGCGGACGGCCCCCTGGCCAACCTCGGCACCGGCGCCGTGCGCCCCGGTATGGCCGCGCTCTCGCTCGGCACCAGCGGCGCGCTACGCGTCATCGCCGACGAACCCGGCGTCGACAAGGATGGCCGGATCTTCTGCTACGCGCTGGCCGACGGCCTCTGGGTACGCGGCGGCGCCATCAGCAACGGTGGCGCCACGGCCGCCTGGGCCGCCCGAACCTTCGACGTCGACATCGCCGCGCTGCTGGCAGCGGCCGAAACGGCCGACGCGACCGACCTGCTCGCCCTGCCCTACCTACTGGGCGAACGCGCGCCCTGGTGGGAACCGGACCCGCGCGGCGCCATCCTCGGCCTGCGCCACGAACACGGCGCCGCCGAACTGACCAGAGCCCTGATCGACGGCGTCGGCCAACAACTCGCCCTGGTCGCCGAAGCCATCCCGGACATCGGCGAGGTCCGCGCGACCGGCGGCGCGTTCCGCGCCCCGCTCTGGGGAAAAGTCATCGCCGCCGCCCTCAACCGACCGCTCGCGATGACCGCCGACTCGGGCGGCTCCGGCCTCGGCGCGGCCCTGCTCGGCTGGCGCGCCATCGGCGAACTCGCCTCGCTTGCCGACGCCGCCGACCTGATCACCCCCACCGGCACCGTCCAACCGGACCCCGCCCTCGCCGCCGCGCTCGCCCACCGCCGTCCCCTGGTCGAGCGCGCCCACACCGCCCTGCGCGAGATCGTCACCGAACTCGCCGACTGACCTACTCCGGCCCGAAACTCGGCCGAATCCGCACCTCGGCGTCGTGCCCGAGCACCGCGAGGAACCGCTTCGACCACTCGACGGCCTCCTCGAGCGAGTCGACCTCGTAGAGCACCCAGCCGCCCACGATCTCCTTGGCCTCGGCAAACGGCCCGTCGACCACCCGGTACTCGCCGCCCGTCGAGGTGATCTTGACGCCCATCGACGTCGGCGCCATCCCGCCGGTCGCCACGATCACGCCCGCGTCCATGGCCTCCTGCACGAACTTGCCCATCGCCGCCGCGCTGTCCGGGGTCAGCTCCGGGAACGGCTTGGTCTCGTCATCAAGGGTGTATCCGAAGAACCTCATCGCAAGCTCCTAATGTGATCCGATTCGTACCTGCCGCGGTGTCAGCTTCCTGCTCGCCGTCACCCGATGCTCATGCGTCGAACGAGCCGACCCCGAATCGACACCCCGGCCCAAGATCTTTTCCGCATGTTAGGTAGCCGAATCTATGTAGCTACAATCTACGTAGATGACAGCTACATAACTTGGAGTGGGCGGATGCTGACGTCCTTCGTGGGGCGACGAAGTGAGCTCGCCCTGCTCAAGAAGCGACTCGACCGGGTAGCCGACTCGGGGACCGGGGTCGCGGTCGCCATTCGAGGCCGCCGCCAGGTCGGCAAATCCCGACTCGTGCAGGAGTTCTGCGACCAGTCACGAGTGCCTTACCTGTTCTTCACGGCGGTCAAGGGCGCCTCGCCCGTCGAAGCTGCCGCTGACCTCCTGTCCGAACTGCGCAAGTCCGACCTGCCCCGCGACCCCGAACTCGTCCCGTCCGCGACTGATTGGCGGGAGGCCTTCCGTGCCCTCGCCGCGGCACTTCCGGACGGCCCGGCCATCGTCGTCCTGGACGAGTTGCCCTGGCTGGCCGAACAGGACGAGATCTTCGACGGCGCCCTTCAGGCCGCGTGGGACCGGCTGCTGGCCAACCGGCCGGTACTGCTCCTGCTGCTGGGCAGCGACCTGCACATGATGCGGCGCCTCACCGCGTACGACCGACCCTTCTACGGCCGCGCCGACAACCTGGTCCTCGGACCACTGAACCCGGCCGAGACCGGAGCCGCCCTCGGCCTCGCCGACACCGACGCCGTGGACGCCCAACTCGTGTCCGGCGGACTGCCCGGCATCCTGCGCGCCTGGCCCGACGGCATGCCCGCACTCGCCTTCCTCGAACAGGAGTGTGCCGACGAATCCTCGCCGGTGTTCGGCGTACCCGAGTCGACGCTGCTCGCCGAATTCCCCGAGCCGGACCAGGCCCGTCGCGTGCTCGAAGCCATCGGCGGTGCCGGCCGGACCTACGCCAACATCGCGGCGGCCGCTGGCAGCCGCAGCGCAGTGGTGCCCTCCGGCACGCTGTCCCCGGTCCTACACCGGATGACCGACGACAAGCAGATCGTCGCCATCGACCATCCACTTGCGACACTGTCCGGCAAACCCGCGCTGTACCGGGTGGCCGACAGCAACCTCCGGCTCTACCTGGCCGTGCTCCGCGCAGCCACCGACTTGATCCGCCGAGGCCGCTCGGCCGCCGCGTTCCGCCTCGTCGAGCGGCGCTGGGCCACCTGGCGTGGTCGGGCCGTCGAACCGCTGGTCCGCGAATCGCTCGAACTGGCCGCGGCCGAGGGCGAACTGCCCTGGCCCGAAATCGGCGCGGTCGGCGGATGGTGGAACCGGCAGTTCGACCCCGAGATCGACCTGGTTGGCGTAGACAAGGGCCCGGTCGCCAACGAGATCGTGTTCGTCGGCTCGATCAAGTGGCTGGCCACCCCGTTCGACCAGCGCGACCTGGCAGCTCTTCACGCGGCCGCGCCGGCGGTCCCCGGCCACACCGCGCACACCGGCACCGTCGTCGCCTCCCGCTCCGGCTTCGCCGATGGCCTGGACGCGGCCTCGGTCGACCTTCTGTGGGGCCCGACCGACCTGGTCAACGCGTGGCGTTGATCTCGGACAGTCGATTGGACAATAGACTGGACACGAAGTTGGACAGAGTAGCTGGGTGAAATCTAAGATGTGCAGGTGAGCGGCGATCGTGAGTACCTCAGCACCCACCCCTGGCTGACCTTTGACTATCGCCTCGACTTCGATGGCAACGCGGCGTTGTGGAGCTTGCTCGGTGAGGCGTTCTCCAAATGCCAGCATCTGGCCGGGACACCGCTGGCACCGCAGGTCGCGGCCGAGCTGAGCCGGGTCTACTTCGCCAAGGGCGCCCTGGCGACCACCGCGATCGAGGGCAACACCCTGACCGAGGAGGACGCCGCGGCGATCATCGCCGGTTCGATCGTGCTGCCGCCGTCCCGGCGCTACCTGCAACGAGAGATCGAGAACGTCGTCGGCGCGTTGAACGACGTCAACGCGACGGTCCGGGCCGGTCGCCCGCTGGCCATCAGCTCGGACTGGCTGCGGGAGCAGAACCGGCTGATCCTCGACGGTCTCGACGTCCATGACCACGTGGTGCCGGGCGAGTTCACCACCGCTCGAGTCGTTGTCGGCGGATATCGCGGCGCGCCACCGCGAGACGTGCCCTACCTGATCGACCGGCTCGTCGACTGGCTGAACCAGCTGACCGGCGGTGACACCGCAAGCGAGGAACTGAGGTTCTTCCAAGCGTTCCTGGCCGCGACGCTCGGCCACCTCTACCTGGCCTGGATCCATCCGTTCGGCGACGGCAACGGCCGAACCGCGCGCCTGCTGGAGTGCGCGATTCTGGCCAGATCGGGGCTGGTGCCGTGGGTCTCGTCGAACGTCTTGTCCGACCACTACAACCAGACTCGCAACGACTACTACCTCAGGCTCGATCGCGCGTCCAAGGCCCGCGACGTCGCTGGCTTCCTGCGGTATGCGGCGCAGGGTTTCGTCGATGAACTGCGCGACCAGATCCGTCTGGTTCAGCAGCAGCAGATCCGGGTGTCCTGGGTGAACTTCGTGCACGAGCAGTTCGCGAGCAAACCCAATACCGATGCGACTGACCGGCAGCGGACGTTGGTGTTGGCACTGCCCAGCGAGCCGGTGTCCACCACCGCGTTGCGGGAGTTGACGCCGCGGCTGGCCGGGCTTTATGCCGTGAAGGGCGACAAGACCCTGACCAGAGACGTCAATGCGGTCGTCGCCATGGGCCTGGCCATCAAGGAGGGGCACACGCTGCGTTCGGCCGTCGAGATCATGCGCGCGTTCATCCCGGGCCGCTAGGCGTTGACCGGCTCCCGTTCGACCCGCGTCGGTGCGCGGCGGCGGGTGCTGGCCAAGACCAGCGCGCTGACGACGATGCCGCCGAGGCCTGCGCCGAGGAAGCCGCCGCCGGGGCCGAAGTGGTCGACGAGGATGCCGATGACCGGGGAACCGAGCGCGGCGCCGAGGGTGAGCGACGAACTGTGCAGGCCCATGGCCTCGCCGCGGGCCGAGGGCGGGGTGAGGCGGGTGACGGCTTCGCCGGTGGAGGCCAGGGTGGGCGCGCACAGGATGCTGGACGGCACGGTGGCCAGCGCCAGCACCCACCACTGGCCGCCGGCCAGGCCGACCGGCAGTATCAGCACGCTCATGACGCCGAGCAGGATCGCCGGGCCCGGTACTTTGCGCAGCGCGCCGTAGATGATGCCGCCGATCACGGACGCGACGCACATGAAGATCGTGACGATGCCGGTCCAGCTCACCTCGCCCACCGCGCGCAGCGCGGCGACGGCGGACACTCCGACGCCGGCGAGCACGAAGACCGCGCCGAAATTGGTGGCCAGCACGCCGATCAGCGTGCCGCGCAGCCAGCTCCGGCGGGGCGGGCGCGGCTGGACCTGTTCGACGATCCCGGTGTTCGCGCGCACGCGCGGGTTGACCACGTAGAGCACGATGCCGAAGACGACGGTGGCCGCGCCGACCGCGAGCAGCGCGACATAGGTCGACGCCCTGGTGGCGACCAGTACGCCGAGCGCCGGTCCGGCCATGAAGGACAGTTCGACGGAGATGGAGTCCATGGAGAACGCGCTGCGCCGGTGTTCGTCGGGTACCAGCGCGGCGATGGCCTGTCGGCTGATGGACATCACCGGGACAGCGAGCAGGCCGCCGAAGAACGCGGTGACCAACAGCTCCGAGTAGTTCAGCCGGCCCGCGGTGAGCCAGTACGCGCCCTCGCCGAGCGTGCAGATCACCAGCGTCCAGCGGAGGCCGATGGTGTCGATGAGCCGGCCGAGGACGGGCGCGCCCGCCGCCGTGCCGATGGTGATGACCGCGCCTGCGATGCCGGCGGCGCCGTAGCCGCGGTGTAGGCCGAGCACGACGTGCAGGGTGAGCACCATCGAGTTCGCGGTGACCGGGATCCGTGCGACGAGCATGAGCGCCATCAGCGTGCCCACTCCGGGCAGCGCCAGCACGGTTCGGTATCGACTCAGGGCCACACCCACCATGTCACTCTGACATCCGCCACCGACACAACCGATTTCACTCCGACTGTTTTCTTGACTCATTCCAGAAAACATGCTGAGCTTGCTCACGATGACTGCGCACGATGTCCCGAACACCGCGTTGCGGACGCGGTTGCGTGCCGCCGGCCTGCGGGTGACCGCGCCCCGGCTGGCGGTCCTGTCCTGGCTGATCGAACACCCGCACGACACCGCCGACGCGATCGCCGCAGGCGTTCGCGACGGGCTCGGTTCGGTGTCCACTCAGGCCGTCTACGACGTGCTGCGAGCCTGCACCAGAGCCGGACTGCTGCGCCGGGTCGAGCCCTCGGGGTATCCGGCCCGGTTCGAGACGCGCGCAGGCGACCACCATCACCATCTGCTCTGCCGGAGTTGTGGCCGCGCCGAGGACGTCGACTGCGCGATCGGCGCGACCCCCTGTCTTGACCCCTCATTGTCAGCCGGATACGCGGTCGACGACGCGGAGGTCGTGTTCTGGGGACTCTGTCCGGACTGCCGGACCGAACCGGAGTACGCAGCAGACAGGTGAGGTTGTTTCACTCATATTTGAATATGAGTCGGTTTTTAGACCAGGTCTCATTCCCGAGTATTCCCCGCGTTTCTTCATGTTTATCGAACGTATCGAACTCAACTCCGCGGTTCACTCGTGCGAGTGGTCTTCCGGCCCGTTCCCGGCGTGTCGGTGGCCATCGGCCTAAGTAGTTCGTTCGGGCGACAGTGTTCCCTCCGCCGAGTTCGGTCACGGATCCGTTTCGTGTTTTCTTGACCCGAACGTGGCCGGATTTTCCGTGATTGTCACCGGTAGAGGGTACGGCCGACCGAAATTGGGTGGATTGAACACGTGGCGCGATCAGTTGTTTATCCGCCACGGATCGCACTGGTAGCGGGGAAGTCGATCAGCGGTAACGATATCGGCGATGCACGCCGAGCCACCGGATGTGACTCGACTCGAGTGTTTCTCGAATCATCGAGTGCGTTTTTCGTCCAACCGACGGGAGGGTCCAGGGAAATGAAGAGGACCGTAGTTGGTGCCATTGCAGTTGTGACGGTTGCCGCGGTGGCCACGATGACCGGGTTCGGTCTGGCAAGTGCGGCGTCGGCATTGCCGGCCGCGCCGGCCTCCGCGCCGGTCAGCTCGAACGCGGAATACCTGCAGAACCAGGCCGGTGTCGTCCAGGTTCTGCACGACCAGCTCAAGGCCGCCGCCATCAACGGCGACGTGGCCGGAACCCAGGACGCGGTCAACAAGATCACCTCGGAACTGGCCGGCCTGGCCACTCCGCGCGGCCGCGCCGCGATGTCCGCGAACGCTTCGTCTACTTTGGACAAAGCGACCGACCTGAACAACCAGCTCGCCCAGGCGCTCAAGCAGATCGAGGCCGGCAAGACCCCGGTGACCACCCAGGCCGCGACTCCAGCGGACCTGCTGCCGCCGCTGCCCGGCCCGCTCGGCGTGGTGAGCAGTCTGCTCAACTCGCTGCTGAACACGTTGCTGAGCCTGATCACCGGCCTGCTCGGCAGCCTCCCGCTGCCGGTTCCGCTGCCGCCGCTGCCGGTGCCGAGCCTGCCGGTGCCGGTGCCG
>DASYBO010000439.1:0-15062 GCA_036500685.1 Pseudonocardiaceae bacterium | reverse complement strand
AGCCGCGACCGGCATCGAGTACGTCCTGGTCAACGGTGTCCCAACGCTCGATGACAGCAGACCGACCGGCGCCCTGCCCGGTCGGTCCATTCGCAATCCGCGCTGAAAGGGGAAGTTCTCGTTGACCGACACAACAAGCGGTGGACTTGGCCGGCGTCAGTTCCTCGGGGCGGCCGCAGGCGCGGTGGCCCTTGCCGCCTTACCCGGCATCGCCTCGGCCCGACCAGCAGCTGACCCATCGGAGGCGGACGTGACCTTTCTCGGCAGCTACACCGACAACGGTGGCGACGGCCTTCAGGTGGCGAGCACCGACTTCAGCACCGGCGCGGTGACGCCGGGCGCGACGGTGGCGAACATGCCCGACGCGTCCTGGCTGGTCTACTCGGCCGACCGGAGCATCCTCTACACCACCAACGAGCTGTCCTCGGGCACCATGACCGCGCTGGAGGTGAGCGACCCGACGCAGCCGACGATCCTGAACACGCAGCCGACCGAGGGCGACAGCCCCACGCACGCGAGTGTGCATCCGAGCGGCCACTACCTGATGGTGGCCAACTACGGTTCGGGCAGCGTGGCGATCCTGCCGATCAACGCGGACGGCAGCCTCAGCCCGCTGACCGACCTGGTCGCGCACTCCGGCGGCACCGGCGGCGCCCCGCACGCACACCAGATCCTCACCGACCCGAGCGGCAAGTGGGTGCTCTCGGTCGACCTCGGTACCGACTCGGTCTACCTCTACACGCTCGACCTGAGCACCGGAAAGCTGAGCCTGCACGACCAGGTCGTGCTGACCAAGGGCGACGGTCCACGCCATCTCGTCTTCCATCCCAACGGCACCAACGGTTTCCTGGCCACCGAGGACTCCTCGCAGGTGATCGCGTTCGGCTGGGATTCCAGCGCCGGCAAGCTCACCCCGGGCCAGATCGTCGGCACGACCGCACCGGGCGCGGTCACCCCGAACTACCCCGGCGAGATCGCCCTGTCCCGAGACGGCAAGTTCCTCTACGTCTCCAACCGCGGCGACAACAGCATCGCCACCTTCGCGGTCAGCGACGACGGCAGTACCGTGACCCTGCTGAACACCACCACCTGCGGCGGCGACTGGCCAAGGCATTTCGCGCTCGATCCAACCGAGAACTGGTTCGTGGTGGCCAACCAGAACTCCGGCACGGTGACCTGGCTCCCCCGCGACCAGAATACCGGCCTGCCGGGCGGGGTCGCCGGCAGCGTCACTGCGACGGCAGTTGCGATGGTGCTGTTCTGATGCTGAATCTCCTGCTCCCCCAACCCGTTTCGGTCCAGCCCGCCGAGGGCGTCCTCACTCTCGACGAGACCACGACCATCGGCCACGACGCGACCACGGCCCCGGTCGTCTCGCGCTTCGCCACCGCGCTGCGCGCCGCGACCGGCCTCCCACTGTCCATTGCGGACAATGCGACGATCCGCTTCCACACCGGCGAGGTCACCGAGGCCGAGGGCTACCAGCTCACCATCACCCCCACCGGTATCGACGTCTCGGTGGCCGATCTGGCCGGCGCCGAGTACGCCACGCAGACCCTGCGCCAACTACTCGGCCCGGACGCCTTGCGCACCTCGAACATCCACAGTGGAGCGTGGACGATCCCGTGCGGCACGATCGTCGACCATCCCCGGCTGAACTGGCGGGGCTGCCTGCTCGACGTGGCAAGGCACTTCCGGCCCAAGGCCGACGTGCTGCGCTTCGTCGACCTGCTCGCCGCGCACAAGCTCAACGTGCTGCACCTGCACCTCACCGACGACCAGGGTTGGCGCATCGAGGTCCCGAAATACCCCAAGCTGACCGAAATCAGCAGTTGGCGGCACGAGTCCACGATCGGCCACCCCTCGGGCGGCCTGCACGACCACCGCCCGCACGGCGGCTACTACACCACCACCGACCTGCGCGAAATCGTCCGCTATGCCGCCGACCGCGGCATCACCGTCGTCCCCGAGGTCGACGTGCCCGGCCACGCCCAGGCCGTGCTCGCCGCGTACCCGGAATTCGGCAACACCGGTGAGCAGCTTGACGTGTGGACCTCCTGGGGCATCAACGAGAACGTGCTCAACCCCGCGGATGAGACCGTCGCGTTCTTCCGCGACGTGTTCGACCATGTGCTGGACATCTTCGACTCACCGGTGATCGGCGTCGGCGGCGACGAGGTGCCCATCGTGCAGTGGGAGCGGAGTCCGGTGGCCCGAGCCCGCGCGGCCGAACTGGGCTTCGACAACGTGCACGGGCTGCACGGCTGGTTCATCCGGGAGATCGCCAAGCACCTGGCCAGTCGGGGTAGGCGGGCGCTGGGCTGGGACGAGATCGCCGAGGCCGGTCCGCTGCCGGACGGGTGCGTCATCGCATCCTGGCGTGGTGAGCAGGCCGGCATCGAGGCGGCCAAGGCCGGGTACGACGTGGTGATGTGCCCGGAGACCTACATCTACCTCGACCACCGCGCCTCGGATCACCCGGACGAGCCGATCCCGGTCGGCTACGTACGCACGGTCGCCGACGTGTACGCCTATCAACCGGTCCCGGCCGACCTCGACGAGGACCAGGCGACGCACGTGCTCGGCGCCCAGGCGCAGGTGTGGACCGAGCACCTGGATTCGGTGCGGCGCGTCGACTACGCGACCTTTCCCCGGTTGTGCGCGTTCGCGGAGGTGGTCTGGAGCCAGGACGCGGTCCGCGACCCGGCCGACTTCGACCGGCGCCTGACCGAGGGCCACCTGCCGAGGTTGGACGCGCTCGGCGTCGAGTACCGCCCGGCCGAGGGCCCGCACCCGTGGCAGCAACGGCCCGGCGTGCCGGGTCGCCCACGCGATATCACCCAATAGGGCAATTCGAGAACGTTCGGTAACCCCGCACCGCGCGACTTCTTTGCGCCACCTTTCGCGCGGTGCGGGGTTTTCTGCCTACGCTTCACCATGTGAACGATGAGGAGCCGGCGAGGAGTCATGTTCGCAGGTGGTTGATCATCGGAGGCGTTGCGGGCGCCGTCGGTGTCGCTGTCGTTCTCACCTTCGTCTTCACGGCTCAGCAGGCCCCGCCGGGGTCGAGCACCGGTGCGGCGGCGGGGGCCACGTCGACCTCGCTGCGAATCAAGCCGGCCGCAGGCACCGACGACGGTCCCATCGGGCCACTCGATCCGAGCCAGTTCGCGGCCAATGCCTGCGTCGCCTTCGCCCCAACGCACGGGGACAAACACAAAACCGTATTTCTGGACGCCGGCCACGGCGGCCCCGACCCCGGCGCCTACGGACACACCTCGACGGGACAACAACTGCAGGAGAAGCAGTTGACGCTCCCGGTCGTCATGGACGCGGCACAACTGTTGGAGGCCAACGGCTATCGCGTCGTGGTGTCCAGAACCGCTGACACGGCCATCATTCCGATGACACCTGCCGATCTCGACTCGAGCGGGGAATCGTCGGCGGGGAAACACGCGGACACGATCGCCAGAATCACCTGCGCGAATCTGGCCAAGGCATTCGTCATGGTTTCCATGCATTTCGACGCGTTCACCTCGTCGAACGCCACCGGCGCCATGACGTTCTACGATCCGGGCCGTACATTCGCGGCCCAGAACCAGCAATTCGCGGATCTGTTGCAATCCGACGTCGTGAACGCGCTCGACGCGACCGGCGCCAGCGTGCACGATCGCGGTGTGCAGTCCTCGATCGGCGCCGGCAATTCCACCTCGGCCGCCGACCATGCCTACGGCCGACTGCTGCTGCTCGGTCCGGCCAAGGCCGGCTACAACGACAACCCGAGCGGGATGCCCGGCGCGTTGATCGAACCGCTGTTCATCTCCAACGGCGCCGAAGGCACCCTCGCCGCGAGCCCGGCGGGCCAGACCGCGATCGCGACCGGCATCACCAACGCCATCAACTCCTTCGCCGCGCAATCCCAGTGATCCAGCACTGGTAACTGTTAACGCGGCAGCGGCGCCGAGGATGAGGGCACATCGGATTCCGGGCTGCCTTATGGAGTCTTGACAGAGCGCGCCGGCCGGGTCACGCTAGGCGAAGTTAGGAAGGGAGTTTACCTAACTATCACCCCCGATGGCTGATCCGGCCCCCGTCACCGGTCCAACCCTGTCTCTGGAGCGTGCATGCGTACTCACAGAACAGCGCTGTTCGCCGTGGCCGTCGCGGCCACGGCCGCATCCCTTGTCTCGTTATCGGCATCCGCCGCCCCGGCGGCAACTGCCGCGCACCCCTTCCCCGCCCACGTCACCTACAAGCTCGGCGTGACGCCTTCCGCGTCGCAGTCGGCGCGCGACACTGCGGTGGAGAAGGCCTACGACGCGTGGAAAGGCACCTATCTGGTGCACGGCTGCGCGTCGAACGAGTACTACATCTCGACCAAGGGCGACAGCGACGCCAGGAACAACGGCCCGGTGTCCGAAGGCCAGGGCTACGGCATGAACATCGTCCCGCTGATGGCCGGCTACGACGCAGGCGCGCAGACCGAGTTCAACGGCCTGTGGCAGTTGGTGAAGGACCACGAGGACCAGTTCGGCCTGATGCAGTGGCAGTTGGACGGCAAGACCTGCAAGTACTACAGCAGCGGCACACCGGACGGCGCGACCGACGGCGACCTTGACATCGGCTACGGCCTGGTCCTGGCCGACAAGCAGTGGGGCGGCTACACCGCGGACGCGATGAAGTGGCTCGCCTCGTTCTACGCGCACGACGTCGCCTCCGACGGTCACCTCAAGTGCGAGGACGACACCGGCGACACCGCCGACACGCGGCCATCGGACAGCATCATCGACCACCTGCGCGCGTTCGCGGCCTACGACACGTCGCACGACTGGAACAAGGTCATCGCCAAGCAGGAGGCGCTGTTCGGCGCGCTGAACTCGAAGTACTCCGCCAGCGCCGATCTGCTGCCGGACTTCGTGGTCAAGGCCAACACGACCAGCCCGCAGCCGGCCCCGGCGAACTACCAGGAGGACCAGCCGGACAACATCGTCGGCTACAACTCCATCCGCGTGCCGTGGCACATGGGCACCGACGCACTGGAGAACGGCAGCAGCGCGGAACTGGCCATCGCCAAGGCGGAATCCGCCTGCCTTGACACCTTCTCCAAGGGCGTGCCAGCGAACGTCTGGCCGCACATGAACCTCAACTGCACCGGCCGATCGACCGACGGCAGCGGCAACAGTGACACCCAGGCCGAAGAGGCGGGCGACTCGGTCGGCCCGGCCGCGATGGCCTCGGGCAACCAGGCGTGGACCGACGCGATCTGGGCCGAACTGGCCAAGAACCCCTTCGGCGACGGCTACTACGGCGAGACCATCAAGATGCTGGTCTACATCGTGATGGCCGGCGACTACTGGAACCCGGCAACCTCCTGAGCCGGGTTCGTCACCAGAGAGGCCGAGGGCAGCGCCGCCCTCGGCCTCTTCTGTGATGTCTTATCGGCTTTCGGCCAGCAGCGGGGCCAGGAACTTCCCGGTGTAGCTGGTGCCGTGCGCGGCGATCTCCTCCGGCGTGCCTTCGGCCACGATCGTCCCGCCCGCGTTGCCGCCTTCCGGGCCCATGTCGATGATCCAGTCCGAGGTCTTGATGACGTCGAGGTTGTGCTCGATGACGATCACCGAGTTTCCCTTGTCCACCAAGCCGTTGATGACGCCGAGCAGCTTGCTGATGTCCTGGAAGTGCAGACCGGTCGTCGGCTCGTCCAGGATGTAGACGGTCTTGCCGGTCGAGCGCTTCTGCAGTTCGCTGGCCAGCTTCACCCGCTGCGCCTCACCACCGGAGAGGGTCGGTGCGGGCTGACCGAGCCGCACGTAGCCAAGGCCAACGTCGACCAGGGTCTTGAGGTGCCGGTAGATCGCGTTGATCGGCTCGAAGAAGGTCGCTGCCTCCTCGATCGGCATGTCCAGCACGTCCGCGACGGTCTTACCCTTGTAGTGCACCTCAAGGGTTTCCCGGTTGTACCGGGCGCCCTTGCACACCTCGCACGGCACGTACACGTCCGGCAGGAAGTTCATCTCGATCTTGATCGTGCCATCGCCCGCGCACGCCTCGCAGCGGCCGCCCTTGACGTTGAAGGAGAACCGGCCCGGCTGGTAGCCGCGCACCTTCGCCTCGGTGGTGGCCGCGAACAGCTTGCGCACGTGGTCCCAGACCCCGGTGTAGGTGGCCGGGTTCGACCTCGGCGTGCGGCCGATCGGCGACTGGTCCACCTGCACCAGCTTGTCTACGAGGTCAACGCCCTTGACCCTGGTGTGCCGCCCCGGCACCTGCCGCGCGCCGTTGAGCTTGTTTGCCAGCACCGTGGCCAGAATGTCGTTGACCAAAGTGGACTTGCCCGAGCCGGAGACGCCGGTGATCGACACCAGGCAGCCCAGCGGGAACGAAACGTCGATGTCGTGCAGGTTGTGTTCGCGCGCGCCGACCACGGTCAGTTTCTTCGACGCGCTGATCGGCCGCCGGATCGCCGGCACCGCGATCTCCCTGCGCCCGCTCAGATACGCGCCGGTCAGCGACTTGTCGTTGGACAGCAACTCCTTGTACGTCCCGCTGTGCACGACATGCCCGCCGTGCTCGCCCGCGCCCGGCCCGATGTCCACGATCCAGTCGGCGGCCCGGATGGTGTCCTCATCGTGCTCGACCACGATCAGCGTGTTGCCGAGATCGCGCAGGTGGGTCAATGTCTCGATCAGCCGTCGGTTGTCCCGCTGGTGCAGCCCGATCGACGGCTCGTCCAGGACGTAGAGCACGCCCACCAGCCCGGAACCGATCTGTGTCGCCAGCCTGATCCGCTGGGCCTCACCACCGGAGAGCGTGCCCGCCGCCCGGTTCAGCGAGAGGTAGTTCAGGCCGACGTCGAGCAGGAAGCCCAACCGTGCCTGGATCTCCTTGACCACCCGGCCGGCGATCATGGTCTCCCGCTTGCCGAGCTTGAGCCCGCCGAGGAACTCCGCGCACTCGGCAACGCTCATCGCCGAGACGTCCGCGATCGACCGTTCGCCATAGCGGCCGTGTTCCAGGGTGACCGCCAGGATCTCCGGCTTGAGCCGGGTGCCCTGGCAGACCGGGCACGGCACCTCGCGCATGTAGCCCTCGTACTTCTCGCGCATGTACTCGGACTCGGTCGCATCCATGCGGCGTTCGAGGAACGGGATGACCCCCTCGAAGTTCGCGTAGTACGAACGCTCCCGGCCGTATCGATTCCGGTAGCGGACGTGAACCTGTTCGTTGACGCCGTGCAGCACGGCCTTCTGCACCTTGGCCGGCAGCTTGCGCCACGGCGTGTCCATCCGGAAGCCGAGCGTCTCGGACAGCGATTCGAGCAGCCGCAGGAAGTAGTCGGCGGTCTGGCCGCCTGCCCACGGCGCGATCGCCCCGTCCGCCAGCGACAACTCGTCGTCCGGCACGACCAGTTCCGGATCGACCTCCTTGCGAACGCCGATACCGGTGCAGGTCGGACACGCGCCGTAGGGCGAGTTGAACGAGAACGACCGAGGTTCGAGATCCGTGACGGTCAGCTGGTGCCCGTTCGGACAGGCCAGGTGCTCGGAGAAAGTGCGTTCGCGCTCGGCGGAACTCTCCTCCTCGTCGACGAACTCCATCGTGACCAGCCCGTCGGCCAGTCGCAGCGCCGTCTCGACCGAATCAGTGAGCCGCTGCTTCGCGCTCTTCTTGACGGTCAGCCGGTCGATCACCACGTCGATGGTGTGCTTTTCCTGCTTCTTGAGCTTGGGCACCTCGGTGAGCGCGTACACCTCGCCGTCGACCCGGACGCGGGAGTAGCCCTGCGCCTGGAGCTGCGAGAACAGGTCGACGTACTCCCCCTTGCGGCCGCGGATGACCGGTGCGAGCACCTGGAAACGGGTGCGCTCGGCCAGCGCGAGCATCTGGTCCACGATCTGCTGCGGGGTCTGCTTGCTGATCACCTCGCCGCACACCGGGCAGTGCGGCGTGCCCGCGCGCGCGTAGAGCAACCGGAGGTAGTCGTAGACCTCGGTGATGGTGCCGACCGTGGACCGGGGGTTGCGGTTGGTCGACTTCTGGTCGATGGAGACCGCTGGTGAGAGGCCCTCGATGAAGTCGACGTCCGGCTTGTCCATCTGACCGAGGAACTGGCGCGCATACGCGGAGAGTGACTCTACGTAGCGGCGCTGGCCTTCGGCGAAGATCGTGTCGAACGCCAGGCTGGACTTGCCAGACCCGGACAGGCCGGTGAACACGATCAGACTCTCCCTGGGCAGGTCGATGTTGACACTGCGCAGGTTGTGCTCGCGTGCGCCGTGCACGACAAGGCGGTCGGCCACGAGGGTCCCTTCGGCAAGAAATGTCGGTGGTCGGCTTGGCCACGACCCGTCCATTGTCACACACCGTGACATCTCGACGGGGTTCGAGAGCGTCACGCGGGCACCACTTGGAGGGCCTGTGTCAGCCATCGAACATGCTAGGACGCTCCACCGACAAAAAGTCGGGGACGCCAAGTCCCGCCCGGTCCGCGCCGGTTGCAACGTCGACCGCCCGGCCGCTATTCCGCACACCAGCGCCCATCGCGTTGTCCCAGTTCAGCCGGCTCACACCGATCTCACTTCGGCCACCCTCTATGCGTGCGGAGCGATTCGACCTAGGCTGGAACTACCGCCGACTTATTGCCGTTGTGTTTGGCGTTGGCACCGATCGGGTAGAGGTGTCGCACACAGTCGTCGCTGATTCTTCGCGGCGGGTCCCAGGGTCAACCACTCGACGCCGAGGAGGGTCATACCCATATGACCAAGCCCGTGCCCTCGCCGGACGCAACGCGTTCGTCAACAGCAGTGCCCGTGCCGCGGGCCGAACAACCCGGTGTGCGCCCAGCCCAACTCAGCCCGCTTCCCGGCATCGCCGCAGGTGATGCCCAACACGCGCGGGCCGGACTCGCGCTGGCCCGGCAGGCCCACGCCAGAGTTGACGAGATCGTGGCAACCATGGACGAGGCCACGTCGCACGGTGCGAGCCTGCTGCCCGGCTGGTCGCGCCGGCACGTCATCAGCCACCTCGCCCGCAACGCCGACGGTCTGGTCAACCTGCTCAACTGGGCCAGGACCGGCATCGAACACCCCATGTACGCCAGTGCCGCCGACCGCGACGCCGACATCGACGAAGGCGCCCGTCGGCTGTTCCAGATCCAGCAGGAGGACCTCGCCGCGGCCAGCAGCCGGTTCTTCGCCGCGGCCGACGACCTGCCCTCGGGTGCGTGGACCAACACGGTCATCGCGCGGGGTGGCAAAGCCATGCCCGCCACGCTGATCCCGTGGCTGCGGGTGAACGAACTGCTGGTGCACGCGGTCGACCTCGACTGCGGCGTCAGCTTCGACGACATGGTCGAGATGGCGGGCGAACACCTGGAAACCGTGCTGGCGTTCATGGTCAACCGGTTCACCGGCCGGACGGACGTGCCATCGGTGCTGCTGGAGATCGTGCTCCCGGACGGGACCGCCCGCTCGATTCCGCTCGGCGTCGCGACTCCGACCGCACCCAGGGTCATCGGCCTCGCCGCCCCCGCGCTCGCCTGGCTCACCGGCCGCGCCGACGGCGCCGACCTCACCGGTGAGGCCCCCGTCCTCCCCGCCTGGCTATAACTACACCCAATCGAGTGAACTTCCCCGCCGCGGCCACGTGACCGATCCGGCCCGTCGCCGCGGCGGGTGAGCCGCTACTGTCGGGGGCGTGGACGTCATCGACGAGTACACCGGCCATGTCGAGCCCGGTGGGGCCCCGGCAAGGCGCACGCTGCCCGGGTTGAGCATCACCAAGCTCTCGGTCGGCCCGATGGACAACAACGCCTACCTGCTCGTGTGCATCGCGAGCAACGAGGCGCTGCTGATCGACGCCGCCAACGACCCCGAACGCATCTCCGACCTCGTCGGCTCCGACGAGACCCGGCCCGCGCTGCGCACCATCGTCACCACCCACCAACACGCCGACCACTGGCAAGCCCTCGGCGCCGTGGCCGGCGCGTTCGGCGCCAACACCGCGGCCCACCCGAAGGACGCGTCCGTACTCCCAATCCCCCCGGACTTCCTCCTCGAACACGGCGACACCCTGAGCTTCGGCCAATGCCAACTCGAGGTCATCCACCTGCGCGGCCACACCCCCGGCTCGATCGCCCTGCTCTACCGCGACCCATCTGGCACGCCGCACCTGTTCACCGGCGACAGCCTGTTCCCCGGCGGCGTCGGCAGGACGACAACCAAGGAGAACTTCGCGTCGCTGCTCGACGACATCTCCGAACGCGTCTTCGGCCACCTCCCCGACGACACCTGGTTCTACCCCGGCCACGGCGACGACTCGACCATCGGCGAGCAGCGCCCCCATCTCGCGGAGTGGCGCGAACGCGGCTGGTAGTTCAGACGCCGAAAACCTCGACGAGATTCTTCAAACCGGCGAAGTCGTCCGCGTTGCGGGTGTAGAGCGGCAAGCCCCGCGCGGACGCGATGGCCGCGATCATCAGGTCCATCCGGCGCGGCCGAGGATCGCGCGCGGCCTGAAGGGTCAGCGCGACGAGCGATCCATAGCGGGCGGCGGCGTCGCCGTCGAAGGGCAACGGATCGAAATCGACAATCGCGGCGCCCAGCTTCTCGGTTCGAGCGGCCCGCGCGGCAGCGGTCTTCGCCATCGCCAGCCCTTGGTGCAACTCGGCCATCGTGATCGCGGTGAGTTCCGGAACCTCGGGAAGGACCGAGGGGTCCAGCAGGTCGAGATCGATGTACGTGCAGGTGTCCAACACTCCGGACTGACGACGCTCAGCCACGATCACGCTTCCACGCATCGTCATCGCCGACGCGGTCCTCGGTACCGAAAAACTCGTCGGCCTCGTGCCGCATGCGGGCGTAGTCGACGCGAGGCAACTTGCGGTGCCGCTCGACAAGTTCCTGGGCGGTCAGCCGTCGCCGGCGAGACAGTGGTCGTACCTCCGCGACCTCAACCCCATTGCGGGTGATGTGGAAGGTTTCCCCCGCTTCCACGGCGTCCATTACGGCTGCCGAGTTGTTGCGGAACTCCCGCTGCGTGATCACCTTCATGAGCTCGATTGTAGCCCGATGAGACACGGCGGGCTACGCCGCCCAGATGACCACATGAGATCCGTCCAGATGACCACTGATCAAATCTTGGTGCGTGGCGCCGGTAGCGTGGTCGTGAACCAGGAATGCCGAGGGGGCGACATGACCGAGCCGATCCGGTTGCATCGCGAGTTCGTCCAGAATCCCCATGAGCTCTACGCAACGCTGCGGCCGCTCGGCCCGGTTCACCACGTCCGTTTTCGCGGCAATCTCCAGATGTGGCTCGTCACCGATTACGAGGTCGCGCGTGAGCTGCTCAACGATCCCAGGCTGAGCAAGGACAACGCGCTGGCCATGAGTCTGTTCCCGCCCGGAACGGCAGGCCCCAACGCCAGCCCGCTCGGCGCGAACCTGCTGCACCAGGATCCGCCCGCGCACACCCGCATCCGTGGCCTGGTTTCCAAAGCGTTCACGGCACGCGCGATTGCACGGCTGCGGCCCAATATCGAGAAGCGGGTGGACAGCCTGCTCGACGCGCTGCCGGAGGGCGACGAGCCGGTCGACCTGATCCCGGCGTTCGCGCTCCCGCTGCCGATCAGCGTGATCGGCATGATGCTCGGTGTGCCCGACGCGGACCAGCCGATGTTGGCCGAGTGGACCACGCCCTTCGTCACCGAGGTGACGTCCGAGGAACTGCAACGGGCCGAGCGCGCCACCGTCGACTACCTGACCGGGCTGATCGCCGCGAAACGGGTGCGACCCGGCGAGGACATCCTCAGCGACCTCGTGCAGGCGGCGCAGGATGATGACACACTCAGCGCGGACGAGTTGCTGACCACGACCTTCCTACTGATCCTGGCCGGTTTCGAGACAACGGTGCACCTCATCGCCAGCGGCGTGAACGCGTTGCTGCGCGCGCCGGAGCAGTTGAGCCTGCTGCTGGCTCGGCCCGATCTGCTGCCTCGGGCGGTCGAGGAGTTCCTGCGCCTGGAGAGTCCGCTCAACTGTGCGACCGACCGGGTTACCACCGAGCCGATCCGGGTCGGCGACGTGGAGATCCCGGCGCACGAGTTCGTGAAGATCGCGTTGCTGTCGGCAAATCACGACAGCGCCCAGTTCCCCGGCGATCCCGACCGGCTGGACATCACCCGCGAGGCCAGCGGTACGCATCTGGCTTTCGGCCACGGCATCCACTACTGCCTCGGCGCGCCGTTGGCCCGGTTGGAGGGCGAGATCGCCTTCGGCCGACTGCTGGCGCGGTTCCCGTCGATCACGCTCGCCGACACGGCCGTCCCGTCCTATAAGAACAGCATCTTGATTCGGGGTCTGTTGTCGCTTCCCGTCCAGCTGAACGCGGCCGAACGCTAGTGGCAGCGGACATCGTGCGGCACTACGCGACCGACGACGAGCAGGGCCGGCTGGCCAGGACGCCGCACGGACGGCTGGAATTCCTGCGTACCCAGGAATTGCTGCGACGCGTACTGACGCCCTCGGCGTGCGTGCTCGATGTCGGCGGTGGCACCGGGGTGCATGCCGAGTGGCTCGCTCGTGACGGGCATCCGGTGCACCTGATCGACATCGTCCCGGCGCACGTCGAGGCCGCGGCGCGGGTTCCAGGGGTGAGTGCGGCGGTGGGCGACGCGCGGACGCTGCCGGTCGAGGACGGCAGCGTGGACGTGGTGCTGCTGCTGGGACCGCTGTACCACCTCGTCGACGCCGAGGACCGCGCACGGGCGCTGACCGAGGCGCGGCGCGTGCTCCGACCGGGCGGGACGTTGGCGGCGGCCGGGATCAGCCGATACCTGTCGGCGCTGGAGATGGGCGCGAACGGTGCGCTGGACGGCGATCTCTTGTCCTCGGTCGCGGACGTCATCGCCAGCGGAGGCTACGACGGGCATGCGGGGTTCACCACGTCGCACTGGCACACCGCGGACGAGCTGCACGCGGAGGTCCGCGACGCCGGTTTCGGCGATGTCACGGTATACGGGATCGAGGGGCCGGCCTGGCCCGCGCTGGACACCGCGGGTGTGTTCGAGTTGCCGGCGCTGCTGCCGGCCGCGTTGCACTGCGCCCGGCTGGTCGAGACCGACCCACTGATGATCAACACCAGCGCGCACCTGTTGGCTGTCGCCACGGTCAGTGGCAGCATGCTCGCATGACGAAACTGACCGGAGCGCAGATCGCCGAGGCGGGGCTGACCGGCTGGGCCAACCTGAACGGCGGACTGCAGACCCGCATCGCCACCGGCGACTTCGCGACCGGACTGGCCGTCGTCAATTCGATCGGCGCCGCCGCCGAGGACATGAACCATCACCCGGACATCGCGCTGAGCTATGGCCATGTCGACGTTCGGCTGAGCAGCCACGACGAGCACGGCGTGACCGATCGCGACGTCAGCCTGGCCAGGGCGATCAACGCCATCGGCGCGGCGGCCGGGGTCACGCTGGCGTCGGCTGGAGTGTCCCGAATGGAATTGGGGCTGGACACGCCTGCCCGCGAATCGGTGCTGCCGTTCTGGAGCGCCGTGCTGGCCGCCGAGCAACCCGCGGCCGGACCTGATGACGAGGTTCGGGATCCGGCGGACGGATTTCCGACGATCTGGTTCCAGACCTCGGGCAGCGAGGAGCCGCGGCAGCGCTGGCATCTGGACGTGTGGGTCGAGCCCGCACAGGTTCAGCCGCGCATCGACGCCGCGCTGGCCGCTGGCGGGACCCTGGTCAGCGCCGAGGAGGCGCCCAGTTTCTGGGTGCTGGCCGACCCCGAGGGCAACCGGATCTGCTTGTGCACCTGGGAAGACCGCGATTGACGGGTCGGGACGGGAATCCTAGTCGGGTAGGTGTGCGAGGCCACCGTAGAAATAGGACAGATCAACGCCGGTGTCGTCGAGGTCGAGGTCGTCGGGGCGCCATTCGGTGACCGGGACAAGGCCGGGCTCGACCAACGGCATGTCCGCCGGGAACAGCGCGGCGAGCTGCTCGGGAGGGCGGGCCCAGGCGGCGTTGCTGGAACGCTGGTACAGCGAGGTGACGTCGTCGTCGCTGGACGCGCCGGTCGGTGCGATGTGCGAGAGGACCAGGTAGGAGCCCGGCACCAGGGCCTCGCGGTAGGCCGCGAGCACGCCGGCCGGATCGGCCGAGTCCGGCAGGAAGTGCATCACCGAGAAGGCCAGCACCGCGACCGGCTCGCGGAAGTCGAGCAGGTCGACGACGCCGGGTGCGGTCAGCACCGTGTTGACGTCGCGCAGGTCGGCAGCGGTGATGGAGACGTTGCGCTGATCGGCGATCAGCCTGCGGGTCGCGGTGACCGCGACGGGTTCGTTGTCTACGTACGCGACCCGGACCTCCGGGTCGGCAGTGTGCGCGATCTCGTGCACGTGACCGGCGGTGGGGATCCCGGAGCCGAGATCCAGGAACTGGTGGACGCCGCCGGCGACGAGCAACCGGACCACGCGACGCAGGAACGAGCGGTTGGCCCTGGCGACCGCGCGCACCCTGGGATCGGCCGCCAAGACGCGTTCGGCCAGGGTGCGGTCGGCGCTGGTGTTGTGCGACCCGCCCAGGTAGTAGTCGTACATCCGGGCCGCGTTCGGCTGGTCGAGGTCCAACCTGCGTACCCCCATCGGTTCCGCGGTGTCTGCCGTGTCTTCTGTGCTCACGGTATCGGAGCATGAACCACGGACCGGGCACCGCACCAGGGGTAATCGGCAATCGATCTTCCCAGTCACTGACTGTAACGCGACTGAATTGAGCTGAAGTTCGGCATCAGACTGAAACGCGGACGGACATCAATGCCGTCGCTACTGAAGCACGCGTGTATGGGCGCCAACGAAGGCCTCATTTTGTGAATACGCTCGACTAATCCGTCGGGATGGGCTGTGAGCTGGGATAAGAGTTTTCCGTTCGCGCATAAGAATAACTTCTCAGCAACGCCGCCGCTGTCGTGCGGGACCCGTGTTACCTTCCAATTTGGTGACCTGACAAGTTCCACCATTCAATTCTTCGGAATCGACGCCATGAATGACGACCCGCACTC
>DASYBO010000438.1:0-21431 GCA_036500685.1 Pseudonocardiaceae bacterium | reverse complement strand
CAAACTTCGGACCCTTACTTCGCGAAGCCATGCTCGGTTTCTGAGGCTCTCGCGGCAGCGTTGGTCCAGAACATTCAAGCGGGTGGTGCTTGATGGGTGCGAGTCTTTATGATCAGTTTCATACCAACGTAAAGGGTGTTGGGCCATTGGCCAGCGTCAATTCGGCGCTGCAGAACCAGGCCCAGGTTTACGAGTCTGTTCGGGACAACATTACGCAGGCGTTGAGCGGGATCAAGGCTACGTACACTGGCCAAGCGTCTGACTCGATGGGTAATGCGTTCTCGTCGTTGTCGAGTTCGTTCAACGATGGCGCGAACTTCGCTGGTAGTGCGGCCGCCGCGTGTGATTTCCAGTCGGGTAGTTTTTCGACCGCGCAGGCGAACATCACGAAGAATGTTCCTGTTCCGTCGGCTCCGTGGTATGAGCCGGTTGATCCGTGGAATACCGATCACGATAACGCGGTCAACCAGAACTCGCAGATCGACTCGGCGAACGAAGCCGCGTACAACGCTTACGGTAGTGATACCAGAAGCAACGTCAACTTTGTCGAATCCGCCGCGCCGGCCAACTCCGGGTTCGGGTCTTTTGCTGTTCAGCAGCAAGGGCCTGGTAGCACCGTAGGGACGTCCTCCGGGGCACCTTCCGCGGGTGGGTCGGGATCGGGCGGTAGTGGCTTCAGTGGGTCCAGGGGCAGTGTGGGGCATGCGGGCGGCGGGGCCAGTGGTGGGTATGCGCCGCCTCCTTCTGGTTCGGGTGGGTCTGGGGCTGGTGGGCAGGGTGTGACGGTGCCGCCCAACTCGCCGTCCAGTTCTACCGGTACTTCAGGTTTCCCTGGCGCCAATCCCGGTGGCGGCTCCGGTCCCGGCGGTGGTGGCGGTTCGGGTCCTGGCTATCCGGGGGGCAGCAACCCGGGTGGAGGCAGCGGCAACTCGCCGTGGGGGTCTTCGGGCGGCCAGTTCGGTGGTTCTGGGCCTGGTGGGTTGGTCGGCTTGGGTGGCTCGTCCGCTGGTGGCGGGGGTGGTGCTGGCGGCTTTAGGGGCGGCGGTGGCGGCGCCTCGGGGGTGGGGCGTGGTGGCTTTGGGTCGACTGCGGGCGGCGAGTCGGGTGGTGGCTCGAGTGGCGCCGGCGGCGGGGCTCGGTCGGGTATTGGGAGCTTGGCGGGCGCGGCCGAGGAAGGCGAGGTCGGCGGCACGGGCGCGGCTGGGCGGTCCGGGGCTTCCGGTATGGGCGGTATGGGTGGCCGAGGCGGCCGCGGTGGCCAGGACGAAGAGCACCAGACCGCCGGGTACCTGGTCAACGAGGAGAACGGCAACTTGATCGTGGGCGACTTCGATCCGGTGTCGCCGCCCGTTATCGGCGAATAGTCCGGCACGAAGCGAAAGGGGTCCGGTGGCGTACCTGCCGGGAAGTGTGACGCTCTCACGCTCCGCGTGGGGCATCGCGCGGCAGCTGTCGGGGGTTGAGTCGCAGCACCCGCTGCTGCACGTCCCCTTCGTGCCGCTGGAGGACGACGAGGGCTACCGGCTCGCCACCGACGCCGTCGCCGAGCTGAATGCCACCTGGGTGGCGCGTGGGCGGCAAATCAGCAGGGAGTTCGTCGACGTCCTGCGGTTGCTGGCCGGGCCTGCTCGGGAAGTGCATGGCTGGATCGGCATGCACAACGGGTCGGAGGTCAGTGTGGTGTCGGCCGCGGACGGCGATTTTGCCGTGAGCGTCGCCGCTGACGCCGCGCGGGTCTATCTCGATCCGGTCGACCCGGCCAAGCTGGTCGATTCGGTGGTCGAGCTGATGCCGAGGTACCCGGCCAGCCAGACGCGCTCGATCTCGGTGCCCAAGGACTTCTACCAGCGGGCGATGCGGGAAGGCGGTCGGCAGGCCGCATCCGCCGGCGGCTATCTGGTTGGTGTCCAGCAGGCCGCTGGGCCGGCCCGCGAGGTTGGTGCGTTGAAGCAGCTGTTGGCGAGTGGGCGTCGAGGCGGTGGGCGGTTCTATGTGGCTATGCGAGATCGGATGGGGCGGCGGCGTAAGAGCGAGTCACCGCTGACTTATCTCGACCTGGAGTCGGGGCGGGTGTTGTTTCGTGAGCAGCACAATTCGGCGGGTGAACCGTGGTTGGTCGCCACGCCGGCAACGCCTACCTCACTCGCAGCCGATCTGAACGCGCTGTTTGACCAGTTGTAGCGGCTGGTCAGGGGCTTGCGTCGCGAATTTCGCGACACGGGCGGTGGGGGCTGCGCCGTTCGGTGGGTGCGGCGTGGTTCCATCTTTTGGTGGCAGCCACGTCCTTCCCAGTTGCCCGCAGCGGTGGATCCCACGACGCGGCACCTGACGACGTTGCCTTGGGCAGCGTCGGCGGGCGGTTCGGCGTTACAGGGCGGCACGCTCCGTTGCTGGTCAGGCTGGCTGCGACCGATCCGGTGGAGCTGGAATGGGATGAGGCGGGCCGGCGAGTGCTTGCCCATCGCCGAGGGTTTCTGCGGGTGCTGGGTGGGCCTGGTACCGGTAAGACGACGCTGATCGCGGAGCTGGTCGCGGATCGGATTCGGCGCGGCGTTGATCCTGAGCAGATTCTGGTGTTGACCGGGAGTCGGCGGGCGGCGGGGGCGCTGCGGACTCGGGTCACTCGGCTGCTGGCGCGTCGGGAGACCGGTGAGTTGCGGACGGCTCGGGGGCCGTTGGTGCGCACGGTCCACTCCTATGCGTTCGGGGTGTTGCGACTTCAGTCAGCGCTCAATGAGCTGCCGCCGCCTCGGTTGTTGTCGGGGCCGGATCAGGACGCGGTGGTACGTGAACTGCTCGCGGGTGACATCGAGGACGGGGCGCCGAATTGGCCCGCGCGGTTGCGGCCTGCATTGCCGTTGCCGGCGTTTGCCGCTGAGCTTCGTGATCTGTTGCTCAGGGCGGCTGAGCGGGGGCTGGGGCCGGAGGATTTGATCGATCTCGGCCGCGCGCATGGGCATGAGGAGTGGGTCGCCGCCGGGATCTTTGGACGACAGTATGAGCAGGTCACCCTGTTGCAGGGCGGGATGGGGGCGCCCGCGCTGGACGCGGCCGAGTTGGTGTCGGCGGCGTTGTTGGCGTTTCAGACCGACGACGAGCTGCGCGCGCGGGAGCAGGGTCGGGTGCGTCATCTCTTCGTGGATGACGCGCAGCATCTTGATCCGCAGCAGTTCGAGTTGGTGGGCGGGCTTGCTGAGACGGCGAGCGAGTTTGTGTTGTTCGGTGATGCGGACCAGGCGGTGTTTTCGTTTCGGGGGGCTGATCCGCGCCTGCTTGCCGATGTCGACGCGGATCGGACGGTCGTCCTCGGGCTTGATCGTCGGATGGCGCCGAGGGTGCGAGCCGCAGTGCAGCGGTTGGCGGCTCGGTTGCCGGGTGCGGGGGTGGGGCGCGCGTCCTATGGGCTGGGGACCGAGGATCCGGATGCCGGGCGGGTGACCGTGCGGTTGTTCGCTTCGGCCGCGCAGGAAGCCGCCTGGGTGGCCGATCAACTGCGTCGGGCGCATCTTGTCGATGGGGTGCCGTGGTCGGAGATGGCCGTCTTGGTGCGGTCCGCGGTTCGGTCGTTGCCGGTGTTGCGGCGGGCGTTGTTGGCTGCGGGGGTTCCGTTGGCGGCGCCGAGTGATGAATTGCCGTTGATGCGGCATGCGGTGGTACGGCCGTTGCTGGAGTTGGTGCGGTGCGCCGATTCCGGGGGGCCGTTGGACGAGGATACCGCCGTGTTCTTGCTGTCCGGGCCGTTGGGTGGGACGGATCCGTTGGCGTTGCGGCGGTTGCGGCGCGGCTTGCGACGGCTGGAGCTGGCCGGCGGCGGCGAGCGCGGGAGCGGGGCGCTGCTCGTCGAGGCGTTGGAGTCGGCGGATGTGTTGGCGGCGTTGGAGGAGGGCGCCGCGCGGCCGATTCGGCACGTTGGTGAGTTGTTGCGGGTGGCGCGGGAGTCCATTGCCGAGGGCGATGGGCTGGAGGTGGTGCTGTGGAAGTTGTGGCAGGCCAGTGGGCTGGAGCGGCAGCTTGTTGCGCGCGCGGGGCGGGGCGGGCCGATCGGGGTGCAGGCTGATCGGGACCTTGATGCGGTGTTGGTGTTGTTCGACGCGGCGGCGCGGTATCACGATCGGTTGCCAGGGGCGCAGGTCGGTGCGTTTGTGGATTATCTTGCCGGGCAACAGATTGTGGGCGATACGCTGGCTCCTTCCGCGCAGGTTGGGCAGTCGGTGTCCGTGTTGACCGCACATGCCGCGGTTGGTCGTGAGTGGACGGTTGTCGCGGTGCCTGGTGTGCAGGAGGGGAGTTGGCCGGATCTGCGGTTGCGGGGGTCGTTGTTGGGGGTTGAGAAGTTGGTTGATCTGGTTGCGGGTATTGATCCGGATAGTCAGCTTTCCGCTACCGCGCCGATCCTTGCTGAGGAACGTCGGCTGCTGCTGGTTGCGGCCAGTCGGGCTCGGGAGACGTTGTTGGTGACGGCGATTCGGGGGGAGGATGAGCAGCCGTCTCGGTTCTTGGATGAGTTGGAGGGGACGTCCAGCGATCCCGACGCGATAGCCGTGCCGGTTCGTTCGGGTGAGCGGGCGTTGTCGTTGGCTGACGTGGTGGGGGAACTGCGTCGGGTGGTGTGTGGGGAGGTGGAGAGCGCGGATCGGCGGGAGCGGGCTGCCGCTCAACTCGCGCGCTTGGCCAAGGCTGGGGTGCCGGGGGCGGATCCGCGGACCTGGTACGGGTTGGCCGATGTGTCGACTTCTGATCCGTTGTGGACAGATGGGGACGAGGTGAAGGTTTCGCCTTCTACCGTTGAGGTGCTGACGAAGTGTCCGTTGCGGTGGTTGGTTGAGCGGCATGGCGGAACTGATACGGCTGAGCTGCCGTCCATTACCGGGAGTTTGGTGCATGCGTTGGCGCAGGCTGCGGCTGAGGGGGCTGATCCGGAGAAGTTGCGGGTCGCGCTCGACCAGGCGTGGGCGACGGTGGACGCGGGTGCGCCATGGTTTTCGCGGCGGGAACGGCAGCGGATCGAGCGGATGGTGGATGCGTTCCGCGGCTGGATGTCGTCGTCTCGGGCGGAACTGAGCCAGGTTGCCGTTGAATGGGGTTTGGATATCAAGGTGCGGCCGGAGGAGGAGCAGGTCACACCGGGGCCGTGGTTGCGGGTGCGGGGGCGAGTCGACCGGCTGGAGACCGATCGGGAGGGACGGCCGGTCGTCATTGACATCAAGACCGGGAAGAACCCGCCGACAAGGGCCGCGGCCGAGCAGCATCCGCAGTTGGCGGTTTATCAGTTGGCGGCGGCATTGGGAGCGTTTGACGATCTGGGGCTTTCGACTGAGCCGGGTGGGGCGCGGTTGCTGTATCTGGCCAAGCAGACGCGAAAGGGGCCGACCGAGCTTGTTCAGCAGCCCTTGGATGAGCCGGGGGTTCAGGACTGGCTGAACGTGGTGCGGGACGCTGCCTCGTCGTGCACCGGGCCGGAGTACACGGCCACGGTCAACGCGGACTGCGATCGGTGTCCGGCCCGGACGACGTGTCCGGTGCATTCGTCGGGCCGGCAGGTGGGCGAGTGACGGTGCTGGAGCCGTTGGAGTTGGCCGCGGCTCTTGGGCTGCCGCAGCCGACTCCGGAGCAGGTCGCGGTGATCTCGGCGCCGATCGAGCCCACCCTGGTGGTGGCGGGCGCGGGCGCGGGCAAGACGGAGACCATGGCGGCGCGGGTGGTCTGGTTGGTGGCCAACGGGCTGGTCACGCCGGATCGGGTGCTGGGGCTGACGTTCACGCGCAAGGCGGCGCGGCAGCTGTCGGATCGGGTGCGGGCACGGTTGCGGCGGTTGGCCGGTTCCTCGTTGTTGGATCAGGTTGATCCGAGCGGGGAGCGGCGGTTGGGGGTGTTGTCGGGCGAGCCGACGGTGCTCACCTATCACGCTTATGCGGGGCGGATCGTTGCTGAGCATGGGCTTCGGTTGCCGGTTGAGCCGGGGTCGCGGCTGCTCACCGAGACGGCTTCGTGGCAGTTGGCGCATCGGGTGGTGAGCAGCTGGACGCAGGATCTGGATACGGACCGCGTGCCGGCGACGGTGACGGGCTACTTGTTGAAGCTGGCCGGAGAGCTTGCCGAGCACTTGTTGGAGCCCGACGCGTTGCGGGGGCACGCGCGGTGGCTGATCGGAATCATCGAGAACGCGCCCAAGGCCAAGCGGCAGGGCGATGCGTTGCCGGAGAAGTTGCTGGAGGTCATTGCCGCGCAACGGTTGCGGGTCGCATTGTTGCCGCTGGTCGAGGAGTACACGACGGCCAAACGGCGGATCGGGGCGTTGGATTTCGCCGATCAGATGGCGGCGGCGGCGATCGTGGCCTCGACGCATCCGCAGGTGCCGGTGGGCGAGCGCGAGCGGTACGGGGCCGTGCTGCTCGATGAGTATCAGGACACGGGGCATTCGCAGCGGGTGCTTCTCCGATCTCTGTTTGGTGATCCGGAGTTGCAGGTCGTCCCGGTAACCGCGGTGGGTGATCCGGCGCAGGCGATTTACGGGTGGCGCGGCGCGAGCGCGGCCAACCTGCCTCGGTTCACCGGGGACTTTCCGCGCGTTGTCGACGGGAAACGGGTACCGGCGCGGCGGTTCGGGTTGATGACCAGCTTCCGGAATCCACCGGAGGTGTTGGCGCTGGCCAACGTGGCCGCTGGGCCGTTGCGCGCGGCCGGATTGGACGTCGACGATCTGCGGCCGATGGCCGGGGCGCCACGGGGTGATGTGCGGTGCGCGGTGTGGGAGGACGTGCAGCAGGAGCGGGAGTGGATGGCGGATCACATCGCTCGTCGGTGGTTTGCCTACGCGGAGGCGACCGGTGCGCCGCCCACCGCTGCGGTGCTGGTGCGCAGGCGGGCGGACATGGCTGAGTTGGCGGCCGCGTTGCGGGCGCGGGATCTGCCGGTGGAAGTCGTGGGTATCGGCGGCCTGTTGGCCGAGCCGGAGGTGCGCGATCTGGTCAGTGCGTTGCGACTGTTGGTGGATCCGTTGGCCGGCACGGCCGCCGCGCGGCTGTTGACCGGGTCGCGGTGGCGGTTGGGGGCGGCGGATCTGGCCGCGTTGTGGGCTCGGGCCGGCGAGTTGAGTGGGGGCAGGGCCGGTAAGCCACCGTCTGATGTGGATGGTCAGCTGGGCGCGTTGGCTGATGCGTTGCCGCCGGAGCAGGCCGAACAAGCCGGGTTGGCCGACGCACTCGACGATCCGGGTGATCCGAAGAACTACTCGATGGACGGGTATCGCAGGCTGCGGTTGCTCGGCGGCGAACTGGCCGCGCTGCGGCGCAGGTTGGACGCGCCGCTGCCGGAACTGGTCGCGGATGTCGAGCGCACGCTGTTGTTGGACATCGAGGCGATGGCGCGGCCGAACCGGATCGGCCGGGTGCATCTGGACGCGTTCGCGGACGTGGTCGGCGACTACGCGATGGCCAGTCCGTCAGCCACTTTGCCCGCGCTGCTGGATTACCTTGCCATTGCAGAGAAGGAGGAGGACGGGCTCGAGCCCGGCGAGGTTGACGTTGCCGAGGACCGGGTTCAGGTGCTGACGGTGCATGCGGCCAAGGGGTTGGAGTGGCAGCTCGTCGCGTTGCCGCATCTGGTCGCGGGGGTGTTTCCAGGGCGACGGCGCACCGCGGACTGGCTGCGGTCGGTCACCGAACTTCCGGCCGACCTGCGCGGTGACGCGGCCGACCTGCCGCCGCTGCGACTGGCCGAAGGGGACGACCGCAAGGCCGTCACCGACGCACTGGAACTGCACAGCGCGGAGTTCGAGGAGCGGCGGCTCGTCGAGGATCGGCGACTGTTCTACGTCGGCCTGACCAGGGCGCAGCACGGCTTGTTCGTGTCGGGGCACTGGTGGGGCGAGGGCGGGTTGAAGCCGAAGGGGCCTTCGCCGTTCCTGACCGAGGTGCACGCCGCGATCGCCGCGAGCGATACGCCGATCGGCAGTATCGACCGCTGGGCCGATCAGCCCGATGACGATCAGCCGAACCCGTTGTCGGAGATCGTGACCAGCGCGGTGTGGCCGAGCGATCCGTTGGGCAACCGGAGGCTTGCCGTGATCCGCGGCGCGGAACTGGTGCACGCGGCCATGTCCTCGGCCGAACCCGAGCCCGTTGCCGACGAGGACGACCCGGAGGGATGGGCGCGCGACGTCGACGTACTGCTCGCGGAACGTGCCGCGGCGACCGGACGGCGGGAGCGGGTCCGGCTACCGGAGCAGCTGACGGTGAGCCAGTTGGTGCAGCTGGCCGACGATCCGATTGCCTTGGCGCGCAGGCTGCGCAGGCCGCTGCCGTTCCCGCCGAATCCCTCGACCCGGCGCGGCACGGCGTTTCACGCGTGGTTGGAGCAGCGTTTCGGCGCACATGGACTGTTGGATGTGGACGAACTGCCCGGCGCGGCCGACGACGGCGCGGCGCCGGACGATCGGCTCGACGAGTTGCGCACGGCGTTCCTGGCCAGCGTGTGGGGCGATCGCACTCCGTACGACGTGGAGATCGCGTTCGAGACCGAGGTCGCCGGGGTCACCCTGCGCGGCCGGATGGACGCGGTCTACGCCGATACCGACGGTGGCTGGACGGTTGTCGACTGGAAGACCGGGGCGCTGCCGGATGCGGAGCGGATGCCGGCGCTGTCGGTGCAGTTGGCCGCCTACCGGCTGGCCTTCTCGGCCCTGCGTGGTGTGCCGTTGGACTCGGTACGCGCGGCTTTCCATTACGTGGCCGCGAATCGCACGGTGCGGCCGGTGGATCTGCTCGACGCGGACGGGCTGCGCCGGATGATCGGCGCGGTTCCGGTCGAACCGGATTAGTCGATCAACGACGGGGATACGTGCAGACCGCGCACGACCCGGTCGTAGAGGACTTCCTGCAGCCAGCGGCCGTAGAGGGACGGTCCGAACTCGACGGCCCGGTCCTCCGGCGGCACGACCACCTTGGGGCTGTCGTCATCGCCGGACACCACGCCGACGCCGTAGTAGTCGAACTCGTTGAGCGGCCACGGGTCTTCCGCCGCCGGTCCCGGCAGGATGACGGCGACCTTGGCCAGGGTGATCAGGGTGCCGCACGAGTTGAGCGCGCGGTCCGCTTCGGACTCGGTGACCAGCACACCGACCAGGCTCACCGCGGGCAGCGGGGTCCGGTCGATCGGACCAGGGTCGAACCAGGTCCTGAACCAGGACGGATCGGGCTGCGGCGGCCAGCCGTTGGACCGACGCCAACGATCCACCTCGGGGTGCAGTCGGACGACGGCGGCGACCCGGTGGCCGAGGATGCCGACGTCCGGAACGACTGGGCCGACCCAGCCGAGTGCGGACGCGGCGTGTTTGGGCGATAACGGCACGTGCTGATCCTACAGGTGTGGTCTGAAGGTGGACGGGAGTTCGTGCTACGGGACAGTATTCCAAACGATTCCGGGATTAATCGGCAATTTCATACGGAGTGTATCTAACGATTACTCTCCGGACTTGCGCACTCGGAGAGCCCACAGCACCAACGGCACCTGCAACGGCAGCCGACCGAAGGCCATCAGCCGGACCGGCAGCGGCTTGCCGGAGCGCTGGTAGTCGATCGCCATCTGCACGTTCGCCGGGAACACCGCGATGAACAGCAGCGCCGCCAGCAACCCACTCAACCTGCGGAAACGCGGAACCGCCAGTGCCGAGGCGACCATCAGTTCGGCCACCCCGGACAGGTAGGTCCAGGTGCGGGCCGAGCCGGGCAGGGCACGCGGCACGATCGAGTCGTAGGGCTTGGGTGTGGCGAAGTGCAGCACACCGGAGCCGCCGAGCAACGTGGCCAGCCCGACGGCTGCCCGCTGAGTGGATGCCATGCCTGCACTTTGCCACGAGTTGAGGGTGAACCAATGTCGTCACTGGTTCGTCCGAGGCCAGATGGGTCGTGTTACACCACCGTCCGGAGTCGCAGGGCGGAGACCGACGCGGGCGCCGGGGTTGAAGCGCTCGGTTGGTGCGACCGAGATGTCGCCGACCGGGAGCAACAGCCGGAACACAGCACCTGGCGCGCTGACAACCGGAGGTTCACAGGTGAGCTCGCCACCGTGCGCGCGGGCGAACCCGCGGGCGATGGCAAGGCCGAGCCCGGAACCGCCGGAGCGGCGATCGCGCGAGCGGTCCAATCGGACCAGACGGTCGAAGATGCGTTCCCGGTCGGCCTGCGGCACGCCGTGGCCGCTGTCGATCACCATCAGTTCGGCGAAATCGCCGTTTCGACCGAGCCGCACGGTGATGTGGCCGTCCGGTGGGGTGGCCTGTTTGGCGTTGTCCAGCAGGTTGGCCAGGATCTGGGTGACCCGCGCCGGGTCCGCGTAGACCGGCAGGGCCGGGCCTTCGACGCGCAGGGTCAGTTCCGGGGCGAGCAGCCGGATCCGGTCGGCCTGCGCGTCGGCGAGCACGTGCAGGTCCAGGTTCTCCTTGTGCAGCTCCACCCCGGAGTCGATGCGAGCAAGGTCGAGCAGGTCGTCGACGAGTTGACTGGCCCGGCGGGACTCGCGGACCAGCAGCAACTGCAGCCGCTGCACCTCTTCCGGGTCCGCGTCCGGGGGCTGTTGCAGCACGGCCTCGGCGACGGCCTGCACGCCGGCGATGGGTGTTCGCAGTTCGTGGGCGGCGTCGGCGACGAAGCGCCTGGTCCGATCGGCCGCCTCGGTCGCCGCCTGTTCGGCTCGGTTGGCTGCTGCCTCCGCACCCTCCAACGCGTCCAGCATGTCGTCGAACGCGGCCGCGGTGCGACCCAACTCGGTCTGGGGCTTGGTCGGCCACAGCCGTCGGCCTCGGCCGCCGCGGGCGATGGAGCGGGCCAGGTTGGTCATCACGTCCAAAGGCGACAGTGCAAGTCGTACGGTGAAGACCAGCGCGATCCCGGTGACGAGCAGCGCGCCGAGCCCGGTCAGCACCAGCAGCGTGCGGATCCGGTCCTGCGAGGCGGTCGCGGCGGTCTCGTCCACCCCGAGGGTGAGCTTGGCGCCGGGGTAACGGCCGGCCAGCGTGACCTGCTTGGTCAGCACGTCGGGTGAGAGGTGTGCACCGAGGGTGCCGAAGCTCTGCCCGTCCGGCAACACCAGGGACACCCGGATCCCGCCCGAGTCGAGCCGGTTCGCGAGCTGCTTCGGGGTCTTGGCCGTGGCCACGATCTGTTTGGCCAGCACGACCCTGGCGGCGAGCACCGTGTTGAGGTCCTTGGCGGTGAACACGTTGAACAGCGCCTGCACCAGGATCACCATGGCCAGCAGCACCACGAACAGCACGCCGAGCACGAGCACGATGACCCGGCGGCGCAGCGATCCGGTCCGCAGCCCCGCGCCTTGTGAACCGCCGATTGACACCGTCCGGTCGCCAGTGGTCACCGACACCTCATCCTTCGCCGGAACGCAGCACGTAGCCCAGGCCGCGCACGGTGTGCAGCAGCCGGGGGCCGTGCGCCTCCAGTTTCTTGCGCAACGCGCTGACGTGCACCTCGACCAGGTTCGGGTCGTAGTCCTCGTAGCCCCACACCGCGGTGAGGATCTGCATCTTGGACACCACCCGGCCCCGCTGTGCGGCAAGGTAGTCCAACAGCCGCAGCTCGGTCGCGGTCAGCTCGATCTGGGTGCCGTCGTACATCACAAGGCCGGCGTCCGCGTCCACCAGCAGCGGCCCGATCTGCACGGTCGACGGGGTGCGGCCGAGCCTGCGCAGCACGGCCGAGACCCTGGCCACCAGCTCGGCCAGCACGAACGGTTTGATCACGTAGTCGTCGGCCCCGTTGGACAGGCCGCGCAACCGGTCGGACACACCGTCGCGTGCGGTGACAACCACGACACCCGCGGTGGAGTGGCGGCGGACCACGTCGAGCAGGGCGAAGCCGTCGCGGCCGGGCAGCATCAGGTCGAGCACGACCAGGTCGGGTCGGAACCGGATCAGGTCCGACTCCAGTTCGCGGCCGTCGGCTCTGGCCAGCACGTCGTGCCCGCGTTCACCGAGGGCCGAGCACATGGCCGCCCGGATCGCCTCTGCATCCTCGATGACCAGGATGCGCGCGCCGGTCGGGGCAGGCCCTCGGGACGTGCCAGGGGCGCGGCTGGGTTGGGAGTAAGAGGCCACGACAGCATTGTCGTGCTCTTTCGCCGAGATGCCCGGTCCGCGTCCGCTGCCTTCAGGGTCCGTTCAGGTTCACGGATCGCCACCGAGCGTGTGAGCAGGGTCTCGTTTGTCCGGTGAGTTGGTCTGTTCGGGGGTGTACGCGCTCCCGCAGCGGGGTGATTAGCGCCAATCCGTGCGACCGCGAACGGGTGTCTGCGGCGTTCGCGTGCAATCCTCGTTGAGTGACGGTTGCGAAACCAGCAGTCCGGCAGGCGCTGCCATATGCGGCTGGCGGCCTCGTGGTGATCGCCGTCGCCGTGTTCGCGTTGTGGCTGCTCTCCGGCTTCACCGGGATGCGGCCATCGGCCGACACCGGCACGTCCGTGCAGGCCACGGTGACCAAGACCGCGTCCTGCGCCTCCGCGACGCCCAACGACGCACTCACCGCACAGGTCTTCGGCAAGCCGCTCGCGCTGCTGCTCAACGGCTGCGGCAACTCGGTCGGCCTCAAGGTCACCGTGCTTGTGCCCTCGGGCGCGACCGCGAACACGGTGGTCAGCTCCAGTTCGGCCGCGCCGGGCACGGCGAGCGGCCTCTCGCACCGGGTCGCGTTCCTGCTGCTGGTGGTCGCGGCGGCGGCAGGCGGCGGGTTCGGCTACCTGCTCTACCGGCAGCGCCCGGAACCGAGCACCGACGCGGCGCGGCCTGCGGCCAAGATCGAACCCTTCGTCGACGATCACCCGAGTTCGCCCGTCGCGAACGTCGAGACGACCGGCACGAACTGGTTCGACGACTCCGGCATCCACGAGGGCCTGACCACCCGTGTCGAGCAGGAGAACGCGGAGAAATCCTGAATCGCGCGGTGGCCCGGATACTCCGGCACGTGATCTACCGGACCACGTAGGCTGCCGGGTATGGCCCCACCCGACCTGCACAGGTTCACCCTTGACAACGGCTTGCGCGTGGTGTTCGCCCCGGACCGGACCATTCCGGTCGTCGGCGTGAGTGTCCACTACGACGTCGGCTTCCGGTCCGAACCGGAAGGGCGCACCGGCTTCGCGCACCTGTTCGAGCACCTGATGTTCCAGGGCAGCGAAAGTCTGGAGAAGCTCGCCCACTTCCGGCATGTGCAGTCCTCGGGCGGCACGTTCAACGGGTCGACCACCCCCGACTACACCGACTACTACGAGGTGCTCCCGTCGGCGGGTCTGGAACGCGCGCTGTTCCTCGAGGCCGACCGGATGCGCGCGCCCCGGATCACCGAGGAGAACCTGCGCAACCAGGTCGACGTGGTCAAGGAAGAGATCCGGCTCAACGTGCTGAACCGGCCCTACGGCGGGTTTCCGTGGATCCCCCTGCCCGCGGTGCTCTACCAGACCTTCCCGAACTCGCACAACGGCTACGGCGACTTCACCGAACTGGAGTCGGCGAACCTCGATGACTGCGCCTCGTTCTTCGACAGCTACTACTCGCCGAGCAACGCGATCCTCACCGTCACCGGCGACTTCGAGGTGAACGCGGCCAAGGACCTGGTGGCCAAGCACTTCGGCGACGTGCCGCGCCGCGCGGTGCCCACCCGGCCCTCGTTCGCGGAGCCGCCGCCCTCGGGTGAGCTGCGGCACCAGATCGACGACCGGCTTGCCCCGGTGCCCGCGCTCGCGGTCGGCTACCGGCTGCCCAACCCGCAGACCGAGCTCGACTCGTACCTGGCCAACGTGGTGCTCTCCGGCATCCTGTCCGAGGGCGACGCGTCCCGGTTGCAGCAGCGGATGGTGCAGAACGACGCGCTGGTCACCGACGTGAGCACCAACTGCGGCCTGTTCTCGCCTTTCGAGGCGCGCGACCCGGACACGTTCACCTTCACCGCGTTCCACCCGAGCGAGATCAGCCCGGACGCGGTGCTCAGCACGCTCGACCAGGAACTGGACAAGCTGGCCGGCACCGGCCCTGACGCGACCGAACTGGCCAGGGTGACCGCGCGCTGGACCGCCGAGCTCTACACCGACCACGACCGGATCGTGTCCCGCACGCTGGCGCTTGGCTCGGCCGAACTCCTGCACGGGCGGCCCGAACTGGTCGGCGAGCTGCCGACCCGGATCGCCGCGGTGACCGCCGAGGACGTGGCGACCGCGGCCAAGGCGCTGCGCCCCGACTCCCGTGCCGTACTGCTGATCAAGCCGGCCGGAGGTGCCGAGTGACCATCACGACCCATCGCAGCGCCGAGGAGATCGGCCGCACCGCGCAGGGACCGCGCCCGCTGCCCGGCCTCACCGAGCAGACCGTCGCCGACTACCCCGCGGTCACCGACACCGTGCTCGACAACGGGTTGCGCGTGCTCGCGGTGCGCAGGCCCGCCGTGCCCATGGTCGAGCTGCGGCTGCGGATTCCCTTCGGCGGCAACGAATCCACCCGTCCTGCCACCGCCGAGCTGCTGTCCACCGCGCTGCTCACCGGCACCGAGGGCCGCAACCGGGTCCAGTTGGACACCGATCTGGCCCTGCTCGGCGGCGACCTGAGCGCGTCGGTCGACCCTGAGCGGCTGGTCATCTCGGGCTTGTCGCTGGCCAGCGGCCTACCGCAGCTGATCGGCATCCTCAACGACCTGCTCACCGCGCCTGCCTACGACTCCGACGAGGTGGCAAGGGAGCGGGACCGGCTGGTCGAGCGGATCACCGTTGCCATGGCGCAGCCGGGCATGATCGCCAGGAAGGCGTTGCAGCGCAGGCGTTACGGCGACCACCCGTTCGTCAACGAGATGCCCGAGGCGCAGGATGTCGCGGCCGTCGAGGCCGACGCGGTGCGTGCGCTGCATCAGGGTTTCGTGGTACCGCGCGGTTCCGCGCTGGTCCTGGTCGGCGACATCGACCCGGACCAGGCCGTCGCCGAGGTGCAGCGCGGCCTGGAAGGCTGGCGCAGCGAGACCCGCGCGGTGGAGATGGCGCCGCTGCCCATGGTGACCGGCAACGATCTGCTGCTGGTGCACCGGGCCGGCGCGGTGCAGTCGCAGTTCCGCTTCTCCGCGCAGGCCGTGCCGCGCACCGATCCGCGTTATCCCGCGCTGCAACTGGCCAACCTGGCCTTCGGCGGGTACTTCTCCTCGCGTCTCGTGGAGAACATCCGTGAAGACAAGGGTTACACCTACCACGCCCGGTCCTCGCTGGAGTTCACCGGCAGCGGCGCGACCCTGCTGATCGACACCGACACGGCCAGCGAAGTGTCCGCCGGCGCCCTGCTCGAACTGCGTTACGAGCTGGCTCGGCTGGTCGCCCAGCCGCCGACCAAGGAGGAGGTCGACTCGGTCCGCCAGTACGCCATCGGCACGCTGCTCACCTCGACCGCTTCGCAGGCCGGGTTCGCATCGCAGATGGCCGCGCTGGTCGGCGTCGGCCTCGACGCGGAATGGTTCCGCGGCCACCCGGCGCGCCTTGCCGACGTGACCGTCGAGCAGGTCGCCGAGGCGGCCATGGAGTTCTTCACGCCGACCGCGTTCACCGGAGTCATCGTCGGCGACGCGGACCTGCTCGGCAAACAACTCGCCGCGATGGGTGGAGTTCAACTTCCGTGACAGCGCAGGCATCCTCCCCGACGTCCACCGCTCCGTTCACGCTGACCGACCTTCCGCTCCTTTCGCGCTCCACTGTGGACCGCCAGGAGATGTTGGTCAACGATGCGGCGAAACAGGCGCGGCTGTGGCCGTCGGGGCGGGTGCTTGTGCTCGACGAGGCGGGCCGGGTCACCGTGCGCGGCCGGGGAAGCGAGCTGGTGTTCGCCCCTGCGACCTCCATTGCGGACACTCCGCCGGAGGACGCGGTGCTGCTCGGCGAGCAGGACGGCGTCGGCTACTGGGGAATCCGGGTGTCCGATCCGGACGGTGCACCGGAGCGCCGGTTCCGTTGGGAGCCACCGGAACTCGTCGACGGTGAGCAGAGACTCGATCTGCGGCTGGCCGCCCCGCTGCTGAGCGCCCGCGACGCCGGCCTGTTCACCTCGGCACAGGCAGTGCTGAACTGGTACCGGATCGGCAAGTTCTGCGCGAAGTGTGGCACCGAGGTAAACAAGATCAAGGCCGGTTGGGCGAGCCTGTGTCCCGGTTGCGGTCGCGAGGAATACCCGCGCACCGACCCCGCCGTGATCTGTCTCGTGCACGACGATCGCGGCGTCAACGGCGAGAACGTGCTGCTGGCACGTGGGCCGGAGTGGCCCGAAGCACGGTTCTCCGTGCTGGCGGGGTTCGTCGAGGCCGGTGAGTCCCTTGAGGACTGTGTGGTGCGCGAGATTTCCGAGGAGGTCGGCGTTGCCGTGCGCAATGTCCGCTACCTCGGCAACCAGCCGTGGCCCTTCCCGCGTTCGCTGATGATCGGCTTCACCGCCGTCGCGGACCACGACGCGCCGTTACACCCCGCCGATGGCGAGATCGCCGAAGCGCACTGGATTTCGCGTGCCCGCGTGCGCGCCGTACTCGCCGGCAAGGACGACAGTTTCGGCCTGCCCGGCGCGCCGTCCATCGCCAACGTGATGGTCAAGTCCTGGGCCGAATCCGACTGACACAGCTCCGGCACAGCTCGTCCACAACGCGTTCACACGCACGCTCGGCATTCTTCTAGGTGGCAGCCTACTTGGTAGGTAACTCACTGAAGAAGAGGAAACGCCTGATGAGCAGGAAAAAGAGCGCATGGATCGCGGCCACCGGGCTGACGGTCGTCCTCCTGGCCGGCCTCGTCGGCGCCGGAACCGCCTCGGCCGCTACCACCCCGCCCGGCGGCGGTGCCCGGTCCGGGCCGGAAGAAGGGGGCGCGACCGGCATCGTCGACTCCGTGTCCCCGTCCAGCTTCACCTTCACGACGGCAACCGGGATTGTGGTGACCGCCAACGAGAATTCCTCTACCAAGTACAAGGTGAGCATCCTTCCCGCCACGTCGAAGGCCGTGCGGAAGGGCGAGAGCGTGCTCGTCCTCGGCGTTGACGACAACACGACCATCACCGCGTCACAGGTCGACGTGCAGCCCTTCGGTGACGGTGGAGTCGAGGAGGCCGCGGACGCCGGAGTGATTCCGTTCCAGCAGGGCATTACGTCGCCCGCGAAGTCGGTCGGCCAGATCCCGGCCGACTACACCGAGGGGGCCGGGACGATCGTCAGCGGCACGGTCGCGGACAAGGCGACGGCCGCCGCGCAGGCCGTGGTCCCCGGCGAGGTCGTCGACCGGGTCGTGCAGCTCAGCAACGGCGAGTACGAGGTCCACAACATCGGCGGCAACTGGCCGCACCACGTCTTCCTCAGCGCGAACTTCAAGGTCCTCGGCTACGAATAGCCGCCGCGTTCAACGCTGGTTCGGGTTGCCTCGGTGCTCTGCCGCCGGGGCAACCCATTCGTCTGTTGTGGACCGGATCGCGCAATCCTAGTAAGGGCTGATCAAACCCGCAGAACCAATCCGGTCAGTTCCCCCATTTTAGTGGACCACCTGCCGCTTTCACCCTGGGAATCAAACTATTGGAGGTTGACGCAGGGACTGGTGTGACTGAAGGTGTGGCCGATGTCCTAGAGGGGGGCATCATCCCTGTAGACAGAGGTGCGAATGAATTTCAGAACAGTGCGGATGCGGACCATCGCCGCCGCCGCGGTCGCCCTCGGTACCGCCGTCGCGGTCACCAGTTGGGTGCCGCAGGCGAGCGCGGTGCCCAGCGCGCAGCCGCTTTCGCCGCAACTCATCGCCCAGTTGTCCCAGGGACCAACGCAATCGGTCATCGTCCTGCTCCGTGACCAGCAGCCCAACACGCCGCCGAACCGGCTCAACGACGCCGCCCGCACCAACGCGACCAGGGCCGAGCAGGGTGCGCTGGTAACCGAGGCCAAGGCCACCGGGGCCAAGAACGTCACCCAGTTCAGCGTGATCAACGGCTTCGCCGCGACCGTCACCTCGGCGGAGAGCGCGCGCCTGGCGCGTGATCCGCAGGTCGAGGCCGTCGTGCCCGACCTGCCGATCCGCGAGGCCCCGACGCGGCCCGCCGCGCAGGCCGCTCCCGCCGCGCCGGCCAAGGCCCCAGCGGGCGCCTGCCCGGCCGACCCGACCAAGCCCCAGCTCGAACCGGAGGCCCTGCAGGTCACCAACGCCGCGTTCAGCGACCCGAGCACGCCGCAGGCGCAGAGCCTGGCCACCGGCGCTGGGGTGAAGGTCGCCTACCTCGCCGACAGCGTGGACATCAACAACCCGGATTTCGTCCGCGCCGACGGCAGCAAGGTCTTCAGCGACTACAAGGATTTCTCCGGTGAGGGCACCACCACGCCCAACGACGACCGCGAGGCATTCGGCGACGCGAGTTCGATTGCCGCGCAGGGCAAGCAGACCTACGACCTGTCCGGCTTCGTCAACCCGGCTGACGCGCTGCCCAAGGGCTGTAACATCCAGATCCGCGGCATGGCGCCCGGTGCGTCGCTGGTCGGCCTGAAAGTCATCGCCTCCAACGGTTTCGGCTCGACCTCGGCCGTCGTGCAGAGCATCGACTACGCGGTCAACGTCGATCACGTCGACGTGATCGACGAGTCGCTCGGCGCCAACCCCTACCCGGACAGCAACACCGACCCCTTCAGCCTGGCCAACGACGCGGCCGTGGCAGCGGGCGTGACCGTGGTCAACTCCTCCGGCGACGCGGGTTACGGCAACACCAACGACAACCCAGGCAGCGACCCGAACATCATCACCGCGGGCGCCTCCACCACGTACCGGATCATGGCGCAGACCCGCAACGATCTGCCAGGGTTCACGGGCACGTGGGAGAGCGACAACGTCTCCGCGATCAGTTCGAGCGGCATCAACGAACACGGCCGCGTCTACGATCTCCTCGCGCCTGGCGATGAAGGCTGGGCACTGTGTACGGCCGACACCAAGACCTACCTCGGCTGCGCCAATTTCCAGGGGCAGCCCTCGAACATCCAGGTTTTCGGAGGTACCAGCCAGGCCGCGCCGCTGATCTCGGGCGCCGCCGCGTTGGTGATCGAGGCCTACGGCAAGACCCACGGTGGGGCCAAACCAACGCCAGCACTGGTCAAGCAGATCCTGACCAGCACCGCGACCGACGAGTACGACCCGGCCGACCGGCAGGGCAACGGCCTGCTCAACGCGCTGGCCGCGGTGCAGGCGGCCGAGTCCATCAAGGACGCCAACGGCACCGGCACCACGGTCGGCAACGGCCTGCTGTTCGACACCTCGCAACTGGCCGCGTCCGGCGCGCCCGGTAGCGCGCAGAGCCTCACCGAGACCGTGACCAACGTCGGCACCACCGCGCAGACCCTCACCGCGCACGGCCGGTCACTGTCCACTGTGGTCGCCGATCAGAGCGGCAGCGTCGCGCTCAACACCGCCGCGAGCGGACCGACGTTCCTCGGGCCTAGTGGCGCGGTCGACAATTATGTAACCCACACGTTCACAGTGGCGCCCGGGGTGGATCACCTGGACGCCTCGATCGCCTGGCATGCCGCGCCGAACACCACCGCGTTCACCATGGTGCTGCTCGATCCGAAGGGCGGCTTCGCCGGTTACACGTTCCCGCAGAGCGGGGCGGGCACACCGCCGAACTTCGGACACCTCGACGTGCACACGCCGATGGCCGGCACCTGGACCGCGCTCGTGTACGGCCCGCACACACTCAGCGGGTTCAACGGTCCTGTGAACTACGAGTTCACATCCAGCGACTACGCGAACTTCGGCTCGGTCACCCCGAGCACGCTGAAGCTGGCCCCCGGCCAGTCCGGCACCCTGCACATCTCGGCGAACGCCCCGGCCAATCCCGGTGACGTGTCAGCGGCGGTCGAGGTGGACAGCTCCGCGAAGACGCGGACCGCGGTGCCGCTGACCCTGCGCAGCCTGGTACCCACCGGCGGCAGCAAGGGCGGCACGTTCAGTGGCGTGCTCACCGGCGGCAACGGCCGGGCCGGTGCACCCGCGCAGCAGAACACCTACTGGTTCGACGTGCCCGGCGGCCAGCGAGATCTGGACGCCAGCGTCAGCCTGGCCGGCGACGTCAACCAGAACGTGGTCGGCTACCTGGTCAGCCCGGAGGGGGAGATCCTCAGCCAGGCCAGCACCGTGCAGTCGGTGGACGCGAACAACGCCCCGACCGCGTACGCCAAGGCCCTCCAGGGTTACGTGCGCGCACCGGAGTCCGGGCGGTGGTCGCTGGTCGTCGCGGTGGCCAACCCGGTCAGCGGGTCGGCGACGCAGGAGCGCTACTCGGGCACGGTCACGTTCAACAAGGTCAACGTGACCTCGACGAACGTGCCGAACAGCACGCTGACGACGCTGCCGGCGGGCAAGCCGACCACGGCCACGATCACCCTGCACAACACGGGCGCGGCAGCGGGCTCGTTCTTCGTCGACCCTCGGACGAACACGGTGGCCAACGCCCAGCTGACCCCTGGCAACTCCGCGGCGAACGTGGCGCTGGCCCCGTACGCGCAGACGCCGTTCGTGGTGCCGACGGAGACGGATTCGCTGATCGGCGTCACCTCCGGCTCCGTCCCGGTGTCCTCGGATCTCGCCTCGAACGCGGGTGAACCCGAGGTGCTCGGTGCTCCCGGACCCGGCAACATCGCGGTCGCAACGGTGTCCGCGCCGCCGGTCAGCCAGGGCAAGTGGCTCCTGGAGGCGGATGACATCGGTCCGTTCGACGCCACCGCGGCCAAGGGCACAGCCAATCTGGCCGTTGTCGCGCACACCAAGGGCTTCGATGCGGCGGTCACCTCGTCGACCGGCGACCAGTGGCTGGCGACGGTGAAGGCCACCGCGCCGTCGTTCACGCCGGTCGAGGTCGACGCGGGTGCGGACGGCGTGATCACCGTCACATTCACGCCGACCGCGCCCAAGGGCACCTTGGTCACTGGCGTGCTGTACGTCGATGACACCACGGTGTCCAACAACGCGGGGGACGAACTGACCGCGATCCCGTACAGCTACACCGTCGGCTGATCAACATGCGCGGGGAGTCCACTGTGACTCCCCGCGCATTTTCGCGTCCGTACCTGAGTTCCTTGGCAGAAACTTGGGCCGTCCTGTGGACTCCCTGTGATTCCGGGCGAGGACGAGCCTCGCGTCCTCCGGCCGTGCTGTGGCACCGCGACAACGGCCGTCGCGGCCGACGGCAGCTGGACGGTTGGCAGCGGTTCCCAGGCCGGCCACCGAGTGCACGAAACGCTGGTGGGGCAGAGCACCACGGCGGTCGGGCGCACCAGCAAGGTCAGCGGCTCGGCCGCGATCAGCGGCACTCAGCTCACGTCGGCGACGTTCACCGTGGACATGGCCTCGGTGGCCAGCGACAAGTCGCAGCGCGACAGCCGCTTCCGCGACTCGTCGGT
>DASYBO010000437.1:0-4791 GCA_036500685.1 Pseudonocardiaceae bacterium | reverse complement strand
AGGGCATGACCATGGGCGTCAACTACGGTTACGATAAGATCCGTTTTCCGGCTCCGGTTCCGGTGGACAGTCGGGTCCGGCTGGGCGCGACCCTTTCCTCGGTCACCGACGTCCCCACCGGAGTGCAGGTGGGGATCGTCTTCGTCTGGGAGATCGAGGGGAAGCCGAAACCGGCCTGTGTGGCGGAGATGCTGCTGCGTTATTCGCTGGCCCAACCGGCGGCCTGACATGATCGGGTTCTGGGCGGCGGTCGAGCGACGGGCGCGGCACTCCCCCGCCGCTGAGATGCTGGTCGACGGGCGCGGCCGACGGTTGAGCTTCGCCGAGTTCGCCGACCGGGCCACGCGGCTGGCCTCGGCGCTGGCCGAACGCGGTGTCACCCAAGGGGCCTCGGTCACCTGGCAGTTGCCGACCGGCATCGATGCCCTGGTGCTCACCGCCGCGCTGGCTCGACTGGGCGCCGTCCAGAACCCGGTCATCACCGCGCAAGGCCGCAAGCACCTGGAATTCGTCCTGCACCAGACCGAGGCCACGCTGCTCGTCGCCGAGGCGTCCGCGCGGGACGCCGCCGACCGGGTCGGTGTCGATCTCGTCCGACTCGGCGATCTACCCGATCCCGGTACCCGGGTCGCGGCGGCCGAACCGAGCGCGGCCACGCGTTGGGTGTTCTACACCTCCGGAACCACCGCCGAACCCAAGGGCGCGCGGCACACCGACGCGTCCATCCTGGCCTCCGCGCGGGCAATGGGTGAGAAGCTGCGGTGCGGCCCGGCGGATCGGGTTGGCATGGTGTTCCCGGTCGCGCACATCGGCGGCTGCGGCACCTGGCTGGGCGTGAGTCTGTGTTACGGCTGCACGCTTGTCCTGGACGCCTCGTTCGATCCGGAACGCAGCGCGGCGTTACAGCGCCGAGAGCGGGTCACCCTGGCCGGTTCCGGCACCGTGTTCACCCAGAGCTATCTGGCCGTGCAGCGCCAAGACCCGAGCCGGCCGCTGTTTCCGGACGCGCGCGCCTTCACCTGTGGCGGCGCAGGCCGACCTGCGACGCTGCACGCCGAGGTGAAACGCGAACTCGGTGGCGTCGGCGTGCTGTCCGGCTACGGGCTGACCGAGGCGCCCATCCTGGCCATGGCCGCGCCGGACGACCCCGACGACGCACGGGCTACCTCCGAAGGCACGGTCGGCCCCGGCGTCGACCTTCGCGCTGTCGCACCGGATGGCCGGTTGCTCGGACCCAACGAGGTCGGCGAGCTACGCGTGAAGGGGCCGCAGGTGATGCTGGGTTACGTCGACGCGCGCCTGGACGCCGACGCGTTCGACGGCGAGGGCTACCTCCGCACCGGCGACCTCGGCCGCGTCGACGAGGCCGGGTACCTGCGCATCACCGGGCGGCTCAAGGACGTGATCATCCGCAAGGGCGAGACGATCAGCGCACCGGCGCTGGAGGCCGAACTCCTCGCGCACGCCGCCGTCGACGACGTCGCCGTCGTCGCGGTGCCCGACGCGGATCGCGGCGAGCTGGCCTGCGCGGTGATCGTGCCGGTGCCGGGGGCACCGATCCCGTCTCTGGCCGAACTGGTCACGCACCTGCGTGAGCGCGGTCTGCCCGCGCGGCTGTGCCCGGAACTTCTGTGCGTGGTCGCCGCCCTGCCGCGCACCTCGACCGGCAAGGTACGCAAGGACGAACTGCGGGCGTTCGCGTCCGGGTCAGTCGGACGCGGGTAGCGGACGCGGCCCTTTCACCGCCAACGGCGTGTCGCCGATGGACAGCGTCGACGCGCCCGCCTTGGTGCACAACAGCTCGATGGTCTCGTCGGCGTCGGCGTAGCGCTTGCCCAGCAACGTCGGTTCGGTGAAACCCGCGGCCGGCTCGGCCGACGCATCGGCCGACACGCCCTCGGGCAGCATGGGCGCGCCGCCGCAGCGCAGGTCCAGCTCGTCGGCCCGGGCGCGGATCACGATCACCTCGGTGTCGCATACCGCCGAACGCAGTCGCGCTCCGGTCTTCACTGCTATCGCCATGTCCTCAACTCCTCGATTGTGCTTCAGCGATCGCGGACCAGCAGCAGCGCGCTGGCCGGGGTGAGGCCGCCGCTGGACACCACAGCGACCTCCGCGCCCGCCACCTGCCGCTGTCCCGCCTCGTGCCGTAGCTGGGTGACTGCCTCCTGCAGGAGGCCGAATCCGTGGGTGCGGCCGTGCGAGAGCTGGCCGCCGTGGGTGTTGAGCGGCAGTTCGCCGTCGCGTGCGATCCGCTTGCCGCCGTCCAGAAATCCCGGTGCCTCGCCGATGCCGCAGAACCCCAGGGCTTCCAGCCACGACAGGCAGTTGAAGGTGAATCCGTCGTAGAGCAGGGCGAGGTCGACATCGGCGGGACGCAGGTCGGTGCGCGTCCACAGGTGCATGGCCGGACCGAGTACCTGCGGCTCGTGGGTCAGTGTGCTCTGGTCCCAGCTCACCCGCTCGACGATCTGGGTGCCGGCCGCCTCGAACCGGATCGCCGGATGCGGCAGGTCCGGCGCGGTCTCGGCGGCCGACACCACGACGGCGATCGAGCCGTCGCAGGGCACGTCGCAGTCGTAGAGGCCGAACGGGCTGCTCACCGTGCGCGCGCCCAGGTAGTCGTCCATCGTCAGCGGCGTCCGGTAGATCGCGTCGGGGTGCAGTGCCGCGTTGGCTCGGGCGTTGAGCGCGATCCAGCCCAGCGTCTCCCGGCTCGCGCCGAACCGGTGCAGGTAGTGCGACGCACCAAGGGCCAGGGTGTTGGCGGCGGAGAACGAGCCCGATGGCGCGGTGTAGGTCATCGGGCCGCCGATCGGATCGCCTGCCGGTGGCCGACGACGTCCGGTGCGCAGCAACTCGGCGTAGGTGGCTTCCCACACCGTGCGGAAGCAGAGCACGTGCCGGCACAGTCCAGCCGCCACCGCGAGCATCGCGGCCACGACGGATCCGCCAGGGCCGGGCAGTTCGGCACCGCCCGCGTACCACACCGGGCGCAGCCGCAGCGCTTCCTCGACCGCGGTCAGCCCGCCTTCGCTGAAACCGTTTCCGACGCCGCCACCGGGGTAGGTGGCGAGACCGTCGATATCGGCGAAGGTCAGACCGGCGTCGGCAACGGCGGCGCGGCAGGCGTCGACGGCGAGGCTGAGCGGATCGACCATGAGTCTGCGGCCGAGCCGGCTGTTGCCGATGCCGCTGATCACCGAGGCGTGCTCGTAGCGCCGGGCCGTCGCGGGCGCGCGGACGGCCAAACGGACCTGCTCGGGTGTCTCCTCGACGACCGGCAGCTCCGCGTCGATTTCGCCGGGAACCGCCGTCACCACCGGGATCCACACCTCCGCCCGCCGTTCGAAGGAGACCGACACCTGTTGTCCGATCTGGACGCTCTCGGGATCGGCGCCGACCACGCGCGCGGTGAGCCGCACGCTCGGGTCCTCGGCGATGGCGACTACGGCGATCGCGTACGGCACCGGCAGATCCGGTTGCCAGGCCTGATGGTTCACGGTCACCGCGACAACGGTGCCTTTGCCGCTGACAGGCCGGGGCACGAGCCGGGAACCTCGGCACCGGTGACAGGCCGCGCTGGGCGGGTGCACGATCCCGCCGCAGTCCTCGCAGCCTTGCAGCCGCAGCACACCGTCCGCGCCGGAGGTCCAGTAGAACTCCGACCGCAGGTCGACCGCTGGTATCGGGAACATCATCCACTCCTGCTCAGAAGTCCGAGCCGCCGTCGACGTTGACGTTCGTGCCGGTCATGTATGTGTTGCGGCGCGAGCCGAGGAACGCGATGAGCGGACCGATCTCCTCCGGCGCACCCGCGCGCCCGAGCCAGGCCGGATGACCGAAGTCCTCCTCGATCACCCGCATGGCATCGCGCAGGTCGCCGGGATCGACGGCGCGCTCGGCGGGCAGCGCCGCCAGGTAGTCGCGCAGGCCGTCGGACAGGAACGAACCGGGCGAGACGGTGTTCACCAGGATGCCCTCCGGCGCCATGCTGAGCGCGAGGTTCTTGCTCAGGCTGGTCAACGCCGACTTGGCCGCCGTGTAGGCGACCAGGTCCGGTGACTGGCGACGGGTCGAGTGCGCCGACACGTTCACGATGCGGGCCCAGGCGGCGGCGCGCAGCAACGGCAGCGCCGCCCGCACGCACCGGACCGTGCCGAGCACCCCGACATCGAAGGTGCCGGCCCACTCGTCGTCGTCGATGTCGGTGAAGCGGCCGACACCGATCCCGACCGGACCGGTCGCGTTGACCAGGACGTTGAGCTCGCCCCAGCGCAGGCCCAGCTGTGCCAACGCCTCCGCGACCTGCTCGCCTTCGGTGATGTCCGCGCACAGTGCCCGTGCTTCGGGCGCGCCGAGCCGGTGCAGGTGGTTCACGGTGTCCTCGAGTCCGGCAATGGACCGGGCCAGCACCGCGACCCGCGCTCCTTCCGCCGCCATGGCCTCCGCTGCGGCCCGCCCCATTCCTTTCGTGCCGCCGATGACGAGCACGGCGGCACCAGCCAGTCCGAGGTCCATCGCTGCTCAGCGGGCGACCGTGATCGCCCGCTCCGGGCACGCGTCGGCGCCGTACACGGCCTGCTCCTCGAGCTCGGCCGGCACCTCGGTCACGAGCGGACGGCAGTGTCCCGTCTCGTCGAGGTCGTAGACGTCCGGGCCGTTCACGCTGCACAACGTGTGGCCCATGCACAACTTGTCGTCGACGGTGACTCGCACTGGCTCTCCTGGAGTTGATCCGGTTCAGACGTGGAACTGGTGCTGCTTGAGGTAGCCACCGGCATCGACCCG
>DASYBO010000436.1:0-24198 GCA_036500685.1 Pseudonocardiaceae bacterium | reverse complement strand
CTACGCGCGGGTGTTGACCGGCACGCTGGGTTCGGCACTGCCCGAGGACATGGTGGAGATCGAGTACCGCCGGTCCATGGGCGACCGGGTCAACGGCAGGCCAGGGCAGCCGATCGCGGTGCGGGTGTTCGGCGGTGACCGGCAACTCGAACTGCGACAGGGCAAACGCGGCGTGGACGCGGAGATCCGCAAGGTAGTGCGGGACGTGGTGATCAGCCGCAAACAGGTCACTCTGGACGAGTGGCTGCTCGGCCTTGCCGAGGTGCTGACCGATGTGGCGAAGAAGAGCGCGGCCGCGCGCGACGCGCTGTCCCGCTTACTCGGGTCCTGAGAAACGGCACATCGGAATTTCTCCGATGTGCCGCTTTCGTTTGGTTTCAGTCAGTCTCGGTACATCGCGGGAAGTGCGGCGCGCAGCCGGCTCAGCGCCCTGTGCTGCGCGACCCGGACCGCGCCGGGGGTCGATCCGACCGCGTCGGCGGTCTCTTCGGCCGACAGGCCGACCACCACGCGAAGCACGACGATCTCGCGTTGCTTGGGCGGCAACACCTTGAGCAGTTCGGCCATCTCGCCGGAGAGTTCGCCGCGCATGGCGCGCTGTTCCGGTCCGGCCTGCTCATCCGGTTCGTCGGGTACGTCGGCTACCGGTTCGGAGCGGTTGCGGGCGGCGGCGCGGTGCGCGTCAGCGACCTTGTGCGCGGCGATGCCGTACACGAACGCCAGGAACGGCCTGCCCTGGTCGCGGTAGCTGGGCAACGCGGTCAGTACCGCGAGGCAGACTTCCTGGGCGACGTCGTCCGCGGAGGCGAACGAGCGTTCCTGCCGGCCGACCCTGGCCCGACAGTAGCGCACCACCAACGGCCGGACCTGCGACAACAGCCGATCCATCGCTCGCCGGTCACCAGCGACAGCGTCCGCGACCGTCGCCGCGATATCGGTGGGCGGCGCGCCCACCCGGACCGGCCGGATGGTGGGCCGGGTGTCCGGCTCGCGCACGGTTTCCAGTTCGGGGACCACCGAGTTGGCCAGCTCGCCGCTGATCACGGCGGGCAGGTCGTCCGGCAGGTCATCGGGGAAGCCCTGCACATCCGCGGGCAGGCCCGGGGGGAACGGCAGGGCCGCGTCGTTGCCGACGCCACCTACGATCATCTCGGTCATCCGCGCGCCCCCGTCCGGTCCGGCTGCGAGAAACCTGGGCAGCCAACAAACGACGGTAGCGCGCGCCCGGGCCGTGTTGCCGCAACGACGCGACGAAGCACGGGCGGAGACTCGGCACAGTACATCGACGAACCCGCTGACACCTTGAGGGCCTCCCGACTCGATAGCCCATGGGACACCAACCGGCGGGTTCTCGACCGGCACATAACCTTGCGCGACTGTGGGCACTCTCGGGTCACCGCGTCCTGCGTCGCCGCGGAAACCCGAGCGGCGTAACAGAGAGTACCCCCCGTCACGTCCTCACACTAGTTCGAAACGGTGACGAAAACGCTGGCCGGCCAGGCTCTTTACCGGATAAGTTGAATCGCTTTCAGTACCCGGGTGGATACGGTCAGCGATTCTCCGCAGTTCACTCAGCGTGTACTCACCAACGCGGCAGTCTCTGCCTCCTCGGTACGCAACAGACGTTCGTGATTCACCGCCCGTTTCCCGGCGATCGTTAACGTTCACGCGACGTCCCCACCGGAGGTGGCCCTCGTGAGTGTTCCCCTGATCGTCGTGATCGTGGTCCTGACCGCATTGGCATTCGATTTCACCAACGGCTTCCACGACACGGCCAACGCGATGGCCACGTCGATCGCCACCGGAGCCCTCAAGCCCAAGGTCGCGGTCGCGATCGCGGCCGTGCTGAACGTGGCCGGCGCCTTCCTGTCCGTCAAGGTGGCCAGCACCATCTCCGGCGGCATCGTGGACGAATCCAAGTTCAACCACGTCAGCGGCCCGTACGTGGTCTTCGGGGCGCTGATCGGGGCGATCATCTGGAACTTGATCACCTGGTACCTCGGCCTGCCGTCCAGTTCGTCGCACGCGCTGTTCGGCGGCCTGATCGGCGCCACCTGGATCGCGTTCGGGACCGGCGCGGTCAGCTTCACCACCGTCGTGGCAAAGGTGATCATTCCGGCGGTGGCCTCCCCGCTGGTCTGCGGCATCGTCGCCATGATCTCGACCTACCTGGTCTACACGCTGACCCAGCGCACCAGGCAGGACACCGTCAAGCGCGGCTTCCGCGCGGGCCAGACCGTGTCTGCCTCGCTGGTCGCGCTGGCGCACGGCACCAACGACGCGCAGAAGACGATGGGCATCATCACGCTGACCTTCATCGTGGCCGGCATCCAGCCCAAGGGCGCGAACCCGTTCTGGTGGGTCATCCTGCTCTGCGGCCTCGCCATCGGCCTCGGCACCTACATCGGCGGCTGGCGGATCATCCGCACGCTGGGCCGGGGCATCACCGACGTGGAGACCCAGCAGGGCTTCGCCGCCGAGGCCTCCTCGGCGGCGACCATCCTGGCGTCGTCGCACCTCGGCTTCGCGCTGTCCACCACCCACGTCGTCTCCGGCGGCGTGATCGGCTCCGGTGTCGGCAGGCGACTGGCCGAGGTGCGCTGGAGCGTCGCCGGCAAGATGGCCATCGCCTGGATCCTGACCCTGCCGGCGGCGGCCGTGGTCGGCGCGGCGGCCGGCAAGGCGGCATCCGGTGGTCCGACCGGCACGATCATCGTCGCGCTGGTCGGCATCATCATCGGTGGTGGCATCTTCGCCGCATCGCGGCGCAACCCGGTGAACTCCAAGAATGTCAACGAGACCACCACGATCGATCCCCAGCAGCCGGCCGAAGTCGGCGCCTGAGCACGAACCTCGAGTACGGAGAGAACGCCATGAACATCCACTGGGGCGACCTCGGCGTGGTGCTGGTCGCCAGTCTTGTCGCGACGGTCTGCGTTGTCGCACTGTTCTCGGTTGGCGTGATCGGCCTGTCCCGGCAGGCCACGCTCAAGGAACAGGGCGGGTCGGGAGCGGCTCCGTTCACCGGTTCGATCATCTGCTTCGCCGCGTGCCTGCTGATCGTCGCCTACGGGATCTACCTCATCGTGGTCTGAGCTCGGCCGTCACCATTCGCAGTCTTGCGTAAGCGCCACTCCACCAAGCAGGCTCTCCTGGGCTCTGACTTGGTGAGGAGGACGGTGGATGACCGAGCGCGTTGTGATGAAGGCGGATACCCACCTCACCAGCGGCATCCGCGCCTTTCTCGATCGACAGCGGCCCGATACGCCGTGCCTGGTGATGGACCTGGACGTGGTCGCGCGGCGGTTCGGCGAGCTGCGCGACGCGTGGCCGGACGCGCGGATCTGCTATGCCGTGAAAGCGAATCCGGCACCGCAGATCCTGCGCCTGCTGGCCGGACTCGGGGCCGAGTTCGACGTGGCCGGGCCGGCCGAGATCGCGGCCTGCCTCGCCGAGGGCGCCGAGCCCAGCACGCTGTCCTACGGCAACACCATCAAGAAGGCCGCGGACATCGCGTTCGCGCACGCGAGCGGCGTGCGACGGTTCACAACGGACAGCAACGAGGATCTGCGTGCGATCGCCCGACACGCGCCGGGCGCTGAGGTGTTCTGCCGGATCCTCGTGCAGCCAACAGGTTCGGCCACGCCGTTCGGCCGCAAGTTCGGCTGTGCGCCCGCGATGGCGCTGGAGATCCTGCGCGCGGCGCCGCGGCTCGGGCTGCGCGCGGCAGGCGTCGCGTTCCACGTCGGTTCGCAGCAGACCGATACTCGGGCGTGGACCGAGGGTATCGCGGTGGCCGCGCGGATCAGCGCGGAACTCGGCCTGACCGAGGTGAACCTGGGCGGCGGCTTTCCGGTCGGGTACCGGAGCGACGTACCGGGCACCGTCGAGTTCGCGGCGGCGATCCAGGGCAGCCTGCGCCGCCACTTCCCCGCGGTGCCGCGCGTGACGCTGGAGCCGGGGCGGGTGCTCGTGGCCGAGGCGGGGGTGCTGCGCAGCGAGGTCGTGCTGGTGTCGCGCAAATCGAACCTGGACGCGCACCGCTGGGTGTACCTGGACGTCGGCCGCTACGGCGGGCTGGCCGAAACCGAAGGCGAGGCGATCACCTACCGGTTGGTCACCGCGCACGACGACGGTCCACACGGGCCGGTCGTGCTGGCCGGTCCGACCTGCGACGGCGACGACGTGATCTACCAGCACAGCGACTACCGGCTGCCGCTCGCCCTCACCGCGGGCGACCACGTGGATTTTCTCGCGGCGGGCGCCTACACGGCGAGCTACTCGTCGATCGCTTTCAACGGCTTTCCGCCGCTGGCAACGGTGTGCGTGTCGAGTACCGGTGAGGAGGTTGGCAGATGATCGGCAGTGTATTTCTCGGGCAGCATGTGCTCGCGGAGTTCGAGGGCATCGATCCCGAGCCGCTTGACGACGTTGATTTCCTGCTCGGCAGCTTGCAGAGCGCGCTGCGCACGGCGGGCGCGACAGTGTGCGACGTGGTGTCCAGACGCTTTGTGCCACAAGGTGTCACGGTCATCGCGCTGCTCTCCGAATCCCACGCGTCCCTGCACACCTACCCGGAACTCGGGTCGGTGTTCCTTGACGTGTTCACCTGCGGCAACCGGGCCGACCCCGAACTGGCCATGCGCCTGCTGGCCGAGTCGCTCGGCGCCCGGTCGGCCAAGATCACCACGATTCGGCGCGGCCGCCCCCACCACGAACAGGAGGCAGTTCGTTGACGGTTCCGGCTATCCAGGTGCACGAACCCCTAGCGCCTGGGCTGACCCGCACCTGGGAGGTCGACGAGGTTTTCGTCGACACGCAGACGAAGTTCCAGCACGTCCTGATCGGCCGCACGCACCAGGGCATCTCGCTGTTCTGTGACAACGACCGGCAGAGCACCGAGTTCAGTCAGCTCGTCTATCACGAGGCGTTGCTGGTGCCTGCGCTGCTGCTGGCCGAGCGGGTGGACCGGGTGCTGGTCGTCGGGTCGAGCGAGGGCGTGGTCAGCCAGATCGCGGTGGCCGCCGGCGCGCGCGTCGTCGACCACGTCGACATCGACGAGGAAACCGTGCGACTGTGCGCGCGGCATCTCCCCTACGGCTACACCGAATCCGAACTGGACGCGGCGGTGCGCGGCGATGGCCCGGTGCGGATGCACTTCGCGGACGGCTGGGAATTCGTGCGCGGAGCGGCCGAGCCAGCCCAAGCCAAATATGACATCGTGCTCGTCGACCTGCCGGATGAACGCCCCGAGGAACCGGGCGCACAGCACAATCGGTTGTACGGCACGGAGTTCCTGGCCATGTGCCAGGCAGCGTGCACCGAGGGCGGGGTCGTCGTCGGCCAGGCCGGCTGCCCGACGTTGTGGCGCAACGGCACGCTGATCCGCAGCTACCAACGCTTTCAGGACGTGTTCGGCACGGTGTGCTGCTTCTCCTCCGACGAGCACGAATGGGCGTTCATCTCCGGGCGGGCCGACCGGCTGGACGAGCCGGTCGGGTTGATGCGCAGGCGACTGGCCACCTGCGCCTACCGGCCGGCCTCGATCGACGCGGACGCGCTGCGCAGCCGGTGCGTGCCGCCCTATCACGTGCGGCACGCCCCGATCCTCGGCTAGGTACGCACTAGCTGGAGAACCTCTTCGCGAGATCCCGGAGCCGTTCCGCTGCCTCGGCCACCTGGCCGCCGGTGATGTTCATGCCGGGCATCGGGCCCGCCTGCCCCAAGCGCTCGACCTGTTCGGCGAAGCGCAGGTACTCCCGCTGGGCGTGCTCCCGGCAAGCGAGGCAGGTGACGCTTTCCGGACGGGCAGAGGTCATCGCGTAGGGCACCTGGACTCCGCAACCGGTGGTGACGATGCTCGGAGCGTCGGTCGCGCGGCCCAGCATCGACACGACCAGGTTGCGGACTGCGGGGCCGGTCTCCAGCACCTTTTGCGCGACGTGGACGTGCGAATCGGTCTCGCTCATCTGCGTTCGTGCCTCCGTCGGAGTCGCGCCGGAACCAGGCTACCGCCGGCTAGGCGAAGCGGACGATCATCTGCTCAGGCCCCCGCAGGTTCACGTGGGCGCGGTAGCGCAGTGACTCGGCGTCCAGCACTGGATCGGTGAGCCGCTGCGCGAACGCGGTCAGTGCGACCGAAGCCTCCAACCTGGCCAGTGGCGCGCCGAGGCAGAAGTGGGCGCCCGCGGCGAAGGACAGGTGTTTGCGCGCGTCGCGGGTGATGTCGAAGCGATCCGGGTCGGCGAACACCTCGGGGTCACGGTTGGCCGCAGCGAGCAACATGAGCAGCACACCGCCCTCAGGCACCGTGACCGAGCCGATCGTCGTCTCCTGGGTCACTACTCGGGTGGTCAGCTGGACCGGCGGGTCGTAGCGCAGGATCTCGTCGACGGTGCCGTCGATCAGGCTCGGGTCGGCCCGTAGCGCGGACAGCTGGTCGGGGTGGCTCAGCAGGGCGAGCACGCCGTTGGCGATCAGGTTGGCTGTCGTCTCGTGCCCGGCGACGAGCAGCAGGATGCAGGTCGCGACCAGTTCGGCCTCGGTAAGCTGATCACCCTCCTCCTCGGCCAGCACCAGTTTGGACAGCAGATCCTCGCCGAGGTCGCGCCTGCGCTTGGCGATCAGGTCCACGAAGTAGGCGGCAAGGTCCTGGCTGGCCTTGTCGATCTCGGCCAGGATCGAGTCGTCGGCGAAGCTCATCATCGGGTCGAGACCGCGAACCAGCATGCGCGACCAGTGCTCGAACCGGTCGTGATCCTCCAGCGGCACGCCGAGCATCTCGGTGATGATCCGCACCGGCAGCGGGTAGGCGAGTCGCGGCACGATGTCGACCTGACCGTCGGTCGGGAACGCGGCGAACAGTTCGTCCACAACGGCCTGGACCCTGGGCCGCATGCCGGCGATGACCTTGGCGGTGAACGCCTTGGACACCAGCCTGCGCAACCGGGTGTGGTCCGGCGGATCCATGGACAGGAAGGACACGGTCGGCGTCCGATCGCCCTCGTCCAACTGGACCTGGCGCATCCGGCCGAGCTGGCTGTTGGCCCTGTCGCTGGACATGGCCGGATCGCGCAGCACCTTCGCGCAGGTTTCATGGTCGGCGACCACGCCGATCAGGCCGTTCATCCTGGTGAACGGGCCGCGTTCGCGCAGCGCGGCGTAGAGCTCGTACGGGTGGGCGCGGTTCGCCGGGTCGAACAGGGCTTCGAACTCATCCTGATGGGTGGCAGTCACGTCAACGGCTCCTGGCGAGTTGTGGTTTGTACCACCACACTGGGACTTGAACCATGGTTCAAGTCAAGGAGACACATGCTCACCATCGGGCAACTCTCGGAAGCGACCGGCATCCCCACCTCGACCCTGCGGTTCTGGGAACGCAAGGGCCTGCTGACGCCGGACGCGCGCAAGGGCGGGCAGCGCCGCTACACCGAGGAGGCGCTGACCAAGGTCGCGTTGCTGCGGCTGTGCCAGGACGCGGGCTGGACGCTGACCGAGATCGGTCACATCGTGCGCGAACGGCTCGCGCTCGCGCCGAACTGGCGGGCCACCGTTCGCACCAAGATGGACCAGTTGGAAACCGAGATCGCCCAGCTCAGCCATGCCCACGAGATGCTGGAACACGTGCTGGAGTGCCCGCACAAGGACATCACCCAGTGCCCGAAGTTCCGCATGGCCCTCGAACACCGCAAGGGCATCCCGACGATCTTGGACGAGCTGAAGTCAGAGCTTCCGACCTGCACGCACGCGCTTGGTGACCTGCCGCTCGGCGACGAAGGACAGGAACGGGATGGTGCCCGCCAACAGCACGAGCAGGCTGCCCACCACTGACCAGCGCGCCTTGAGCGCGAGGTCGATGCCCAGCGCCAGGTAGATCATGTAGAGGAACCCGTGCAGCGGCCCGACCACAGCGGCAGCCTGCGGGATGCCGAAACCCCAGTCCAGAATGGTGGCCACGGTCAACGCGAGCAGGCCGACGCCGACGATGTAGGCGATGACCCGATAGCGCTTGAGCGCGCTGTCGATCCGCTTGGCCCGCAACTCACTCACGGTGGGCTTGGTGCTCGCCTGCTTGGCTTGCGTGTCCGGCTCGGTCTCAGCTGGCATGGGGTTGCTCCTCGCTTGCGCTCAGTTGGGCGAGGCGTTGGTTGTAGGCCAGCAGTTCCTGGTCTTCCTCAGCCGTGTGCGTGGGGACCTGCTTCTGCACGTAGGCCCGGGTGGCCAGCCACTGGTCGGCGGAGACCGCAGGCTCGACGGGCTCGGCCGCCCTCGGCTCCGGAACCTCGTCGTCGGCCTCGGCTGCCTCGTCGGCCTCGCGGGCGCGCTTCGCGGCCAGGCCGATCCGGTAGAACATGAACGCCGGGAAGACCCCGAACAGCGGCCACTGCAGCACATACCCGAGGTTCTGCAGCGTGCCGCTCGCCGACTGGTAGCGGTCCCACTGCCACCAGGCGAGCAGGGCGCCCCCGATCAGGGACACCACGCTGACCGCGACGATGAGCAGGCCGCGGGAGCTGAACAAGCCGCCACGCACGGCATCGACGCTAGCACCGCCGCCATCGTGACCCACGTCGCACTACCCGCTGTCGCACCCGTGGATTGCCAGCTCATTGCCAGGTCAGGCGCTGCCAACCGCTTTGAGAGCCTGCCGGGCGTAGTTGTCCGCGACGCCGAAGACCTTCTGCACGTAGTCGATGGAGGCGTTGTAGGACATGATCGCCGACCACCAGCCGACCGGGGTCGACAGGTCGCGGCCGTCCGCGCACAGGTACTTCGCGGCGGTCAGCGCGGCGTCGTTGATGTTCTCGGGGTCGGCGGTGGTGGTCCCCATCGCGTCCTGGGCGTATTCGCGCCAGGTCTGCGGGAGGAACTGCATGGGGCCGACCGCGTGGTCGTACACCGGGTCGCCGTCGAGGGCGCCGTGGTCGGTGTCCGGGATCTTGGCGTTGCCGCCGGTCCCGTCGAGGGGCACGCCGATGATCGGCTTGGTCTCCTCGCCATTGGGTCGCAGGCTCGCCCCGCCGAACTGGCCGTTGTTCGACTCGATCCGGCCGATACCAGCCAGCGTCGCCCAGGTCAGGCGGCAGCCGGGATCGTTGGCACGGGTGGCGAGTTCGGCGTTGCCGTAGGCCCAGGCGGCCGGTTCCGGGATGCCCGTCGCCGCGCTCACCTTCTGTGCCCAGCCGGTCAACGTGGTGGGCGCGGTACTGAGCGGGTCGGCGGCCGTGAGCACGGCAGGAACCGAGGTGTCCGGCTGCACCGGAGCCGGTTTGATCTGCAACGCGGGAATGTCGGCAGCCGACAGTTCGGTCGGCGGCGTGGTCGCCCTGGTCAACACCAGTACGCCGACGGTGCCGAGCCCGAGCACGGCGACGACGGCGACGAGTCGACCGACGATGCCCAGCCTGCGGCGCGGCGGATCGACTCGTTGAGATGGGGGCGCTTGCGCCGGGCTCGCCACGTGTCATGCCTCGAAATCGAATTACCGACTACCGACACTGGCTCAACGACCGCTTGGCGCGGAGGTTACGCACTGTCGCCGGTGGAGGAGGCCACGCGAACGAACCTGACTCGACTGCTCGGAGCCGGCCCAGACCGGCTCCCGCAAACACAACACATCGACGCTGCTGAACAACGGGTCCCCGCAGACCCGCGAAATGTTGCTCAGCTCACGCCATCGCGCCGTTGCCGGCGCAGCCGTGCCACACACCAGTTCGGGGAACTGCCCCGACGCAGGTGTTCGAGCACGGTGTAGGGACCGAGGTGCCGGGCGAGATCGGCGGGCGAGAGCCCGGCGGCCCGGTAGTCGAGAGCGCGCTGGTCGAGCGGGCTGAGCCCGGCATCCCACCACTTCTCGGCCTCGGCGATGTCCCCGACGAGTTGCCAGCAGTTCGCCGCTGCCGCGAGCAGGTCTTCCGGTACTCCGGGCAACCTCTTGCGCATGGCGGCGACGTAAGCCGGACTGACCGACTCGACGGAGAACAAGCGAGACGACCCCGACGACCCCCGCTGCCCCGGAATCCCCGGCAGCTGCGGCGTGGTCGTGAACGTCGACTCGGCGAGCCATTCCGAGGCGATTTGCGTCGCCGCGTTCAGCTCAGCGTCCTGAGAACGATCGGCTGTCCACTGGCGGACCAGCTCGTCGATCCCGTGATCTTCGACCATCCATGCCTCCTCGTGGGCTGATGATCACCCCGATGCGCGCACCGTATTGCCTCGCACCGACAGATCGCTAGACCTCAGTTCGGACAAAAACCCGTTACCAGCGCGTTATGCGCCACTTTCCACCCGGACGGTCCAATCTGAACCAGACTTGACCAGATCCGGTAACACTATGTAGTTGTCGGCCGATGCGGGCGCCGATCGACCATCCCGGACGCCATGGCGTGCGGTGTCGCGGAACCGATTGCTCATGGGAACAGGCTTCGCACGAAGGTCACGATCGCGGTCGCGCCTTCCTTCAACCAGGTGAGAATCGTGGTCACCACATTGGCTGACCCAGCCGGTTGCGTGATCAGGAAGAACAGCAAGAACGCGACCACAACCAGGACAATTAACTTTTTCAAGTTCACCAGTCCCAAACAGCTCCCGTGCGGAGCGCCGAGCCCGTCACCAGGCCCGTCGTCCACCGCCCTGCGCCCATAGTCTCCCGAACGGGCTCACCGTGACCACAACAATCACGCTGATGGCCCTGTCGAATCCGACCTGGTGGGATTCGACGGGCCGCCGCGGTTACCCCCGTTCGTGGCTTTCCGCCGTAACCGTAGTGGACCATGCACCGCTAACGCGAGTTTCGCGCGCGGCGTGCCCACCTGCGGGTGTCGAGTTTCTGCCAGGAGGATCCATGGCCGAGCAAGTACTGGTCGAGACGGCCGGACCGGTGACCACGGTGATCATCAACCGACCCGAGGTACGCAACGCGGTGGACGGGCCGACGGCCGCCGCGCTGGCCGAGGCGTTCCGCGCATTCGACGCGAATGAGACAGCCAGCGTCGCGGTGCTGACCGGGGCCGGCGACACGTTCTGCGCGGGCGCCGACCTCAAGGCGGTCGGCTCCGCGCGCGGCAACCGGCTCGATCCGGCCGGCGACGGCCCGATGGGGCCGACCCGGCTGCGGCTGGGCAAACCGGTGATCGCGGCCGTCGCAGGGCATGCCGTCGCGGGCGGGCTGGAGCTGGCCTTGTGGTGCGACCTGCGGGTCGCCGACGAGACCTCGGTGTTCGGCGTGTTCTGCCGGCGCTGGGGCGTGCCGCTGATCGACGGCGGCACGGTGCGGCTGCCCCGGCTGATCGGGCAGAGCCGGGCCATGGACCTGATCCTGACCGGACGCCCGGTCGACGCGGCCGAGGCGCTGCACATCGGCCTTGCCAACCGCGTTGTGCCGGCCGGTCAGGCCCGCGCCGCCGCCGAGGAGCTGGCCGCGTCGCTGGCCGCGTTCCCGCAGCGCTGCCTGCGTGGCGACCGCGCGTCCGCGCTGAGCCAGGACGGACTCACCGAGGAGGCCGCGCTGGCCGCCGAGTTCGCCGGTGCGCGGGCCGCGTTGACCGAGGAGACGCTGCCCGGCGCGGCCCGGTTCGCCTCGGGCGCGGGCCGGCACGGGAGCTTCGACTAACTCGATCGGGTGTCACCCGGGAGGGGTGTGGCGTTCACCACTCAGAGTCGGATCAGCGCACGACCGAGGGCCCCACCCCGGCCCGAGCCAGCTCGGCCGCGAGGCGGTTGGCGATGTCCTGATGGCCGGCCGGAGTCGGGTGCAGGTGGTCGTGGATGCGCGGGAACTGCCAGTGCCCGGCGAGCGGGTCGAACACCAGCACCGAGGGGTCGGCGTGCCGGGCGGTGTTCACGATGGTCGCGTCGGTCCGCCGCGCGGCCGGGCTCGGGCCCTGCTGGTCGCAGAACACGCTGAGCACGCTGATCCGCGCGCCCGGTGCCTGCTGGTGAATGGTGTCGATCAGCTGACGGACCCGCTGCGCGATCAGCGCCTGCGGTTGGCCGACGTCGTCGTGCCCGCCCTGGACGATGACCAGGCCGGGGCGCAGCTTGGGCAGGTCGAGCGAGCCGGCGAGCCGGTCGAACGGGCCGCGGCCGTGATCACCCTTGCTGACGAAGCCCGCGCCCGGATCGGCGCTGACCACGACCCGCCAGTGCAGCGCTCGCCCGAGGTCGGCCGGCCACGCGTGCGCAGGCGAGCCTGCTCCGGTGCCGGCCGCGAACGAGGCCCCGACCACGGCGACGGTCGGCGCGTGCGGCGGCCCTGCGTACTGCACGTCCGCCTCGGTGCTGACCCGAGCGGCCGGCGCGGGGCTGCCGGCGAGTGCCGGCGGCAACACGATGAGTAGCAGGCCTGCGACGGCCAGTAGCGCGGAGCAGAGCCAGAGCCGTCGCACAGTTCGCACGTTCTTAAGTTTTACATAGCCAAAGTGAGCGCCGGGTCAACCGAGGGGCATGACCAGCCGCTTGGCATGCGCTGCCGTTCCGACAAATTTGGTCAGATCCGGTGAATTATGTTGACTCCTGTTTGATCCCGACGCAGTCTGTGCCGTGTCTGAGTAATTGTGCAATGACGCGCAGCGACTGAGAGCGAGGGCAGATGCTCCACCGCCGTCCCCGGTTATCCATCGGACTGCTCGCGTTGGCGATGATCGCGGCCCTGTTCACGATCACCGCACCCGGCAACGCGGCCCCGACCCACCAGCCTCCCCGACAGACCCACACGATCAGCTACGACAAGTACTCCCTGCTCATCGACGGCCAACGCCAACTGATCTACGCGGGCGAGGTGCATCCGTTCCGGTTGCCCAGCCCCGACGAGTGGTTCGACGTGCTGCAGAAGATGAAGGCGGCCGGCTTCAACACGGTCACCGCGTATTTCGATTGGGACTACCACTCGCCGGCGCCCGGTGTCTACGACTTCACGGGCGTGCGCAACATGGACGAGTTCCTGAACATGGCCGCCGCGGCCGGCCTCTATGTGATCGCGCGCCCCGGTCCGTACATCAACGCGGAGACCGACGGTGGCGGCATGCCGGGCTGGTGGAACGGCCAACCCGGCAACGCGCGCTCCAACGATCCGCTCTACGAGAAGTACGCGATGCAGTGGATGCACCAGATCGACACGATCCTGGCTCGCCACCAGCTCACCGACGGCACCGGCACGGTGATCATGGAGCAGGTCGAGAACGAGTTCTACGGCAGCGCGCCCGACCAGACCGCGTACATGGCCGATCTGGAGAAGCAGATCCGCGCGGACGGGATCACCGTGCCGTTGAGCGGCAACCACAACTCCTCCTACATCACCGGCCAGGGCGCCACGCAGCTGCCGGGTTATGACGAGTACCCGGACGGCTTCAACTGCTCGCAGCAGAGCAACTTCAATCCGCCCGGCGACCAGTGGTCGCTGCATGCCTCGACGCCCAATTCACCGCTGTACTTCCCCGAATTCCAGGGCGGTTCCTTCGACGACTGGGGCGGCGCCGGCTTCGCGGCGTGCGCTTCCATGGTCAGCGGCGCGTTCGAGGCGACCTCCGCGCGGGACCTGTTGGCCAGCGGCGCGGGCCTGATCAGCTACTACATGACCTACGGCGGCACCTCCTGGGGTTACGAGCCCTACCCCGGCGGCTACACCTCCTACGACTACGGCGCGGCCATTGACGAGGCACGTCAGCTGACGCCGAAGTACTACGACCAGAAGCGCATCGCCGACGAGATCAACGCGGTCCCGGCCCTCGCCCAACTCGACCGAGTCAGCTCCGGCGCATCGGCGAACCCCGCCCTCAACGAGATCGTCGACAGCAACCCCAGCACCGGAACGCACCTCTATCTCCTCCAACACAACAACAACGGCGCCAAGACCGACGACTCGACCACGGTCACCGTGCAGACGGCCGACGGCGACTACACCGTTCCGCAGCAAGCCAACACCGCGATCCACGTCAACGGCCAGACCGCGAAGATGCTGCTCGCCAACTACGACATCCCCGGCGCGCACGTCGTCTACTCGACCTCGGAGCTGATGACCGACGCGGCACAGGGCAACGCGGACACCGCGGTGTTCTACGGCCCCACCGGCGAACCCGGTGAGACTGTGCTGCGCTACGCCACCCAGCCCACGGTCCAGGTCCTGCACGGCAGCGTGAGCACGACGTGGGACGCGAGCAAGGGCGACCTGCGGCTGAACTACGTGCACAACGGCGTGGCCCAGGTGCGGATCACCAGCGGTGGCACGACCTTCGACCTGCTGCTCGCGGACACCGCGTCCACCGACCGGCTCTGGCTCGACGGCACCAGCGGCAGCCAGCTGATCAGCACCGGCCCGTACCTGGTGCGCACCGGCACCGTGCACGGCAACATCGCGGTGCTGACCGGCGACACCGACGGCGCCACCACGCTCACCGTGCACGCGCCTGCCGGCGTCAACCAGGTCAGCTGGAACGGCATGCCCGTCGCGACGCACCGCAACGCGGACGGCACCCTGACCGGCAACCTCGCCGGCGCGCCCAGCTATCAACTGCCCACTTTGGACAACTGGAAGTTCCAGTTCGGCTCGTCCGAAACGGATCCGAGCTACGACGACAACAGCTGGACCGTCGCCGACAACACCAAACTCGCCGCCGACAACTACGGCTTCCACCACGGCTTCGTCTGGTATCGCGGGCACTTCACCGCGACCGGCACGGAAACCGGGATCACCCTCGACGGTCAGGGCGGCAGCCCGGCCGGCGAGTACGAGGTGTGGCTCAACGGCGCCGAACTCGGCGCGAGTCCCAGCGGCACCAGCGCGTTCGCCTTCCCGCCGGGGCTGCTGAAACCCGGCAAGGACAACGTGATCTCGGTGCTCAACTTCAACTCCGGGCACGACGAGGGCGGCGGACAGACCGCCCGCGGCCTCACCAGTGCGACCCTCAACGGCAGCAGCGCCGCGACGACCTGGCGGGTGCAGGGCGCCCAGGGCGGGGAACAGTTGCTCGACCCGGCACGTGGCCCGCTCAACGTCAGCGGCCTCGACGGCGAGCGGTCCGGCGAGTACCTGCCCGGCTACCCCGACCAGAACTGGCAGCAGGTCAGCCTGCCCGATTCGTGGACGCAACGCGGGCTGCCCAGCGGCGACGGCTGGTACCGGGACAGCTTCAACCTCAACCTGCCGGCCGGCACGGACATCCCGCTCGGCCTGAAGATCAACGACAGTTCGAGCACGGCCTACCGGGCGCTGATCTTCGTCAATGGCTGGCAGCTGGGCGAGTACGCCAACGACCTCGGTCCGCAGCACGTGTTCTCGCTGCCGCCGGGCCTGCTGCACACCAACGGCCAGAACACGGTCGCGATCGCGGTGTGGGGGTTGAACGGGTCCTCCGGCGGGCTCGGCGCGGTCAGCCTGGTGCCCTACGGCGCCTACGCGGGCGGCGTGCCCGTGCACAACGTCGCCGCACCCAATTGGAACGCGAAGACGTGGGGCCAGCCCACGTCGCCGAGCCGGGTCACGGTCGCGGTGACCAACAGCACCACCATCGTGTCCGGCGGCCAGCAGGTCACGGTGACCGCCGCGGTCAACAACCTGGCCAAGCAACCGGCTGCGGTCGGCGCGCTGAACCTGACCGCCCCGACCGGATGGCAGGCCACTCCGACCGGTTCGACCAACGTCGGCATCTTGGCGCCCGGCCAGGTCAAGAAGGTGGCATGGACGGTCACGGTGCCGGCCGGCGCGAATGCCGGCAAGTTCGAAGCGAGCGTGACCGGCGGATACCAACTCGCCGGCAGCGCACGCACGGCTGCCGGCACGGCGCAGTTCACCGTGCCGTACGCCCACCTCGCGGACACCTATGACAACGTCGGGATCAGCGATGATGCCAACCCGACCGCGGGCGATTTCGACGGCGCCGGCTACAGCTTCTCCGCGCAAGCGCTTGCCACCGCCGGCCTGACCCCCGGCACCACCACCCAGCACGACGGCATCGGCTTCACCTGGCCCGGAGCGGCATCGGGCACGGCCGACAACGTCGCCGCGGACGGCCAGGCGATAGCCATCTCCGGGTCGGGCAACACGCTCGCGTTCGTCGGCGCGTCCAACTCGGGCTCGCCCGGCGGCCCCGGCACCATCGTCTACACCGACGGGAGCACGGCAACGTTCAACCTCACCTTTGACGACTTCTGGTTCGCGCCAGCGGACAACGAAACCGTCGCCACCATGCCGTACCTGAACAGTCCCGGCGGCAAATACCAGCACACCGTCTACATCGACTACCAGTCCGTGCCGATCGACCCGAACAAGAAGGTCACGGCGGTCGTCCTACCGACCATCAGCACCGGTTCGGCAGGTCACAGCACCGCGATGCACATCTTCTCGATGGGTATCGGCACGAAGTCGTAACAGCAGCGTCGCGGCGGGCGTCGATCAGGCGATCACGCCCGCCGCGCGCAGTTTCGCGATGTCCTCGGTGCCGACGCCGAACTCGGTGAGTACGTCGTCGGTGTCCGCCCCGGTCTCCGAGGGCGCCGTCGGCGGCGCGGCCGGAGTCCGGTCGAATTTGGGCCCTGGCGCGGCTTGACGGATCCCGTCGACCTCGACGAAGGTGCCCCTTGCGACGTTGTGCGAGTGGTCGGGAGCTTCGCCGAGCGAGAGCACCGGAGTCAGGCAGGCATCGGTTCCTTCCGCCAGCGCGGCCCATTCGTCCCGCGTCCGCGACGAGATCCGCTCGGCCAGGATCTCCCGGATCCGCGGCCAGTTCGCCGGATCGGCCCTGCTGGGCAACGCTTCCGGGTCAAGTCCGAGCACGTTGAGCAGATCGGCCCAGAACCGCTCCTCGATCGCACCGACCGCGACGAACTTCCCATCCGCCGCCGCGTAGGTGTCGTAGAACGGGGCGCCGCCGTCGAGCATGTTCTCGCCCCGGCCGTTCGGCCACAAACCCTTGGCGTACATACCATGCAGCTGCGTCGCCAGCAGCGCCGAACCGTCCACCATGGACGCATCGACCACCTGGCCGCGACCGGACGTACCGCGTTCGTAGAGCGCCGCGAGGATCCCCATGGCCAGGAACAGCCCGCCGCCGCCGAAGTCGCCGACCAGGTTCAACGGCGGCACCGGCCGCTCCCCCGCTCGCCCGATCGGATCCAGCGAACCGGAGATGCCGATGTAGTTGATGTCGTGGCCGGCGACCGGCGCGAACGGACCGGTCTGCCCCCAGCCGGTGATCCGGCCGTACACCAGCCGCGGATTGCGGGCCAGGCAGTCCCGCGGTCCGATGCCCATTCGTTCGGCGACGCCGGGCCGGAAGCCCTCGATGAACACGTCCGCTCGGTCGACGAGCGCGCGCAGCAGGTCGGCGCCTTGCCCGGACTTGACGTCGAGGCCGATCGAACGCCTGCTGCGGCGCAGCGGGTCGCCGGGAATGCCGAGTACGTCGTAGCCCGGGGTGACCCGGTCGACCCGGATCACATCCGCGCCGAGATCGGCCAGCATGGTCGCGGCGAACGGGGCCGGGGCCAGGCCGGCCATCTCGATCACCCGCAGACCGTGCAGCGGTCCACTCATCGCACACCCTTCCCCTTCGTTCGATGGACAGAGCGTCTACAGTGGACTGCTCAGAGGCTCCGCGAGATGATCTCCTTCATGATCTCGTTGGTACCGCCGAAGATCCGCTGCACCCGGATGTCGGTCCAGGCGCGCGCGATCGGGTACTCGTTCATGTAGCCGTAGCCGCCGTGCAGCTGCACGCACTCGTCGATCACCCGGTAGGCGCGGTCGCTGCACCACCACTTGGCCTTGGCCGCGGTCGGCACGTCCAGCTCGCCCTTGAGGTGGGCTTCGATGCACTGGTCGAGGAAGGCCCGGCAGACCGTTGCCTCGGTGTCGCATTCGGCCAGCTTGAACCGGCTGTTCTGGAAGTTGAACACCGGACGCCCGAACGCCGTGCGCTCCTTGGTGTAGCGCAGCGTCTCGGCAACGGCCGACTCCATCGCCGCGACCGAGGTGACCGCGATGATCAGCCGTTCCTGCGGCAGCTGCTGCATGAGCTGGACGAAGCCCTGCCCCTCCTCGCCACCGAGCAGGTTCGCCACCGGCACGCGCACGTCGTCGAAGAACATCTCGGCCGTGTCCTGGCCGTGCATGCCGACCTTGTCCAGCACGCGCCCGCGCCGGTACCCCTCGGTCGCGGTCTCCACCACGATCAGGGACACACCGTGCGCGCCCTGCCCGGAGTCGGTCTTGGTGGCGACGATGACCAGGTCGGCCTGGCCGCCGTTGGTGATGAACGTCTTGGCGCCGTTGAGGATGTAGTGCTCGCCGTCGCGCACCGCCCTTGTGGTGATGTTCTGCAGGTCCGAGCCGGTGCCGGGTTCGGTCATCGCGATGGCGGCGACCATCTCGCCGCTGGCCAGCTTCGGCAGCCAGCGCTGTTTCTGTTCCTCGGTGCCGTAATTGGCGAGGTAGTGCGCGACGATCCCGCTGTGCACGGTGTTGCCCCAACAGCCATCGCCCACCCGCACCTGCTCCTCCATCAGCACGGTCTCGTGCGCGAAGGTGCCGCCCCCGCCGCCGTACTCCTCGGGGACGGACAGGCACAGCAGGCCGATCTCGCCCGCCTTGGTCCAGAGTTCGCGGTCGACGTGCCGCTGCGCGATCCAGCGATCCTGGTTGGGCGCGAGTTCCTTCTCGCAGAAGGTCCGGGCCAGGTCGCGGAAGGCGTCGAGGTCCTCGTCCATCCAGGATGAGCGGTGCGTTGGCCTGCTGGACACGACGTGCCTCCAAGAAACAATCCGAGGTGCAGGTAAGTGCACTTCGGAAGTTACATGCAGTCCGGACTGCATGTAAAGTGGGCGCCCACCCTCGACAGGAGCAGCAGTGACGGTCACTCACCAGGCCCCCACCCGCCGGACGCAGGCGCAACGCAGCGAACGCACCCGCGAACTGCTGCTCACCGCGACCATCGAATGCCTGCTCGAACTGGGCTACACCGGCACCACCGTGCAGGAGATCTGCCGCCGCGCCGGCCTGTCCCGAGGCGCCCAGCAGCACCACTTCGCCACCAAGGCCGAGCTGATGACGCACGCGCTGGAGTACCTGGTCACCAAGCTCAGCGACCAGGTCCGCGATTCGGTCCGGGTACTGGCCGACGACCCCGATCGGGTGGCCAAGGCCATCGACCTGCTCTGGGACTACTTCTCCGGCGACCTGTCCACCGCCGCGCTGGAACTGTGGGTCGCCGCGCGCACCGACCCCGAGTTGCGGGCGACGCTGCTGCCGATGGACCGCGCCCTCGGCCGCGCCACCCGCACCCTCTACCGCGAACTCGGCTGGCGCGCAGGCGCGGATGCCGTCACGACCGTGTCTACGGAACGGCTGGACACGCTGTTCTGGCTGACCGTCAACCTCATTCGCGGCCTGGCCCTTGACGCCATGATCGGCGGCGACCCTGCCCGGCGCGCGCAGATCCTGACCGAGTGGAAACGCATCGCAGGCGACACCCTCGGCTGAGCAGGACTGCCGGTCGGCCCGGCCCTCGCTCGGGCCGACCGGCATCCTCTTAGATGGGTCAAAACCGTCGTTGGGACGTTCGCAAGCGAAAAGACTTTCCGCGAGGGTGGAGCCGACCCCCGAAATTTCCACCCTGGCCAGTAACCAAGCATCTCCTGTTGACCTGCGGTTCGGGCGATTGTGCCGCACACCGGCCAGTCAGCCGACCGGATCCTCCGCTAGGCCACTAGGGTCAACAACCATGCTGGTCAGGCCGGACAGGCAGGTGTTGATCGCGCAGGCCATCATCTGCGTGCTGATGCTCTGCGCCGCCGCGTTCGGGAACTTCCCGAGCCCGGTACCCGTGCTGTTAACGGTGGGCGCGATCGGCGTGGCCAATGCCGCCTTCGACCTGATGCGCACCTTCGGATCGGCCGTCCTCGGCGGAGTCGCCCTGGCCAGCGTCGCGCTCGCTCCCGTGCCGTTCGTCACATGCTCGGTCGGCAAGTACTCCACCGTCTTCGACTGCACCGGCGACGCGCCGACCTTGAACCTCACCGGCACGGTCATCACAGCGGGCCTTGCCGGCGCCAGCCTGGTCCTCGCCCGCAGCGTCGCGCGCGGCCGCGACATCGACCGCCTGCTCAGGATGGAACGCCGGATCGTCGAGCTGCAACGCCACCTCGGCATGGTCGAACCCGACGAGCCCCCGGCGGACGAGTCCTCAGCCGACCCCTCGGCCGAGCTCGAGACCCCCGCCGAGGAACCTGCGGATCAGGCCGGACCCACCGAATCGACAGCAGATCCGTCCGAATCAGGCACAACGCGGTAACCAGGGGGCAACATCGGCCCCGCACGCTGGAGTGCATGGACACCGCACACCCGGACTTCGCGGCCGGTCCCGTCTGGCGGCTGCGCGTCGAGCTGACCGACCGCCCCGGCACCCTGGCCAGGCTCACCGCCAGCCTTGCCGCCCGCGACTGCAACATCCTCGCGCTGACCGTGCTCCCGGTGCCCGACGGCGTCATCGACGACCTCATCATCAACACCCCGGAAACCCTGCTCCCGGCCGACCTGGTCACGATCGTCCGCGGTGTCGGCGGGCGCTGCGCCGGCATCACCAAGGCCGATCCGCACGACCTCACCGACGGTCCGACCAGCGCACTGCGCACCGCGAAGGCCCTGGTCGAACGGTCCACCAGCTACCCGGAAGCCGTCCGCACCCTGCTCGGCGCCGACGCTGCCGAACCCGCGGCCACCCAGCCGGCGCTCGGTGGCCGGCAGGTCGTTGTCGACGGCTCCCTGATCCGTCGCGGCTGGACCCCGTTCACCGAGGTCGAACTGGCCCGCGCCGCCGCCCTCGCCGACCTGGTGCACGCCATCGACCTCCCCGGCGCCGACCCGACCGCGGTGCTCACCGCCGACGGCGCCGGCATCGTGCTGCGCCCTGGCCGCCCCACCGACACCGACGCGGTCGCCGCCATGCACGACCGCTGCTCCCGCGCGAGCCTGTTCGCCCGCTACCACACCGGAACCCGGTCGGTCCCGCGTCGGCTCCTGCACCGCCTGCTCGCGCCGCCGCGCGGCCAGACCATCGTCGGCGTCACGGGCCACCAGGTCGTGGCGCTCGGCCAGTTGATCAACACAAGCGACCCGGCCATCGGCGAGATCTCCCTGCTGGTCGAGGACGACTGGCACGGCAACGGCATCGGCACCGCCCTGCTCGGCTACCTGATCCGCCTCGCTCGGGCCGCGGGCTACGCCGAACTCGTCGGCTGGTGCCTACCCGGCGAACGCGGCCTGATGCGTACCGCGGCCGGCGTCGGAGTTCCGGTGACGACAAGCTACGAGGACAAACTGCTGCGGGTGTCACTGACAATAAGCGCGGATGCGCAATCCGCTATCTCAATGGCCTGAACAAGGCCAAAAAGTGGCCATCCGAATGTGACGTCATTTTTGTCGTGGCACAACTGCGGCGACAAGACTATCGTCCGGTTTCTCGGACGAACACACGCGACCGGACTTCCGGTTCTCCATCGCAAACAAGTCTCAGGGCGCGTGGCCTCCTCCGATCGAAGCCAAGGCGGACAGGAGGTGGCCGCGACATGTCAGCTGCCATGGGCGATCGACTCGGCGACCAACCCACGGCGCGACCGACGGGTCGAACCGTCTACCGGAATGCGAGTTTCCGAGTACGGGAATCGGAAGAATTAATTAGCGAATTCCCTTTCAAAGAAATCGCTCAAATAAGCGTCCCTTTGGGATCCGAAGCCATTGTTGCCAGGGCCGGTAATGGCGGCACCAGCGACGCCGACCTCGGCATCTGGGGGCGGGCATGACGACACAGGGCACCAACGCGACCGAGACCGGGAACGTGGTCAACATGAATGCTCGACTGATCTCGCGAGCCCTCGCCTCTCCCGCGTCCGCCGATCCGCAGGGACCGGACATCGCGGCCACGGTCGCGGATGCCATCGCCGGTGACCAGGTCGCGCTGGGACGGCTACTCGCCCAGATCCGGCCGTTGGTTCTGCGCTACTGCCGGGCCAGGGTCGGCCGGCAGGAACGCTCCTTCACCTCCGCCGACGACGTCGCCCAGGAAATCTGCATCGCGGTGTTGACCGCCCTACCCGGCTACCGCGACCAGGGCCGCCCCTTCCTGGCGTTCGTGTACGGCATCGCAGCGCACAAGGTCGCCGACGCGCACCGCGCCGTCGCCCGCAACCGCTCCGAACCCGTCGCCGACGTGCCCGACCAACCCGCCGACCAGGCCGGCCCCGAACAACACGCCATGCGCAGCGAACTCTCCGACGAGATGGCCCAACTGTTGCGGGTCCTGCCGGACAAGCAGCGGGAGATCGTGGTGTTGCGGGTGGTGGTCGGGCTCTCGGCCGAGCAGACCGCCGACGCGGTCGGATCCACTCCCGGCGCGGTGCGGGTCGCGCAGCACCGAGCGTTGGGCCGGCTACGCACCGCGTTGCAGGCCACATCGTCGCTGGGCGCCAGCACCATCCTCGGAACGGCGCTCGGCTGACCACAAGGCTGCCCTGCCACCGGGAGTCTGACCGGGGCGTCAGCCGCTGGGCTCCAGCAGGCCGCGTTCGTAGGCCGTGGCCACGGCTTCCGTGCGACGACTCGCGCCGAGCTTGGCCATGATCCGGGACAGGTGCACGCTCACCGTCTTCTCGCTGATGTAGAGCTCCTCGCCGACCTGCCGGTTGGTCAGACCGGCCGCGACCAGCGTCAGCACGGCGCGCTCGCGCGGGGTGAACGGGTCGACGTGGTCGCGGGGCGCGATCAGACCCGGCACGGTGAGCCGGGAGCGACGGGCCAGGTCGGCGATGGCGGCGGCGAGCGGAACCGCGCCGAGACGGGCCGCGACCTGGTTGGCGGCGGCCAGTTCGGAGGCGGCGTCCTCGCGACCGTCGGACGCGGCGAGCAGGGCTTCCGCGTGGTGGAACCGGGACAGCGCCTGCAGGTACACGTCGCCGTAGCTGAACGCGTCGACCGCGGCCTGCCAGACATCCGCGTCGCCGGGGCCGGTGAGCCGGGTGTGTTCGGCCTTGGCCGTGATCAGCCAGGCGCGGGCCTCCGGGCCGAGTGAAGCCGTCCACGGCAAGCCGTGTTCGGCGTGCTGTTCGGCCAGCCCGAGCAGCCGGTCGGCCTCGGCGATAGCGGCCCGTTCCGCGGCCGGGTCGCGGTCGAGTCGGGCGCGGTGGGCCAGCATGACCTGCGCGGTGATGCCCCACGCGGCCAGCCGGATGACGCCGAGGTGCCAGTCGACGCCTGCCTTGGCCAGCCAGCCGAGCACGTCGTTGACCACGCCGGCCGCGCGGTCCGGGTCGTTGCGCCAGACGTAGAGCGCGGCGCCGCAGTATCCGCTGTACATCACGATCTCCATGTCGCGATGCCAGTGGCCGCGCAGCTCCTTGAGCGTGCGCTCGGCCTCGTCCAGTCGACCGCGCCCGACCATCACGAAGGAGCCGCCCGCGGTGAGCCGGGCGAGGACCGTGTCGGACACCTGGCGGCCGGGCGGTTCGGCCGCGGCCTGCGCGCCGTCCCAGTCGCCGCTGGCGTACTTGCTGATCATCTGCACGATGCGCAGTTCCAGCCCGTAACTGCTCCAGGTCAGCCCGGTGGCCCTGGCCCGCTCGACCGACTCGTCGTAGTAGCGGACGGCCTCGTCGAGTCGGCCCTCGTCCAGGTTGTGCATGCCGAGGAAGTAGCGGGCGCGCAGTTCGGTGCTGTACGCCTCGGCCGCCGCGGCGCGGCGCACGGCCGCGGTCAGGTGTTGCTTGGCCGTCTCGACGTCGCCTGTGTAGCCGTCGAGCAGGCCGAGCGTGGCCAGCGCGTCGGCCTCGGCGCCGCCGCTGCCGGTGGCCCGACCGTCCTCGATGGCGTGCTCGGCCGACCAGCGGGCGCCATCGGGGTCGACCCGGCGCAGCGTGGACGCGCGCACGGCCAGCACCCAGGCGCGGGTACGGGTCGGCGGTCGATCGGTGACCAGTCGCCACGCGTGTTCGATCGCGTCGACCGCCTCGAGGTGGCGACCCTCCACCGCGTGCAGGGCAATCGCCAGCCTGCGATAGGTCTCGGCCGCCTGTTCCGGGTCCTGCACCGCGTCGACCTGGCTGACGGCGGAGCGGGCGAACGCGACCGACCGCTCCGGTTCGCCGGAGGCGCCGGCCAGGTAGCTGGCCTTGCGCAGCAGGTCGTCCTCGGAGATCTTGCTCGGCCGCTCGTCGGCG
>DASYBO010000435.1:0-17964 GCA_036500685.1 Pseudonocardiaceae bacterium | reverse complement strand
TCGGGGCCGGGGCCGATGAGCCGTACCCAGCCCAGCCATACACCGCGGAGCCATACGAAGCGGCGCCACACGAAGGGCCGTATGCGGCGGAGCCGGATGAGGCTGAACAGTATGGCGCGGATGATCTTCCGCCTGCCGACGGGCCAGGTGAACCCGAGCCCGTGGCGCTGGAGCCGGGCGGGAAGGGACCGCGCGACAAGCGGATCTCCTGGGGCCTGAAGGGGCTGGCCATCGCGGCCGCGGTCGCGGTGCTCGCGTTGACCGGGGTCGAGTGGGGCACCCAGACCAGCGACAACGACCAGATCCAGACCGTTGCCGCGCTCGACGAGAACTCCCCGGCGATCGCCAACGGGGCCAAGCAGTCCGGCGACGAGAACTTCCTGTTCGTCGGCACGAACGCGCGCGTCGGCGTGAGCAACAACGCGATCATCACCGACACCGTCATGGTCGCGCACATCCCGGCCGACCGAAGCCGGGTGGAGGTTGTGTCCTTCCCTGGCAACCTCCAGGTGACCCGGCCGGCCTGCAAGGGTTGGGACAACGCGTCGAGCAGCTACTCGGGCACGACCGAACCCGCGCAGGACGGCGTCCGCCTCGACGCGATCTACGCGGTCGGCGGACCGCTGTGTGTCACCGACACCGTGCAGGAACTGTCCGGGCTGCGCATCAACCACTTCGTCGGCATGGACTTCCAGGGCTTCACCGACCTCGCGGGCGCACTGCCGCAAGTCAGCCTGTGCACCAAGGGCGCGGTAGTGGACAGTCAACTCGGCACGATCATCGCGCAGGGCGGCGAGACCACGCTCACCCCGCAGCAGGCGCTGAACTTCGTGCGGGCCGACCATGTCCAGGGCGACGCGCCCGGTCAGTACGCGAAAATCGCGCGCCAGCAACGGTTCCTGGCCGCGGTGCTGCGTCAGGTGATCGGGCAGAGCATGCTCACCAGCCCGAGCAAGCTGAACTCGCTGCTGAACGTGTTCAGCAAGTCGACCTTCGGCGCCAACATGGACGTGTCCGCGTTGATCACGCTGGCGCAGTCGCTGCAGGGCGTGAATCTCAACCAGATCACCTTCATCACCCTGCCCACCACCGGCTCGGACAATGCGCAGGGCGAAGCGACCCCGCTGACCGACCAGTCGACGCAACTGTTCGGCGCGATCATCGGCAATGCCCCGCTGCCCGGCGCCGCACCCGCCGGTCCTCCCGCGAACTCGCCGCTGACCCCGCAGGGCATCAAGATCCAGGTGCTCAACGGCGGCGACACCCAGCAGGGGATCGCGGGCCAGACCTCGCAGGCGCTCAAGAACCAGGGCTTCAGCGTCGTCAACGGCGGCAACTCGCACAACGTGACCGCGACGGTGATCAAGTACGCTTCCGCCGACCAGGCCAAGGCCCAACTTCTCCAGTCGGCGGTGCCCAAGGCCGTTCTGCAGCAGGACGAGTCGGCCAATGGCGCGGTCGAGCTGATCCTTGGCCCGAACTTCGACGGCAAGGTCGTACCGGCGCAGTCCAGCGGCGGCACGCAGGCCAACTCGGGCGGCGCCGGCAGCACCCCGACCCTGACCACGATGACCGCGGAAGACACCTCCTGCGCCTAGCCAGAACCCATACCCAGGGCCGATATCCAGGCGACTCCCTGACCTGGTCATCTCGGGTTCATCAGTGGTTCATCAATGGATGCGGCGATTGCGACGAGCTACCCGTAGGCTTGGGACATGCGTGAGGCTTACCATGACCGGCTCGGCGAACTCGCCGACCACCTTGCTGACATGTGCGCGATGGTCGCCGAGGCAATGGACCGGGCAACCAGGGCACTGCTCGAGGTCGACCTCGCGCTGGCCGAGCAGGTAATCGGCGACGACCTCAAGGTCGACGCCGCGCGGTCGGCCTACGAGGAAGAGGCCTACTCACTGCTCGCGCTACAGGCCCCGGTAGCGACCGACCTGCGTACCGTGCTCGCGGTCATCCACGCGGCCGAAAGCCTTGAGCGCATGGGCGACCTCGCCCTGCATGTCGCCAAGACCGCCCGCCGCCGGCACCCGAAACCGGTGCTGCCCGAGGAGGTCCGGCCCTACTTCACCCAGATGGGCCAGGTCGCCGTCGACCTCGCGCGCAAGACCGAGCAGGTCATCCGCACCCAGGACGTCGCGCTGGCCAAGGCCGTCGCCGAGGACGACGACGAGATGGACGGCCTGCACCGGCACCTGTTCACGGTGATCATGGACAAGTCCTGGCCGCACGGCGTCGCGTCCGCTGTGGACGTCACCCTGCTCGGCCGCTTCTACGAACGCTTCGCCGACCACGCGGTCTCGGTCGCCAAGCGGACGGTCTTCGTCGTCACCGGCCGGATGCCCGGTTCGGACCAGTACGACATCTGAGCTCACCTTCGGCGGTGCATGCGATCCACTGATCGTACGCACCGCCGACTGCTGTGCCGCGCCTCCCAGCGATCGCCTCCGTAAGCGGGCCACATCAAGCAACCCCAACCGCCCCACCACAAAACCGCCCGCGCACAAACCCCTCCCACCCAGGGGGGTGGGCCACCCTAAGCACAGAATAGGCCGAAATGGCTGGGCGGAGCGGGCGTGGCGGGCGGGTTGTGGATGGTTGGCGGGGTTGTGGACAACCGACAGCCACTGGGGATGATCGGCGTATTATGCGGCGCCACAAAGCGAAGCGAAACGGCGGCCACAACTCCCAACGGGGGCCACAAAACGAACGGTGCCCCGAGGCAAAAGCCTTGGGGCACCGTGGAAACGTGACCGATCAGCCGAAGCGGCCGGAGATGTAGTCCTCCGTCGCCTTCTGACTCGGGTTGGAGAAGATCTTCTCGGTGTCGTCGATCTCCACCAGCCGACCGGGCTGGCCGGTGGCCTTGAGGTTGAAGAACGCGGTCTGGTCGCTGACCCGCGCGGCCTGCTGCATGTTGTGGGTGACGATGACGATCGTGTAGTCCTTCTTCAGCTCCCCGATCAGGTCCTCGATGGCGAGGGTCGAAATCGGGTCGAGCGCCGAACACGGTTCGTCCATCAGCAGGACCTCGGGCTGCACCGCGATGGCGCGGGCGATGCACAGCCGCTGCTGCTGACCGCCGGAGAGGCCGCCGCCGGGTTTGTTGAGCCGGCCGGACACCTCTTCCCACAGGTTCGCGCCACGCAGGGCACGTTCGGCGATGTCGTCGAGCTTGCGCTTGTCCCGCACGCCGGACAGGCGCAGGCCGGCCACGACGTTGTCGCGAATGGACATCGTCGGGAACGGGTTGGGGCGCTGGAACACCATGCCGATGGTGCGCCGGACGATCACCGGGTCGACGGAGGAGGCATAGATGTCCTCGCCGTCGAGCAGCACCTTGCCCTCGACCCGCGCGCCGGGGATGACCTCGTGCATGCGGTTGAGCGAGCGGAGCACGGTCGACTTGCCACAACCCGACGGACCGATGAACGCGGTCACGCTGCGCGGTGGCACGGCGAGGCCGACGTCGGCGACGGCGTGGAACTTGCCGTAGTAGAGATTCAGGTCCTTGACGTCGATTCGTTTCGCCATTTTACGATCACCTTCCTGGTAAGCCGACGACGCTCTAGTCGCGAACCGACGCGAATCGGGCGATCGTTCTGGCGACGATATTGAGCAGGAGCACGATCAGGATCAGGGTCAGAGCGCCGGCCCAGGCCCGGTTCACCGCGTTGTCGCTGGACGCGCCGACTTCGGTGAACACGAACAGCGGCAGCGATGCCTGCGCACCACTGAACGGGTTGTTGTTGATGGCGGGGTTGCCGAACACGGTGAGCAGCACCGGCGCGGTCTCACCCATCACGCGTGAGATCGCCAGCATCACGCCGGTGACGATGCCGGGCAGCGCGGTGGGCAGCACGATCCGCACGACCGTGAGCCACTTCGGCACACCGAGAGCGAAGGACGCCTCGCGGAGCGCGATCGGTACGAGTTTCAGCATTTCCTCGCTGGACCGGACGACCGTCGGCAACATCAGGATCAGCAAGGCGAGTGAGCCCGCGAAACCGGAGAATGACTGGTGCAGCGCGAGAATCCACAGCGCGTAGATGAACAGACCGGCCACAATGGACGGAAGGCCGGTCATCACGTCGACGAAGAAGCTGACCACGCGGCCGAGTCGGCCGGAGGAGTACTCGACGAGGTAGATCGCGACCATGATGCCGAAGGGCACCGCGATGATGGTCGCGATGCCGACCTGTTCCAGCGTGCCGATGATCGCGTTGTACGCGCCGCCGTTGGGGTCGGTCTCGGCGACCGCGCGCATCGAGTGGGTGAAGAACGCGCCATCGAACCGCTTGAGGCCGGCCGCGATCGTGTAGATCAGGATCGCCAGCAGCGGCAGCAGCGCGAGTACCACCGACACCACGAGGACGCTGGTCATCAGCCGGTCCTTGCCGTGCCGCCAGCCCTCAACCGAGCTCGAGGTGATGGTCTGCCCGATGATGTAGAGCACCGCGGCGATGATCGCGAACGCGGTGTAGCCGTGCACGGCGCCGATACCGAGCAGCGCGCCGGAGATGCCGATCGCGACGACGGCGATGACGATGAACGACCAGATCGGCAGCTTCGGCCGGGCGAGGCTGGGTCCGCGCAGCGGCGCGTGCAGTTCGGGCGTTGTCAGGGTCATGCCGCTGCCTTCCGTGCACCACGCCGGGCGATGGATCGCGCCCCGAAGTTGACCAACAGGGTGATGACGAACAGGATCAGACCGGAGGCGATCAGTGCGCCTCGGCCGATGTCACCGGCGTCCGCCCACTTGGTGGCGATGTTCGCGGCGATGGTGTTTCCGCCAGGGTCGAGAATGCGGAAGCTGATGCCATAGTTGGCGGAGAGCACGAGGGCGACGGCGATGGTCTCGCCGATGGCGCGGCCGAAACCGAGCACGAGTGCGCTGATCATGCCGGAGCGGCCGTAGGGCAGCACGGCCATCTTGATCATTTCCCACTTGGTCGCGCCGAGCGCCAGTGAGCCCTCGATATGTTCCTTCGGCGCCTGGAGGAAGACCTCGCGACAGATCGCGGCGACGATCGGCAGCACCATCACGGCGAGGACGATTGCGGCGGCGAACACCGACTGGCCGTATTCCTGGTTGGTCGAGGAGAACAGCGGGAACCAGCCGAGATACTTGCTGAGCAGCTTGGAGAACGGGATCAGGGCGGGGACCAGGAACTTCAGGCCCCACAGGCCGAAGACCACGCTGGGCACGGCGGCGAGCAGGTCGACGAGGTAGCCGAGCGGGCGGGCGACGACTCGGGGCGCGTACTGGCTGATGAACAGCGCGACGCCGACGGCGATGGTACCGCCGATGATCAGGGCGAGCGCCGAGCTGAGCACGCTGCCGAAGGCGAGCGCGGCGATGCCGAACGAGTGGGAGCCGTCCGGGTCCCAGCCGAGAGTGCCGAAGAAGTTCGACGTGTCCTTGGATACCGCCGGAATGGCCTCGAAGATCAGGAAGGCGGCGATGAGAGCCATCACCACCAGGATCAAGACGCCCGAGCTCTTCGACAGCAGCCGGAAGCCGATGTCCCCACCGCGCGGGGCGTTGGCGGTCAGGCCCGACGCATGACGGGAGCGACTCGGACCGGGTTGCCTGCCCGGTCGGCCCGCCGAGTCCGACGGCTCTGGTGTGGTGGCGATGTCGAGCTCCTGTCCGGAATGGTGAATCGATTCGGTTCGGCAGTATTGACGGTATTGAGGTTTGCTGGCGGTTTCGCGGCTTATCGGCGATCTGCCCGCCGGGCCTTACGGCACCGGCGGGCAAATCCCACCTCGTGAATCATGCGCTGGCCTGCGGATGAGCACCAGGCACCTGCCATGATCCGATTCAGTTGTGGCTTCCCGGTCGGGGCCCGCCAGCCCCGACCGGGATGGTCGAACGGTGTTGAGGCTGGCTCAGCCGAGCGAGCTGACCGCGGCGGCGGCCTTGGTCTGCAGGTCGGAAGGCAGCGGAACGTAGCCCTGGCTGGTCAGCGTGGCCTGGCCCGCGGTGCTGGCCGCGTAGCCGAGGAAGCTCTTGATCAGCGGCAGCTTCGCGGCGGCGTTGCCCTTCGAGCAGACGATCTCGTAGGTCACCAGCACGTTCGGGTAGGCGTTGGAGTCGGTGTCGGCGTAGTCGAACTGCAGCTTCAGGTCGTTACCCGAGCCGACGGTCTGCGCCTTGGCCAGGAAGTTGGCCACGTTCGCGGTGCTCAGGTCGACGAAAGCGCCGGTCGCGTTGCCCACCGAGGCCATCGGCAGGTTGTTCTGCGTTGCGAAGGACTGCTCGAAGTAGCCGATGCCGCCGGCAGTGGCCTTCACGGTGCTGGCAACCAGGGAGCTGCCGTGCTCACCCTGACCGCCAGGGGCCGGCCAGTTCTTGTTGGCGCCGACGGTCCAGTCGGACTTGGCGTCGTTGGCCAGGTAGTTGGTGAAGTTGTAGCTGGTGCCCGAGGAGTCCGACCGGTGGAAGGTCTGGATCGGCAGGTTCGGCAGGGTGGTGCCGGAGTTGTCCTTGGCCAGCGACGCGTCGTTCCAGTTCGTGATCTTGCCGCTGAAGATCTTGGCCAGGTTGCTGGCGGAGAGCTTCAGCTTGGTCACGCCGGGGATGTTGTAGCCGAGGGCGATGCCGCCGGGGGCCAGCGGGATGTTGATCGCGGGGCCGCTCTTGCATCGGGCGTCGGCGCCCGCCTGGTTCGTGGAGTCCAGCGCGAAGTCGGAGCCGGCGAAGTCGAGCGTGCCCGAGCTGAACTGGGTGACACCGGCACCGGAGCCGACGCCCTGGTAGTTGACGGTGGCGCCGCTGCACTGGGTCTCGTATGCCTTGGACCATGCGCTGATCGCGTTCTGCTGCGCGGTCGAGCCACCGGACGTCAGGGTGCCGGACTGGCAGGAGATGCTGCTGGCCGAGCCGGTGGTGGTCGTCGTTGAACCACCGGAGCCACCGGGTGAGTTGTTGTCCGAGCCACAACCAGCGAGAACCAGAGCGGCAGCCCCCGCAGCCGCGATGCCAACCGCGGCAGCGCGGTAGTTGATCTTCACCTGAGATCCTCCAACTAGGAGCCATGACCGATCGCGACGTGGTCGCGCTTGACACGGACGGTAGGCAGTGCTGGTGGACGGCCGATCTTCTACAGGTGAACGGGAGGTGAACTTGACACAGCAGGTGACTAGGCCCACGTCCATTGGAGTGAGCTGTGCGTCTGTCCGTGACCTGGCCGTTTGCCCCGCGTGACCTACTTCGCAGGGTCACCACACACAGTGCGTCAATACGCGTACTGCACGTCAGCATCCCAGTCAGTGAATCCCAACCGGGAGTACACGGCGATCGCCGGCGCGTTGTCCGACTCCACGTACAACATCACCTGCCGAGCGCCCCGGTCGGCGAGATGGCGCAATCCGGCCAGGGTCAGCGTGCCGCCGAGGCCGTGACCGGACGCACTCGGGTCGACCCCCACCACGTACACCTCACCCATGGGCGCACCGGCCCCGTCCAGTTCCGGGTGGATCTTGGTCCAGTGGAAGCCGAGCAGGGTGTCATCGTCCGCGCGCACGGCAAGGAAGAACCCATCCGGGTCGAACCACGGCTGCGCCTCGTCGGCCTCGACGTCGGCGACGGAGAGCGCGCCCTGCTCCGGGTGCCATGCGAAGGCGCGGTGGTTCACCTCGACAAGGGCAGCCTCGTCCTTGCCGATACGGAAGGTTCGCAGACGAACGCCGTTCGGCAGCGGACGCGGTTCGGGCAGGTCGGCGAAGGTCAGCAGCATGCGGCGCAGCTCACGCACCCGGCGCAGGCCCGCGCGCGCGGCCAGCGCGGCGGCGGCCGGGTGGTCGCCGTGCGCCCACACCCGCAGCGTCTCGGTGTCGTCGGCGGCGGCCGGCCCGACCCGGTCCAGCAATGCCCTGAGCAGCGCGGTGCCCACGCCGCTGCCGCGCCGGTCCGGGTGCACGATCAGCTCGGCGACCTGGCGGCCGAACGAGTCGCCTTCGGTGTTTCTGGTGACGACGCCGACCAGCTCGGCACCGTCGGAAGCCAGCCCGTATTCACCGACGCGAAAGTCTCCTGGCAGGCCGTCGGCGGGATCGAAGTTGGGGCGGCCGTCCACCGCGCTCGCGGCCGCCAACAACGCGACGAGCTGTGTGGTTTCGACGTCGGTCAGGCTGTTACGCCAGTTGATCTCGGGCACAAGTCGACGGTAAGCCGACTCAGGCGAGAACGTCCACCGGGTCCAGCGCGATGCCCTCGGCCGGGCTGGCGCCTCGGCCGGGCCGGACGAACTTGTAGCCGACGTTGCGCACGGTGCCGATCATCTGCTCGTGCTCGTGGCCGAGCTTGGCCCGCAGCCGCCGCACATGCACGTCGACGGTCCTGGTGCCGCCGAAGAAGTCGTAGCCCCAGACCTCCTGCAACAGCTGGGCACGGGTGAACACCCGGCCCGCGTGCGCGGCGAGGTACTTGAGCAGCTCGAACTCCTTGTAGGTGAGGTCGAGCGGACGGCCGCGCAGCCGCGCGGTGTAGGTGGACTCGTCGATGACGAGCTCGCCGAGCTGGATCGCACCCTCACCGGCCCGGGACGCGTCCACGCGACGCGAGCGCACCAGGCGCAGCCGCGCGTCGACCTCGGCCGGTCCCGCGGTCGGCAGCATGATCTCGTCAATGCCCCATTCGGCGGCGACGGCGACAAGGCCACCCTCGTTGATGATGGCGACGACGGGCACCTCGACGCCGCTGCTGGCCAGCAGGCGGCACAGGCTGCGCGCGCCCGCGAGGTCGACGCGGGCGTCGACGAGGACGGCGTCGTAGGGTCCGGCCTCGAGCAAGGCGGCCACGTCGGGAGCGACCGGGCGTACCCGGTGGGAGAGCAGGCCGAGAGCCGGCAGCACGGCGGCAGGCTCTGGATCGCTGGTCAGCAAGAGCAGGTCGACACCCATGACGGCGCACCTCCCGGTCAGCGACGGGCCCCGCACGAAAGTGGTCGAGGCCGCCGAGGAGTATGACTGGTACGGCTCCGTTGCCGGCAGATGTCGGGGACAATACCCATGAGATCGGCATAAGCCCAGGTCGTGACGAGAGTGTCACACAAATGGCGCTGTGTTGATTCGGCGCGGGTTTTGTGCTGGGGGCCGAATCAGACCGGAGTGTGGTGGTCAGGAACAGCCATGACACCCTTGTCGTTGCAGTAGAGCGGAGAGGTGGGACACGCGGCGTGAGCAAGGGCGTACGAAGGCTTCTGATCATCGTCATCGTGGTGGCCGCGGTTCTGGTGGCCGCCGACTTCGGCGTTGCCGCTGCCGCCGAATACCAGATCTCCAAGAAGATGCGCACCGAGCTGAACCTGACCAGCGATCCGTCGGTGAACATCAAAGGCTTCCCGTTCATCACCCAGGCCATCGGCGGCGACTACCAGGACATCTCGGTGTCGGCGCAAGGCGTGCCGGTCGGCAGCACCCTGCGTGACCTGGAGGTCGACGCGGACCTGAAGAACGTCCGCATCCCCTTCTCCAACGTGCTCTCCGGCAACTTCTCCGCGCTGACCGTCGACGAGGTGGACGGCCAGGTGCAGATCAAGGCCAGCGACCTCGGCCGCCTGATCGGCGTGCCCGACCTGACCATCAACCCGGAGTCGCTCGACTTCATCCAGGGCTTCGGTGTCGACGAGAAGAACCAGGCGCTACAGCAGCAACAGAAGGCCAACGGCAACAACACCACGCCGATGTACACCCAGGCCGGCATCGACCTTTCGGGCTCCATCAACATCGCGGGCGTGCAGACCACGGTCGACGCCTACGGCCTGATCTCCATCGTCGGAACCGACATCGTGATCAAGCCGACCAAGGTGCAACTGTCCAACTCGTCGATCACCGGGCCGATCCCGAACGCGATCGAGCAGCCGATCCTCAAGCAGCTGACCTACACCTTCCACCGCAACTCGCTACCGCTGCCCTTCGCGGTGACGCCGGTCGGGGTCCAGGTGCAGGGCGGCAACGGCGGCGCGCTGATCGTGCAGGGCGTGGCCAAGAACGTCAGCATCAGTGGGAGCGCGAACAGCCAATGATCGGTGTGTGGGTACTGCTCGGCGCCCTGGTCATCGCGGGGGTCGCCGGATGGTGGCTGCGTGCCGACAACGGCAGGGTCCGCGTTTCCTCCGCCACAACGGCGAGTGCCGCTGACTCCCTTCCCGAGCCGATCCGCGCCGCGCTCGACCCCGGCGCCGCGGTCACCCTGGTTCAGCTGTCCACCACGTTCTGCGCGTCCTGCCGGCAGGCCGGCAAGCTGCTGACCAGCTTCGCGGCCGACACGACCGGCGTCTCGCACGTCGAGTTGGACGTCACCGACGAGCCCACGGTGGCCACCAAGGTCGGCGTGATGCGCACCCCGACCACGCTCGCGCTGGCCGCCGACGGCACCGAACTCCTGAGGGTCGGCGGCGTGCCCAAGCGCGACACCCTGCTCGACGCACTGCGCCCGCATCTACCCGCCTCAGCCTGATCACGGCGTTGCTCGGTCTCCGACATGGTCGGGGTCAAGCACGTTCCACCTGATGGACGTACCTCCCATGAGCAGGGAGTACGCGGTAGTGTCGGGCTCGTGCCAACCATGCTGACCAGGCGCCGCGCGGTGGATTACCGACGCGTGCAGAGCAGCCTGTGTCGGTCGGGCGACTGACCCCAGGCGGAATTCTCCCCTTTTCCGGTCACGCGGTCGCACGGTCCTGCCCGGACACTCCGCGCGTGGCACTGCCGCAAGTAGTCGGCCGTAGTAGCCGGCACTGAAACCCCAGCTTCATGTCTTCGGTAAATCGGGAGGTCGGCCATGCCCAACCCGCCCGCCGTCGATCCGCGTGGCCCGCGGTTCGGCGCCTGGATCACCACCGTCGTGCTCGCGGTGACGCTCGTGCTGTCCTCGTTCTCCCCGCTCGCCGCGCTGATCCTGCTGGCCGTACAGGCCGTGATCTTCGGCATCGGCGCGTTCTTCGGACTCGGCTACGCGCCGTACGGGTTGATCTACCGCTACCTCGTCGCGCCGCGTCTTGGCCCGACCGATGAGCGGGAGGAAGCCGCGCCGCCCCGGTTCGCCCAAGGCGTCGGGTTCGGTTTCGCGGTCGTCGGCGTGATCGGGTTCGCCACCGGTCTGACCCCGCTCGGCCTGATCGCGACGGCGCTCGCGTTGATCGCCGCGTTCCTCAACGCGGCCTTTGCCTTCTGCCTCGGTTGCGAGGTGTACCTGCTGCTGCGACGGGTCGGGGTTCCGGCCTTCGGCGGCTGAGCGGCAAACGGTTCAGAACTAGAAGAATGTCGATTTTCAACACCGATAAGGGAAAGTGGGAATCAGCTCGATGAGCCGTGAGAATGTCCTGGTTTCGGCGGAATGGGCCGAGAACAACCTCAACACGCCGGGCGTGGTGTTCGTCGAGGTCGACGAGGACACCAGCGCATACGACGGTGGCCACATCCCGGGCGCCGTGAAAATCGACTGGAAGCAGGACCTGCAGGACGCGGTGCGCCGCGACTTCGTCGACAAGGCCGGCTTCGAGAAACTGTTCTCCGACCGGGGCGTCGGCAACGACGACCTGGTGATCCTCTACGGCGGCAACAACAACTGGTTCGCCGCGTACGCGTACTGGTACTTCAAGCTCTACGGCCACGACAACGTGAAGCTGCTCGACGGCGGGCGCAAGAAGTGGGAGCTGGACGGTCGCGCGCTGTCCGGCGACGAGGTGAAGCGGGAAGCCACCAACTACACCGCGCAGGAGCCCGACACCTCGATCCGCGCATTCCGCGACGAGGTCGTCGCCGCGATCGACACCAAGAACCTGATCGACGTGCGTTCGCCCGACGAGTTCTCCGGCAAGCTGCTGGCCCCCGCGCACCTGCCGCAGGAGTCCGCGCAGCGTCCCGGCCACGTGCCAAGCGCCCTGAACGTCCCGTGGGCCAAGGCCGCGAACGAGGACGGCACCTTCCGCTCCGATGACGACCTGCGCGAGCTGTACAAGGAGGCCGGCCTCGACGAGTCGAAGTCGACCATCGCGTACTGCCGCATCGGTGAGCGTTCCTCCCACACCTGGTTCGCCCTGCACGAGCTTCTCGGTCTGGCGGATGTCAAGAACTACGACGGATCGTGGACCGAATACGGCTCCCTGGTGGGCGTCCCGGTCGCGGTCGGAACGGAGTCCTGATCATGAGCGACGGATGCGCGGCCCCGACCCAGTCGGCCACCCTCCCAGCCAACGTCGACCTGGCGACCCAAGTGGTTCTCGCTGGCAAGGTCGTTTCCGGTGACAGTCCGGTCGGCGGTGCCTTCGTCCGGCTGCTCGACGCGAACGGCGACTTCGCCGGTGAAGTGGTCGCGTCGGCCGACGGCGACTACCGCTTCTTCGCCGCCCCAGGCAACTGGACGGTGCGCGCGCTGCACCGCACCGGCAACGGCCAGGCGGAGATCAGCGCGGACGGTCCCGGCCTGCACGAAGCCACCATCGCCGTAGCCTGACCCGAACCCGACCAACACCCTTCGAAGGCCGGTGGGCAACCCGCCCACCGGCCTTCGTGCGTGTTCAGGGTCTCGTCGTGTTCAGGGTCTCGCCCGGTCCGAGGTGGCCTGCGCGCCGCCTGCGGATATCCTCGGCGCGTGGAACAGTTCTATACGGCTCTGCTGGTCCTTGTCGTGGTGGCGGTCGCCTGGTTCTCCGTGTACGTCGTGTACCGGATGATGCGCGAACACCGCTGACCGAACCCGCCCTCGGCACCCCACGGATTGGCTGATGAGCACCGACAACGACATCCCGGCCCAGGACGACACGGACAGCGCGACCCCAGCGGGCGCGCCGGGCAGCGGCGACGCCGCGATCCGGGTCGCCGAGCAGCGCGCGCAGAACACCAGGGCGCGCAACCTGCCCCAGTTCGACGACCTGCCGGTGCCGGGCGACACCGCGAACCTGCGCGAAGGTCCGAACCTCAACGACGCGTGCCTGGCCCTGTTGCCGCTGGTCGGCGTGTGGCGCGGCGAGGGTGAGATCGACTATCCGACGATCGAGGGCCCACAGCGGTTCGGCCAGCAGATCACCTTCGCGCACGACGGCAGGCCGTTTCTCTACTACGAGTCCCGGTCCTGGCTGCTCGACGCGGACGGCAACGTCATCCGGCCCTCACACCGCGAGGTCGGCTGGTGGCGGCCGCAGCAGGACGACACCATCGAGGTCCTGATCAGCACCGCGACCGGCATCGTCGAGATCTACTACGGCACGCCGCGCACGCAGACCTCCTGGGAGCTGGCCACCGACATCGTCACCCGCACCGCGTCGGCCAAGGAGGTCAACTCGGCCAAGCGGCTCTACGGCATCGTCAACTCCGGCGACCTCGCCTACGTCGAGGAGATCGCCATGATGGGTCAGCCCATCCAGCCGCACGTCTCGGCCTACCTGACCAGGGTCGTCGGCTGACCCAGCTCGCGCTTGCCGGTCATCGTCCGGAAGATGATCAGACCGCCGAGCGGCAGTACCGCGACCACCAGCGCCATCGGCAACGCGGTGCCGACGCCACCGAGGCCGACCACCGGCGCCATCAGGCCACCGAAGATGTACTGCAACACGCCGACCAGCGAGGATGCCGTGCCGGCCCGGTTGCCGTAGTCGGCCAGCGCCATGGTCAGCGAGTTCGGCGCGACCAGCCCGATGCTCGACACGACCAGGAACAACGCGGGCAACACCACCGCCAGCCCGGCCCCGGTGAGCACGCCGAGCAGCAGCGACACCCCGCCGGCCGCGGACATGCACAGCCCGGCGGCCAGCAGCATGCGCGAGGAGAATCGGCGGACCAGTCGTCCGTTGACCTGGCCGACCAGCACGATCCCGAGACCGTTGACCGCGAACACCAGGCTGAAGCCCTGCGGGCTCAGGCCGTACACGTTCTGCAGCACGAACGACGATCCGGAGATGTAGGCGAACATCGCGGCGAACGCCATGCCGCCGGAGAGCGCGTAGCCGACGAACATGCGGTCGGCCAGCAGACCCCGATAGGCCAGCAGGGTCGCCGACAGGCGTGCCGGCCTGCGCCGCTCGACCGGCAGTGACTCCTCCAGCCAGAACGCGCTGACCACGACCAGGACGAACCCGATCGCGGTGAGCGTCCAGAACACGCCGCGCCACGAGGTGAAGCGGAGGATCTGGCCGCCGATGATCGGCGCCAGAATCGGTGCGGTGCCGTTGATCAGCATCAACAGCGACAAGAACCGCGACATCATGCTGCCCGAGTAGCGGTCCCGTACCGAGGCATTGGCGATGACCAGACCGGCCGCGCCGCCGAGCGCCTGGATGAACCGAACGACGGTCAGGAGGTAGACCGACGGCGCCAACGCGCACACCGCGGAGAACACGGTGAACACCGCGAGCCCGACCAGCAGTGGCCCGCGCCTGCCAAGGCTGTCCGAGAACGGCCCGGCGATCAGCTGCCCGAGCGCGAGCCCGACCATGCAGGCGGCCAGGGTGAGCTGCACCGATGAGGCGTCGGCGTGCAGGTCGGCCAAGATCGACGGGAACGCCGGCAGGTACATGTCGTTGGACAGCGGCCCGAACGCGGACAGCGCGCCGAGAATGACCACCAGCCGGGCACTGCGGCGCCGCACGGGCTCGCCGTCGACGTGCCGGGGCTCGGTCATGGTGCGACTCACTCGATTCGATCGATTCCACCGCTAAGTTCAAATTTCAACTTAACAAGGGAACCGGGTCGAATTCGACGCCGGATCGTCGGTTCATCCGGTAATCCCGGTCACTCCCACGCGCGCTCACGGCGTCCAGGTACCGAGGACGGCGCCGAGATCGTCGGTCAGTTTGATCTCCTTCGGAGCTCCGGCAGGCCGTGCGCTCGCGCCGGTCATCAGCGACCGCGACGTGGTCGGCGGCTTCAGGTCGGTGGACGACCTGGTCAGCCGGGGCCTGTTGGACCGACTCATCGCGGAGGCAACCCGCGACCGCCTGATCTTCCTCCGCCGAGCCACTCACGGGCCAGCAGCCCGTAACCGACGACATCATGTTCCACACCGGACACGACCGCAGCCGCTCGGAACAGGCCTTCCCTGGTGAACCCGAGGCGTCGCGCAACGCCGAGGCTGCGTTCGTTGTCCGCGATGGCGAACAACTTGACCCGCCGCAGCCCGAGCGGACCGAACGCCCAGTCGAGCGCGGCGCTGACCGCGCGGGTGGCCAATCCGCGCCCTTCGACATCGGCGTCGAGCCAGTAACCGACCTCGGCCGACCGAATGTGGGAGTCGATCAGCAGGTTGACTTCACCGACCAGGCGCCAGCCGCCCTCCGCGCGCACCGCGATGGCCAGCGGCAACTGCGATCCGTCCAACCAGGCCTCGCCACGCCGCGCCAGGTCCGCCCGGGTCTGTTCGAGCGAGGGCAACTCGTCCAGCCCCGGAAGCCAACGGAGCAGCCGGTCGAAGTTGGCGATCAGCAATTCCTGGTAAGCCTCGGCGATCTGAGGCGTACGCGGCAGCAGGGCAGCAGCATCATCGCCCAGCGAAAAGGTGAACATCGCTGCGGTGACCGTGGACATGGCCCCTCCCAACGAACCCACAGCGCCAAGCCAGGAAGTCAGCGGCAAAAACAAAATCGCCGCCGAACGGACCCCTCCCGCCCTGGGGTGGTGGGGCCACCCGCAAGGCCAGCCTAGTCAAGCGGCGGGTTGGGGCCAAATGGAAATCGGGCGGTTGTGGACAACTGAGTCGGGTGTGGACAGACGCGCCGCGGCGAAGCCCAAAGGTGTGCTACGGGTTCAGAAACGGGGGTGGTTGCCGCGCATGACGACGCGGACGTCCTCGTCTTCGGTGATTTCCTTGGTGGGCTTGATCTCACCGAGCACCCAGGCGGGGATGTGCCGCGCGGTCAGCATGGCCAGCGCCCGGTCGGAGTCTTCCTCGGCGATGACCGCGATCATGCCGACGCCCATGTTGAACGTCTTTTCCATTTCAGCGCGGTCGATTCGGCCGCGCTGCGCGAGCAGGGCGAAGACCGGCGCGGGGGTCCAGGTGCCTCGGTCGATCTGGGCGGTGAGGCCGGGCGGGAGCACGCGAGCCAGGTTGGCGGCGAGGCCGCCGCCGGTGATGTGGGCGAAGGTGCGCACCTCGGTTTCGGCGACGAGGGCGAGGCAGTCCTTGGCGTAGATCCGGGTTGGTTCCAACAGCTCTTCGCCGAGGGTGCGGCCGAATTCCTCGACGTGGCCGGACAGCGGCATCCTGGCGATCTCCAACAACACCTGGCGGGCCAGGGAGTATCCGTTGGAGTGCAGGCCGGACGAGCCCATCGCGATGACGACGTCGCCGGGGCTGACCCGGTCCGGTCCGAGGATGCTCTGGGCTTCGACGACGCCGACGCCGGTGGCCGAGATGTCGTAGTCGCTGCCGTTCATCAGGCCGGGGTGTTCGGCGGTCTCACCGCCGAGCAGGGCGCAACCGGCCTGGACGCATCCTTCCGCGATGCCCTTGACCAGCAGCGCGATCTGGTCGGGCACGACCTTGCCGACCGCGATGTAGTCCTGCAGGAACAGCGGTTCGGCCCCGCACACGACCAGGTCGTCGACGACCATGGCGACGAGGTCGATGCCGATGGTGTCGTGGATGTCCAACGCCTGGGCGACCGCGAGCTTGGTGCCGACGCCGTCGGTGGACGAGGCCAGGACCGGCTCGGTCCAGCGATCGAGGCGCAGTTCGAACAGGCCGGCGAAGCCGCCGATGCCGCCGAGGACCTCGGGCCGGTTCGCGCGGGCGGCGAAGGGCTTGAGTTTGTCGACCGCCTCCTCGCCCGCGGCGATGTCGACCCCGGCCGCCGCATAGGTGGTGCGGGCCGGTGTGTCGTCGGAATGCGTGGTCACTGCGCGGTCTCCATCGTGGAGTGCTCCGTCAAGGAACGAATGGGATGTGGGGTGCTGCGGCGGCTCCGGGCAGCCCGGACACCGTACCCGGCGCGGGCCGAACGCAAACCCGGCTGGTCACGGGCGGCGGAGGGCTTCTTCCGCGCCGTACCCACTGGGTACCGATGCCGAGGACACGCCGACGGCGCCAGGGTCCATGGAGCGGCCCGCCGCGTTGAGGTCTTCGATGAGGTGTTTGCCGATCAGCGCGTCCTCGGGCAGCGGGATCGGGTAGTCGCCGGTGAAGCAGGCGGTGCACAGCCTGGTCCGTGGCTGTTCGCTTGCGGCGACGAGGTGTTCGAGGGACACGTAGCTCAACGAGTCCGCGCCGATCGAACGGCGGATGCCGTCGATGTCCAGGCCGTTGGCGACCAGTTCGGCGCGGGAGGCGAAGTCGATGCCGTAGAAGCAGGGCCAGCGCACGGGCGGGGACGCGATCCGTACGTGCACCTCGACGGCGCCCGCTTCGCGGAGCATTCGGACCAGGGCGCGCTGGGTGTTGCCGCGCACGATGGAGTCGTCGACGACGACGAGCCGCTTGCCGCGGATCACGTCGCGCAGCGGGTTGAGCTTGAGCCGGATGCCGAGCTGGCGGATGGTCTGCGAGGGCTGGATGAAGGTGCGGCCGACGTAGGCGTTCTTGACCAGGCCCGATCCGTAGGGGATGCCGGAGCCCTGGGCGTAGCCGATGGCGGCGGGGGTGCCCGATTCGGGGACCGGGATGACCAGGTCGGCTTCCGCCGGGCTCTCCAACGCGAGCCTGCGGCCGATCTCGACGCGGGTGGCGTGCACGGATCGGCCTGCGATGGTGGTGTCGGGGCGGGCGAGGTAGACGTACTCGAACACGCAGCCCTTGGGCTCGGGGTTGGCGAAGCGGGTGGAGCGCAGGCCGTCGGCGTCGATGGCGAGCAGTTCGCCCGGTTCGACCTCGCGCACGAACGAAGCGCCGACGATGTCGAGGGCGGCGGTTTCGCTGGCCACGACCCAGCCGCGTTCGAGCCGGCCGAGGACCAGCGGGTGCACGCCCTGCGGGTCGCGGGCGGCGTAGAGGGTGGATTCGTCCGCGAAGAC
>DASYBO010000434.1:0-4396 GCA_036500685.1 Pseudonocardiaceae bacterium | reverse complement strand
CGGAGCGAGTCGAGGTCGACGCAGTCCTGGTCGGTGCACTCGGCGGTGAAACCGCCTTCGACGTGCACCACGAGCGTGCCTTGACAGTGGTCGAAACCGCTTTCCATGCTGATCACCACTCTCCTTCCGCCCCCCTTGCGTACCACCGGGGTCTGACATGACCATGGTTCGCGCGCGGCGTGTCGGCGATCAGGCGGACTTGCGGGGGCGGCGGGTGGTGGCCTTCTTCGCCGGTTTGGCCTCGGTCTCACTGTCGTCATCGGCCTTGGCGGCTGTGGTTTCGGGTTTCTTGGCGGCCGGGCGGTTCTTGCGGGCCGCGCTGACGCTCGCCTTGAGCGCGTCCATCAGGTCGACGACCTCGCCGGTGTCCTCGGCCTTTCCTGCCTTGACCGTGGTGCCGCCGCCCTCGATCTTGGTCTCGATCAGCTGCTCAAGTGCCTCGCGGTAACTGTCGGTGTATTTGTCCGCCTCGAAGACCGGCTCGGACAGCGAGTCGATCAGTGACGTGGCCATGGCCATCTCCTGGGGGCGGACCTGCGGCGTGTCCTCGTGCAGGAAGGTGAAGTCCGGGACGCGGACCTCGTCCGGCCACAACATGGTGGTCATCACCAGCACGTCCGACACGACGCGCAACAGCGCGAGGCTCTCCCGCTGACGCAGCGCCACCTTGGCGATGGCGACGTGGCCGGATTTCTGCAGGGCGTCGCGCAGCAGCACGTAGGGCTTGCGCGCGGCCTGCTGCGGTTCGAGGTAGTAGGTCTTGTCGAACTGGATCGGGTCGATCGACTCCAGCGGCACGAACTCGACGACGTCGATGGTGCGCGAGGTGGTCAGGGGCAGTTCGGCCAGGTCGTCGTCGGTCAGCACGACCATCTCGCCGTCGTCGAGCTCATAGCCTTTGGCGATCTCGGCGTAGGGGACCTCCTTCTCCTCGGCCGAGCAGAATCGTTTGTACTGGATGCGCGCGCCGTCGGTCTGGTGCACCTGACGCAGCGTCACGTTCTTGTTCTCGGTCGCGGCATACAACTGGATCGGAATGGCGACGAGCCCGAAGGACACCGCGCCCTTCCACATCGCCCGCATCGGCATCGCCTGCCACCTCCAGCCGTCCAACCAGCCCCAATGTGGATCCGACGGTACCTTGCTTGCGGTGATCGGCAACAGCGCGAAACTCGGTGCTGATCATCGATCACGCAATGTGATCGATTTGCCTGATTCGAGGCCGGAGTAAGGTCAACTGTCGTGCCTGCTGACCTGCCGCGATCGCTCGCTCCCGGGCACGGGCGCCGCGAATGGCAGACGGTGCGGGTCGAGCGGCAGTTGCTGGTCGTCGTGCACAACGTCACCGCGGCCACCCGACTGCTGGACGTGCTGCCGCTGGTCACCGAGGACCGGCGGGTGCAGACCTTCTACACCTGCCCGGGCTCCTCCGCCTTCACCGCGGGCACCGACGAATTCCTGGCCGAACGCGACCTGGCGACGATTCCGTGGCGCGAAGCCATTCGGCGGAAATTCGATGCGGTGATCGCCGCGAGCCATGGCGGTCCATTACACAAACTCAGGAAGCGCCCCATCGTCCTGCCCCACGGAATGGGATACAATAAACTGTTGAAACCGGAAACCGGAAACCGGAAACCGGAAACCGGAAACCGGAAAGAGGTTTCCGGTTTTCGGACTCGGTGCGGACTGGTTGCTGCACAAGGGCCGACTGATTCCCTCGATTCTCGTTCTCTCCCATCATGAACAGCGGCAACGACTGGGCCGCTCGTGCCCTGCCGCGTTATCGGTCGCGCTGGTCGCAGGCGATCCGTGTTTCGACCGAATTCTGCTCAGCACGCCGCTGCGGGAAAGTTATCGGCACGCGTTCGGGCTCGCCGAGCATCAGCGGCTGGTGGTCGTTTCCTCGACGTGGGGCGCGAAGTCGCTGTTCGGTCATTGTCCCGACCTGCCCATGCGGCTCGCCGAACAACTCCCGCTCGACGAATTCCGCATCGCGGTCGTCCTACACCCGAACATCTGGTTCGGCCACTCCCCCGGCCAACTGCGCGCCTGGCTGGCCGACTGCGACCGCGCCGGAATCATCGTGCTGCCGCCCGAAGAGGGTTGGCGTGCCGCGCTGATCGCGTCCGACCTGACCATCGGCGACTACGGTTCGGTCACGTTCTACTCGGCCGCGCAGGGCGCGCCGCTGCTGCTCGCCACCCGGCCGACCGAACTGCTCGACCCTGACTCGCCCATCGCCGCGCTACTCGCGGCGGCGCCGCAGTTGGATCCCAAGCAGCGCCTCGTCGATCAGGTGCGCGACGCGATCGACCAGCACGCACCCGAGCAGTACGCGCACATCACCGCCAAGACGACCTCGGAACCGGGCCGATCGCACGCGCTGTTGCGGACGGCGATCTACCGCAAGCTTCGACTGTCCGAACCGAACACTCCGGTGTCGGTATCGGCCGTGCCGATGCCGACGCGCTCGGCCCGGCCGGTGGATGCGCAGCTGATCGGGGTGTATCCGCGCGACGAGGGCATCGAGCTGAGCCGGTTCCCTGCGGAGGTGCTGTATCGCGCGCCGGAGGTGGCGCGGGGCCGGTTCTTGGTGGTGGGTACGGATCAGCCTCGGCAGGCGTGGTTGGAACGGGCGGATGCGCTGGTTCGGGACAGTCCGGGGCCGGTGGGGCGCTGGATCGAGGGAAGCCTTGCCGCGTTGCCGGGCTGTCTTGTCGCTGCCGCGCGGGACGAGAGTGGGCAGTGGGTGGTCGGGGATCGAGCGGGACGGCTGCTGCGGTTCGTCCGGGTCGGGTCGGGTCCGCTGTCGGCCGATGACGGCGCCTGTTGTGCCGCGCTGGTGTGTTCGGGCGCGGCGCTGGCAGAGCGGGTGACGTTGCTGCGCAACGGAAACGCGCTGGCGGTGCGGGTGATCAGCCAGGCAGCCGCGCTGCCCGTTGACTGAAGCCCCATTCCTCGAACACCGCGCGGGCCTGCGCGTAATCCTCGTGCGCCGCTTCGGGTCGGCCGGTCGCGGCGTTCAGGTCGCCGCGCGCGGCGAGGGCTTCGGCGCGGTCGAACGGCCTTCGGGTGCGGAGTGCGGCATTCAGGGCTTCGCGGGCTTGGTCGAAGTTGCCTTGTTCGAGGAGTTTGCGACCGCGCCAGAGGCTGGTCTTGGCCAGGTTGACCGGGTCGTCGGCGAAGCTCGGCGCGGCCTCGGCGAGCAGCGGCAGGGCGAGGTCGGGTGGTTCGACTTTGGCGTCGTGCAGACAGGCGAGGGCTATGCGGCGCGGTTCGGCGAGTTGGCGGGCGAGGTCGAGATTGCGGCGCAGTACCGGAAGCGCGCGGGAGTCCTGGTCGGCGGAGAGCAGGGCGAGGCCGAGGCCTTCCAGTGCGGTGGCTTCGAGTGTCGGGTCGGCGGCAAGGCGGACGGCTTGTTCGCACGCGGCGATGGCCAGGTCCGGGTCGCCGTTGAAAAGGTGGCCGAAGCCGATTCTCGTCAACAGCAGGGAGCGCAGGGCCTCGTTGGCGGTGTGGATGCCGAGTTGGTGGGTGGTCAGCAGGTCGGCGGCGTGTTTGCCGTGTTCGTAGTACGGCCAGAGCAGCACGCACCAGGTGGCGACCAGTTCCCGCTCACCGGCGGCGAAGGCGTGTTCGAGGGCGGCGCGGATGTTGCCGCGTTCGGTGTCGAGCCAGGTCAGGTCGACGGACTCGGTGCCGGGCGGGCAGGTGAACCAGGATTCGGCCTGCGGCCAGCGGTTGGTGGCGCGGTAGGCGGCAGCGGTGCGAGCCAGGTAGTGCTCGCGCAGGCGCGTCGCGCCGGCCGGGTCGGCGGGTTTGGCGTGCTGGCGGATGAGTTCGCTGGTGTGGAAACGACCCGCGGTGGGTTCGTCGACGAGGTGCGCGGTCACCAGGTCGGTCATGGCGGCGCGGACGTCGGTGTCGGGGAGAGCAGCCTCGATGGCGGCGATGCCGATTTCGGCGGTGGTGCCGGGGAGGGCCAGGGCGTGGTAGCAGCGGCGGGCGGGTTCGTCGAGGGTCTGGTACGCCGTGGAGAGGATGTTGTTGTCGGCGAAGGTGGGGCGGTCGGGTCGGGCGAGGAGGGCGGCTGCGACGCGCAGAGCCAGGGGTAGGCCCTCGGCCAGTTCGATGATCTTCTCGACGAGGTCGGGTTCGATGTCGTCGGCGGGGGCGAGCAGCGCGCGGGCCGCGTCGGCGTTCAGCGGTGGCAGAGCGAAGGAGCGGGCCGGGATGGCCGTGAGTGGGCGGGCCTCGGTGACCAGCACCAGGCCGTCGACGGGTAGCAGCGCGCGGACCTGGGCGGCGGTACTGGCGCCGTCGATGACCAGCAGCACCGACCGGCCCGCCGTCAACGCGCGGAAGGCCCGAGCCCGCGCGGAAATGCGGTCGGGTA
>DASYBO010000433.1:0-2631 GCA_036500685.1 Pseudonocardiaceae bacterium | reverse complement strand
CGATTGATCTCGGCGGCCACGGCGGAGGGACGCTCGATGTGCGGCCAGTGGCCGGACTTCCCGATCGCGGTCACAGTCGTCTTGGCCGGGCCGAACCGCGCCGCGACGGCGGAAGCGACGACTTCCGCGGTGATCAATTCGTCGTCGGCGCCCGGAAGGATCAGCACCGGCCCGGAAAAGCCACTGCGCCGCTCACTACTGGGATAGCCGTTGTTCCACATGTCCGCCACTGCCCGCACGACCTCGGGGCGCAGCCTCGCGGCGACCGTGGCAAGTCGTTCCACCTCGGCTTCGGGCGCCGACGGTGCCGCCTGCCGACGGGCGGCCCGATGCTCCGGCACCCCCAGTCCGCCCATCAACCGGAACGACTCGATGGCCTCGTCGGGCAGCCGGGTTCCGGCCATCGGGATGGGGGACAGCAGGGCCAGGCCCAGGGCGCGGTCGGGGCGCGCCGTGGCGACCAGTTCGACGACGGGTGCCGCCATGCTGTGGCCGACGAGCACGAACGGCTTGTCGACCGCGTCGACCACGGCGGACAGGTCGGCAGCGAACCGGTCAAAGGTGAACGGCCCACTCGCCTGGGTGCGGTCCCCGAAGCCGGCCAGGTCCAACTGGACGGTCTCGAACTCGGACGCCGTCAGTTCGGCGGTGACCGGGCTCCAGACGTGCTGGTCATCGAGAAACCCGTGCGTGAACACGATGGCGCGGTCGCCGGCACCGTCGCGACGGAACACGATGTCGCTGTTCGGGATGCTTGCTGAGCTCGCCATGGAGGCTCCTAGCTGTAAACCGGACGTTCATCCGGGATCCGGGCGCGGACGACGACGTGGTGCCGATGGGAGAGAAGTCATCATGGCGCCGGTCGACCCGGATCTGTTGCGACCGCTGACGCAAGGTTGACTTAACCATAAGTCGCTTGCCTCTGTCGGTCAAGCCGTGGCAGATGCACCGCTGCCGCGCTGCACTCGGCCTCTCAGCCCATTCGCTCGTCGCCGTTGGTACATGCGGACACATAGACCTAGTATCGAGGCATAGTTGTAACGTATATGCTTCTGTCGCCACCGAAGGGTGGCGAGTCCTCACCCTAGGCAGCAACAGGAGGTCCCTCGAGGTGACTGCCCGCATGAAGATCGCGATCCTCGACGACTATCAGAACGTCGCAACGAGCTTCGCTGACTGGGACTCCCTGGACGCCGAGATAGTGGCCTTCACCAAGCCGTTCGCGGATGCCGACGAGGTTGTCCGCCGCCTGGCCGGGTTCGGCGTACTTGTGGCCATGCGGGAACGCACGCGGTTCCCCGCCGAGGTCCTGGAGCGGCTGACCGACCTTCGGCTCCTCGTGAGCACCGGCCCGGTTAACGCCGCCATCGATGTCGCGGCCGCGCGCAGGCTCGGCATCACCGTGTGCGGAACCGGGTATATGTCCCACCCCACCGCGGAGCACACCTGGGCACTGATCCTCGGTGCCGCCAGGAACCTGCTCGCCGAGGCGGACTCGATGCGCAGCGGCGGCTGGCAAGTCTCGGTTGGTACCGGGTTGCACGGCAAGACTCTCGGCGTTCTCGGCTTGGGCAGACTCGGGTCTTCGGTCGCGCGGATCGGAAAGGCGTTCGACATGACCACGATCGCGTGGAGTCAGAACCTCACCGCGGAGAAGGCCGCCTTGCCCGGGGTGCGGGCGGTGACGAAGGAGCAGCTTTTCGCCGAAAGTGACGTGCTGTCGATCCATCTCGTGCTGAGCGAGCGAACGCGGGGACTGGTTGGCGTAACCGAGCTTCGGTCGATGAAACCTACCGCCATCCTGGTGAACACCTCACGCGGACCGATCATCGACGAGGACGCGCTGGGCGACATCCTGCGCGAGAGGCGGATCCGCGCGGCCGCGATCGACGTCTTCGACACCGAGCCGCTGCCCGCACACCACCAGCTGCGGTCATTGCCCAATGCGCTGCTCACCGGACATGTCGGGTACGTGACCAGCGAGCTGTACGAGACCTTCTACCAAGACTCCGTCGAGGACATCGCCGCCTTCCGGGCGGGGACTCCCATCCGGTTGATCGAGTAGATCGAGTAGAAGGCCGCGAGCGTCTTCCTTCCTGCCGCAGCTACCTGCCAGCGAGAACGTATGGACGACTGGGCCCCCGAGGTAATCGGCCATTGACCAGGACCCTACGCGTCGTCCTGGCCGACAACAACGTCGGTGCCGGACTCACCGACGGCGCCGCCCCTGACACAGAGCTCGACATGGCCGCTTACGTCGCTGCCTCCCCGGAAGCAAAAGTTCGACGGCCAGGTCGACAGACTCGGCTTCTCCCTCCACAGCTATGTCCTCCAGCGCACGGCCTGCGGGCCGGGCCGCGATGGACTCAATCGTCCGCAGCGTCGCGGCGGAGTGCGGCGCGCGGAACATCCGGTCGAATAGCATCACGCTGGCCATATCAGAACCGCCTTCTCCGCCTCGGTCTGGGCCAAGCCAGAGGAAGAGCAGGCGATGGCGGGCGGGATGGGCTTCGGGCTGGTCAGTGACCGACCGGCGGCGTGTCAAGTTTGGCGCGAGGAGACAACACGACGGTGGTGGGCATCCAGCCGGGCACAGAGGGACATTGGTAACGGGACTACGGTCCTGTCGCA
>DASYBO010000432.1:0-8193 GCA_036500685.1 Pseudonocardiaceae bacterium | reverse complement strand
CGCGCAGGCGTCGTGGATTTCCGGGGCGACGTACTGGACCTGACCAGGACCGGCACGCCCAGCGGCGAACAGGCGCTGGACGACGCGATCGTCGGGGTGATCAGCGAGCTGACCGGCCGGCACCGGGTCACCGCGGTCGGGCTCGCGGTCGCCGGGTTCGTGGCCGAGGACCGGCGCACCGTGCGGTTCGCGCCGCACCTGGCCTGGCGGCAGGCCATGGTCGCGGACCGGATCTCCAGCCGGATCGGGCTGCCGGTGGTGCTCGAACACGACGCGAACGCGGCGGCCGTCGCCGAGCACCGTTTCGGTGCGGCGCGGGGTGCCTCGGTCGCGGTGATGATCGCGTTGGGCACCGGCATCGGCGGCGCGCTGCTGCTGGACGGCAAGATCTTCCGCGGCGCCTACGGCGTCGCGCCCGAACTCGGGCATCTGACCGTGGTGCCGGGCGGGCGGCCGTGCTCGTGCGGGAAGAACGGCTGCCTTGAGCGGTACTGCAGCGGCACCGCGCTGGCCACGACGGCGATCGAACTACTCGCCGTGCATCAGGGCGGACCGTCGCTGCTGGTGCGCGAGGCCGCCGCCGATTCCCGGTCGATCACCGGCCGCAGAGTCGCGGCAGCCGCCCGCGACGGCGACCCGATCGCCTGCCAGGCCATGGCCGAACTCTCCCGCTGGCTCGGCGAAGGCCTCGCGCTGGTTGCGGACGTGTTCGACCCGGAGATCGTGGTGATCGGCGGCGGCCTCTCCGAATCCGCGCCGCTCTACCTCGACGACGCGCGCGAGCACTACGCGCGGGCGGTGACCGGTGCGCGGCAGCGGCCGTTGGCCCGGATCCGCACCGCGCAGCTCGGCGACGATTCGGCGATCGTGGGCGCGGCGACGCAGGCCGCCGAAACGGTCAGTCCGATCCGCCAGATGGCCAGGATCGGCTTGAAGGGCTACGCGGCGCGCCGCCGGAGTTCGTAGGTCAGATCTGGGCGCCGTCGTCCCGTTCGCCGTGATCGGGCGGGTTGCCGTGCCGGATGCGCAGCACCAGCCAGCCGATGCCGGCGGCCAGCGCGACCAGACCCAGCGGGGTGCCGATGGGGGTGCCGAGGCCGATGATGGTCGGCACGATCAACAGCACGAGGCCGACCGCGATCAGCAGCATCCCGACCACGGTGCCGGCTTTCGGCTTCGGGATCGGCGGCGGTTCCGGCGGGACGTAGTGCTCCTCGTCGCTCGCGGTCGCCCAGTCCCATTCCTGGCCCGCGGTGCGCCAGCCGGTCGACTCGGTGGTGGCGGCCTGCGGCGCGCTCGCTGCTGGTTCGGTGGGTGGCTTCTGGCCGGTCTCGGTCGCCGGATCCTCCTCGGTCAGGAAGGATCCGAGCCCCTCACGTTCCAGGCCAGCGACGATCTCGGCGAACGCCGCGTCGACGTCCTCCGGCCCGTCCGGCCCTCTGTTCATGCCATCTCACCCGCTTACGCTTGCCTGCTGTCCATGTTCGCACGGACCGAAGCAAGATGGGACGCAGTAATGACCCAGTAAGGGAAATCTCGCCGCGCGCGGGTGCTCAGGCGGAGCGGCTCGGCCGGTCGTCGGCGTCGTCCGCGCCGTCGTCGGGCAGCGGGATCCACTTGTGCGACCAGGTGAGCAACTCGCCGATCACCGGCTCCAGGTCGCGTCCCATCTCGGTGAGGTGGTACTCGACCTGGACCGGTGTGCTCGGGATGACCTCGCGACGGAGCAGCCCCTCCGCTTCCATGGTGCGCAGCCGGGCGGCGAGCATCGTGTCGCTCAGTCCGGGCACCGCCGCCTTGATCTGGGCGTAGCGGTGCGAGCCGGTGAACACGACACGCAGGATCGCCCCGGTCCACCGGGTGCCGATCATCTCGATCGCGGAGTGGTACCGGCTACAAACGCGGTGCACGTCATCCATGGCGGGGTAGCTCTCATCAGTCGATCGGGATCAGGGTTTGCCGTGCCTGTTGGCGCAGCGGCGCGAGGGCCTTGGTCACCTGGACCAACTCGTCCAGCATGGCCTTGCTGGCGGTCAGCATGACGTCGTTCGGTTGCAGCCTGCGGTCCTCGTCGAGGAACTGTTGCACGAACGGGATGGAAACCGCCTCGAACAGAGGGGTCATTTTGAGAGTGGTGAGCACCTGCTTGATCATCTGGGCCGCGCGGGTCCCCGCCGCGACGCCGCCGTAGCTGACCAGGCCGACCGGGGTGTAGTTCCACTCCTTGTTGAGGTAGTCGAGCGCGTTCTTCAGTTCGGCGTTGAAGCCGTAGTTGTACTCGGGCATGACCAGGATGAACGCGTCCGCCTCGGCGACCTTCGCGGCCCAGTCCTTGGTGTGCTGGTGGATGTACTTGCGCAGCCGGGGGTGGTGCGGCTCGTTCATGAACGGCAGGTTCACCTCGGCAAGGTCGACCAGTTCGACCTCGTCGAATCCGCCGTGCGTCACGGCCTGGTCGCGCACCCACTGCGCGACCGGCAGACCGACTCGGCCGGGACGGGTGCTCGCGATGATGATCTCCAGCTTGGACACGGCTGCTTCTCCAGATCTCGTGTAGTTCAACGTTCAACTGAATGCTAAGCCTGGCTGAGCAACTAAGCAAATCTTAGCTTGGGAATCGCGGGTCAAAGGTCGTTAGGCTGGGCCTGTGACGTGGTACACACACGGCACGATCGGAATAGGAGGAACGCGGGCCGGTGGTCTACTCGCTGATGAAGTACGTGCTGCTCGGTCCGTTGCTCCGGTTGTTCTTCCGGCCCAGGATCGAGGGCCTCGAACACATCCCGGCCGAGGGTGGCGCGGTACTGGCCAGCAACCATCTCGCGGTGGCCGACTCGTTCTTCCTGCCGCTGATGGTGCCGCGCAGGGTCACCTTCCTTGCCAAGCGCGAGTACTTCACCGGCACCGGCTTCAAGGGCTGGCTCAAGAAGCTGTTCTTCGCGGGCGTCGGCCAGGTCCCGATCGACCGCTCCAGCGGCGCGGCGGCGCAGGCCGCCCTGGACACCGGGGTGCGGCTGCTGATCGGCGGTTCGCTGCTGGGCATCTACCCAGGGCACCCGGTCCCCGGACGGTCGGCTGTACAAGGGCAAGACCGGGCTGGCGCGGATGGTGTTGCAGGGGCGGGTGCCGGTGATCCCGGTCGCCATGTTCGGCACCGACAAGGCCAACCCGATCGGCTCGAAGATGTGGCGGCCGTACCCGATCCGGATCAAGGTCGGCCCTGCGCTGGATTTCTCCCGCTACGACGGCCTTGCCGGCGACCGGTTCGTCGAGCGCTCGGTCACCGACGAGATCATGTACGCGCTGATGGAACTGTCCGGTCAGGAGTACGTGGACGTGTACGCGGCCAAGGTCAAGGAAGACTTGGACAACGCAGCCAACGCGGCCAAGGCGACGCCGACCGTGCCGGTGCAGCCGACGGCGATCGACTCGGAACGGATCCGCAGCGCGGCGAGCTGAAGCCGATCACTAGGCTGGACCGATGCGGTTCTTCTACGACTGCGAGTTCATCGAGGACGGCGTCACCATCGAACTGGTGTCCATCGGGGTCGTCGACGAGACCGGACGCGAGTACTACGCGGTGTCCACCGAGTTCGATCCGGCCAAGGCAGGCCCCTGGGTGCGCGCGAACGTGCTGCCCAAGCTGCCGTCGCCCAGCGACAAGGCGTGGCGTTCGCGCGCGCGGATCCGCGAGGACCTGCTCGAGTTCTTCGGGGTGAGCGCCAACGGGCAGAAGCCCGAGATCGAGCTGTGGGCCTGGATCGCCGCCTATGACCATGTCGCGCTGGCGCAACTGTGGGGGGCGATGCCGGCGCTGCCCCGCCAGATTCCCCGGTTCACCAACGAACTGCGGCAACGCTGGGAGGACGCGGGCAGGCCGAGGCTGCCACCGGCTCCGCACGACGCGCATGACGCGCTGGCCGACGCCCGGCACAATCTGGTGCGCTGGCGGATCATCGAGGCCACGAGGACCGCGAGTTAACGCGTCGTTCCACCGTCGTTCGCCGGTCCTGATGAGGTGCCGAAATAAGCCCGGACTAGGCTGGCTGCACCGATACAGTTCGTGTCATGCTCGACGCCGACCCCGGCTGGGGTCGGAACACATACTTCGGGAGCGATTGAGATGCGCATCGGTGTGCTCACCGGCGGCGGTGACTGTCCTGGCCTGAACGCGGTGATCCGCGCGGTCGCCCGCAAGGGCATCGAGGGACACGGTTGGGAGATCGTCGGGTTCCGCAACGGCTGGCAGGGCCCGCTCGAGAACCTGACCCGGCCGATCGGCCTCGCCGACGTCGAGGACATCCTCATCCGCGGCGGCACGATCCTCGGCTCGTCGCGGACCAACCCGTACAAGGTCGACGGCGGCGTCGAGCGCATCCGCGAGGTGCTGACCGAGAACGGCATCGACGCGTTGGTCGCCATCGGCGGTGAGGACACCCTCGGTGTCGCCAAGAAGCTGACCGACGACGGCATCGGCGTCGTCGGCGTGCCGAAGACCATCGACAACGACCTCGGCGCCACCGACTACACCTTCGGCTTCGACACCGCGGTGCACATCGCGACCGAGGCCATCGACCGGCTGCGGACGACGGCCGAGTCGCACCACCGCGCGCTGGTGGTCGAGGTCATGGGCCGGCACGCGGGCTGGATCGCGTTGCACTCCGGCCTTGCCGGCGGCGCCAACGTGATCCTGGTGCCGGAGCGGCCCTTCAGCGTCGACGAGGTCGTCAGCTGGGTGGAGCGCCGGTTCGAGCGCCAGTACGCGCCGATCATCGTGGTCGCCGAGGGCGCGATCCCGGATGGCGGTGGCGAGGTGCTGCTCTCCGGCGAGAAGGACGCCTTCGGGCACGTGCAGTTCGGCGGCATCGGTGACTGGCTGGCCAAGGAGATCGCCAACCGCACCGGCAAGGAGTCTCGCGCGGTGGTCCTTGGCCACGTACAGCGCGGTGGCACCCCGACCGCCTACGACCGGGTGCTGGCCACCCGTTTCGGCCTGCACGCGGTGGACGCGGTCGCCGACGGCGACTTCGGCGTGATGGTGGCGCTGCGCGGCACCGACATCGTCCGGGTCAAGCTGTCCGAGGCGACCGCCGAGCTCAAGACCGTGCCGGCCGAGCGCTACGAGGAGGCCGAGGTCTTCTTCGGCTGATCGCCATCTGACCGTTCGTCACCACTGCGCCGCCCTCCGTCACGGAGGGCGGCGTTGCTGTGTCCGACCTGCGAAAATGGCGAATTTCGGCCGTTGGCTATCTACCAGCGAAGGCCGTGTATTAAGTTAGCCTTACCTGAGTCGGTAAGCGTGGAGGGCGTCGTGTGGGCTGATGGTCTGCCCAATCTGTTGATCGGGTTGCGTGAAGGGCTCGAAGCCGGCCTTGTGGTCAGCATCCTGCTCGCGGCCGTGCGACGGCTCTCCTCGGGCGGTGGACGGTCGAGTTCGACAGCGCCGATCTGGTACGGGGTGGCCGCCGCGATCGTGCTGGCGCTGAGCTTCGGCGCTGTGCTCACGTTCTACCGGTCGGTGTTGCCCGCCTCCGGCCAGGAAGCCCTCGGCGGCGCGCTCAGCGTGATCGCGGTCGTCCTGGTCACCGGCATGATCTTCTGGATGCGACGCACCGCGCGCTCGCTCGCGGGCGAACTGCGCGAGCGGGTCGCCGAGGCCATGAAGGTCTCCACCGCGGCCCTCGCCTTCACCGCGTTCCTCGCGGTCGGCCGGGAGGGCGTGGAAACGGCGCTGTTCCTGTGGACGGCGGCCCAGGCTTCCGGTCAGACCGTGGCTCCGCTGATCGGCGCCGCGATCGGTATCGCCATCGCCGTGCTGCTGTGTGTGTTGCTGTACAAGGGCGCGGCGCGAATCCGGCTCGACCTGTTCTTCAACCGCACGGCCATTCTGCTGATCATCATCGCCGCAGGCGTGCTCGCCTACGGCCTCGGCGACCTGCAGGACGCGGGCTGGCTGCCCGGCCACAACTGGGTCGCCTTCGACCTCTCCCCGCACATCGACGCGTCGTCCTGGTGGGCCTCGATCATCACCGGCGTCACCGAGCTCTCGCCGATCATGACCTGGTTGCAGGTCGCGTTCTACCTCGGTTACCTGGCCGTGGTGCTGACCCTGTTCCTCCGCGAGGGCCGCCGTCAGAAGGCTCCTCTCAGGATGGTCGAGGCGAAGGCCGAGCCGGAACCCGAGCCCGTCAAGGAGAAGGTGCCGACGCCGGCCCGGACCCGCGCGCTGGTGGCCGGTGCCTTCGTGCTGCCGCCGCTGATCGCGGCCGCGCTGATCGGGTTCGCGCCCGGCGCCGCGCAGGCCGCGCAGCAGATCATGGTCACCGGTTCGGCCTGCGCGCCGGGCTGGACCTCCGCGCAGGGCGGCAGCCAGGGCTTCACCGTGGTCAACAAGTCCGGCCACACCGCGGAGATCCGCCTGATCCAGGCGTCCGACCAAGGCATCGTCGCGGAGATCGAAACCCTGGGACCGGCGACGTCCCAGACGATGAGCACGACCCTCACCAACGGCTCGTATACGTGGAACTGCCTGATCGCCGGCATGCCGACCACCGCGTCCGGCCAGGTACGGGTGAGCGGCGGCAGCGGTGACGCCTCGGTGGCGCCGCCCCCGGTCAAGCCGATCACCACCGACGACCTGCGGCCTGCCGCGGACGCCTACGACAAGTACGTGCAGCCGAAACTCGTCACGTTGGCGGGCCAGGTCAACCAGCTCAAGACCGACCTCAACGCGAACAACATCCCGACCGCACAGGCGGATTGGCTGCCGGCGCAGTCGACCTGGGAGCAGATCGGCGCCGCGTACGGCAGCTTCGGCGACCTCGGCAACGCCATCGACGGCCTCCCGCAAGCGCTCCCGCAGGGCGTGAACGACCCTGGCTTCACCGGTCTGCACCGACTGGAGTACGGCCTGTGGCACGGTCAGGGCGCGGCGCAACTGCTCCCGGTGGCCGACCAGCTCAGCAGCGACATCACCACCCTGCAAGGGAAACTGCCGCAGATCACCGTCGACCCGACCGACATGCCGGTGCGCGCGCACGAGATCCTGGAGGACGCCCTGCGCGATCACCTCTCCGGCATGACCGACGAGGGCGCGGGCGCCGCGTATTCCGAGACCTACGCGGATGTCCAGGGCACCCAGGTCGTACTGGGCATGCTCCAGTCCCAGATCGACGCACGGCGTCCCGGTCTGCTGACCACTGTGGACGCTCAGCTGAACACGTTGAACCAGGCCCTGTTGGGCACGCAGAACAACGGACGGTGGCAGAGCCTGAACGCGACCCCGTTGGCAGCGAAGCAAAAGGTCAACGCGGCCATCGGTGCCGTGCTGGAGAACCTGTCGATCATCCCCGACATCCTCGAAGTCCCCGCCCACTGACCCGGCCCGTTGCAGGAGAGATCGCACCGATGGACATCAACCGACGCAATGTGCTCAAGGGCGTGGCGGCCGGGGTCGTCGGCACCGCGGTGACCGGCGGCCTGCTCGCCGCGGGCGCCAAGGCCGACGCGAACGCGGCCGCATCGGCCGACCCGGCCGGTCCTGCTTCCGTGCCGTTCCACGGTGAGCACCAGGCCGGCATCACCACCCCGCAGCAGCGCTACTCGACGCACGCAGCCTTCGACGTGACCGCGTCGAACAAGGCGGATCTGTTGGCGTTGTTCAAGACCCTCACCGAGCGCTCCCGCGCGCTGACCGGCGGCGGGGCCGCGCCCGATCTCGGTGTCGGCTCGCCGCCCGCGGACAGCGACGTGCTCGGCCCGGACATCCCGGCCGACGGCCTTTCGGTGACGCTGTCGGTCGGCGCCGGCCTTTTCGACGACCGGTTCGGCCTTGCCGCGAAGAAGCCCCAGCACCTGACGCCGATGCGCAGCTTCCCGAACGACGCCTTACAGCCCGCGCTGTGCCACGGCGACCTGATGTTGCAGCTGTGCGCCGACAACCCGGACACCATCCACCACGCGTTGCGCGACATCGCCAAGCACACGCGAGGCGGCATGCAGGCGCGCTATCGCCAGGACGGCTTCGTCTCGCAGCCGCGCCCCTCCGGTGCACCGCGCAACCTGCTCGGTTTCAAGGACGGCATCGCACAGCCGCCACCGAGCGAGGACGCGGAAATCCTCTGGGCGCAGCCGAACTCGGGCGAACCGAGCTGGGCGGTCGGCGGCTCGTATCAGGTGACCCGGTTCATCAGG
>DASYBO010000431.1:0-13930 GCA_036500685.1 Pseudonocardiaceae bacterium | reverse complement strand
GTAGCCGAGCCGCGCCAGCGCGCCGGAGCCTGCGTAGAGCATGTTGCGTAGGACCTCGGTGGTCATCACCACGACCGGGGCGTCGCCGTTCACCGAGGTGTCACCGGTCAGCAGGCCCACCTTGTCCGCGCCGTAGCGTTCCGTCAGGTCGGCGAACTTCTGGTTGGACAACGCCTTGATCGGCGTGGTGTAGAAGCATTTCCGGCCCTCGGCCAAGGCGAGGTGCACCGCGAACTCGCCGACCACGGTCTTGCCGGCGCCGGTCGGCGCGCACACCAGCACCCCGTGTCCGTTCTCCAACGCGATGCAGGCCGAGCGCTGGAACGGGTCCAGCTCGAAGGACAACAGTCCGACGAAATCAGCCAGCTCAGGATAGGTAGCGCGCTCCCTGGACGCCGAGTAAGCCTCGGCCGGGGTCCGCGCGGCGCGATCAGCCACGTGCCCAGATTGTCACACCCGGCGGACTCTTCGCCCGACAGCCGCTCTGGTCTGCGGTTTTTCCTCACAGCCGGACGAGCAACAGAGTGCCGAGGGTGATCATCACCGCCGCGATGAGCACGTCGAGCACCCGCCAGGCGAGCGGACGGGCGAACACCCGGCGCAGCAGCCGGGCGCCGAACCCGAGCCCGCTGAACCACAGCACGCTGGCGATCGCCGCGCCCACCCCGAACGCCCAGCGGTCCGCGCCGTAACTGTTGCCGACCGACCCGAGCAGCAGCAAGGTGTCCAGGTAGACGTGCGGATTCAGCCAGGTCAGCGCGACGGAGGTGAGCACGGCCGCGCGCAGCGATCCGACCCCGCCCTCGTCGGCGGCCATGCCCGAAGGCCGCAGCACCCGCCGGGCGGCCAGCAGGCCGTAGCCGATCAGGAACAGCGCGCCGATGATCGTGACCAGCTCGATGGCCAGCGGAAACGTCCGCACCACCACGCCGACGCCGGCGATGCCGGCCGCGATCAGCACCGCGTCCGATGCGGCGCAGACGAACACGATCGCCGGCACGTGGGCGCGCAGGATCCCCTGCCGCAGCACGAACGCGTTCTGCGCACCGATGACGACGATCAACGAGAGGCCGGTTCCGAGACCGGCCAAGGCGGCACCCAACACCCATTCGACGCTAGGTTCGATCCCATCAACAGTACAGCTAATGTTTCTTACGTACCATTAGCAGCTGTGATGTCAGATCTGCCGCTGGACCAGGTCCGCACCCTGCTCGCCGCCGTCGACGAAGGCACCTTCGACGCGGCAGCGCACGCCCTGCACGTCACGCCCTCCGCGGTCAGCCAGCGGATCAAGGCGCTGGAACACCGGATCGGCCGCGTCCTGCTGCTGCGCACGCGGCCGATCCGGCTGACCGAGTCCGGTGAGGTCATGGTCCGTTTCGCTCGCCAACTCGCCCAACTGGAGCAGGATGCCGGCGTCGAACTCGGCCTGCCCGAAACCGGGCGGGCGGCGCTGCTGCCGGTCGCGGTGAGCGCCGACGCGATGAGCGTCTGGCTGGTCCAAGCTGTCGCGCGGGCAGCGGAGCAGGCGCCGATCAACGTCGAGCTGATCCGCGAGGACGAGGGCCACACCGTCGAATTCCTGCACCAGGGACTGGTGATGGCCGCGGTCAGTTCGGTGGCGCAACCGGTGCAGGGCTGCCTGGTGCGCGGCCTTGGCCGAATGCGCTACTTCGCCATGGCCAGCCCGGCTTTCCACGCTCGCCTGCTGGCCGACCGTCCACTCGCGCAGGCGCTGCCGCACGCGCCGGTGGTCGAGTTCGACCGCAAGGACATGGTGCAGGACAACTTCCTTCGTGCGATCGGCGCGACCCGCTCGGCCACCAACAGGCGGCACTACTTCCCGGCGACCGACGCGTTCCGCCAGGCCGTGGTCAGCGGCCTGGGCTGGGGCACCATTCCGGAGGGCCAGGCCGACGAGGACCGCGCCGCAGGCAGGCTCGTCGACCTGGCCAGGGACACTCCGCTGGACGTGCCGTTGTACTGGCACCAATGGAAACTCGACTCGCCTGCGCTGGCCGTGCTGGCCGAATCCGTGGAAAGCGCCGCGCGCGACGTGCTCTACCAGTGAGCGCGCGTCAGTACCCTGGCCAGCGCCGCCCGCGCCCGCGCACCGACCTCCGCCACGTCCACCTCGGTCAATCGCCCGTCCCGCTTGAGAATCCGGCCGTCGACCAGCACCGTGTCCACATTGGATGGTTGGGCCGCGGTCACCAGCAGCCGGGCCGGATCGGTGCGGACGGCGAGATTCGGGCCGCGCTCGGACACCATGATGACGTCCGCACGCTTGCCCGGCGTGAGCGAACCGACCAGGTGATCGAGGCCCATGGACCGGGCGCCCTCGATCGTCGCAAGCTCAAGGGTTCGGCGCGCGGACAACGCGAACTCGTGCTCGGCGCGGCCGTTCTCCACCGCGTGCGTCAGCTTCATGATCGCGAACGGGTCGGCGTTGCCGGACAGCGCGGTGGTGTCGACGGAAAGACCGGTCGGGATCTTGGCCGCGAGGAAGTCGCCGGTGCGGGGCAGGCCGTACCCGATCTGCAACTCGGTGTACGGCGACACGCTCACCACCGTCCCGGTGTCGGCCATGGCGCCGATCTCGTTGTCGTCGGCCACGTTCGCGTGCACCACCTGCACGTCCGGCCCGAGCAGGCCGGCATCGGCCAACACCCCGACCTGGCCGCGTGCGGTCGGCGGACCGCTCGCGTGCGCGGTCACCGGAATGCCCAGTTCCCGCGCGGCCGCGATCTCCGCCCGGTAGATCGACGGATCCACGCGCATCGCCGGATTGCTGCCACCCGTTGCCCGCCAAGCCATGCCCAACGACACCAGGCCGTCACGCGGCCAGGCCCCGTGCAGCCGCGCCAGATCGGCGAGATCCATCGGTTCGGTGTTCGGGTGTCCGTTGGCCCAGCCGTAGGAGAACCGGCCCCGTAGGCCGGAATCCGCGAGCACCGCGAGTTCCGCGTCCGCGTACTCGGGGCCGCGAATGTTGTGCGCCCAGTTGTGCACGGTCGTGTAACCGGCGTCGATCGCCTCGGCGCAGGACAGCGCGACTCCGGCCGCGCAGTCCTCGGCGCCGAAGGCCGGCCCGAGCGCGCCGCACATCCGGAAGTAGCCCTGCGTGTCCTCGCGCCCGTCGGAAAGGCCGCGCAGCAACGTGTTCCACATGTGCCAGTGCGTGTCGACGAGGCCGGGCAGCACGATCATGTCGGTCGCGTCGATCCGCTCCGCGTCCGGCGCGCTCAGCCGCTCCCCAACCGCGACGATCGCGCCATCGCGAATGTGCACATCCCCGATCGGTAGTTCGCCCAGTTCAGGGTCCATCGTGAGCACGAAACCACCGGTGATCAGGTACTCGCCCATCACGCTCCCAGAACGCGCAGCGCCGCCGCTTCACAACGGATGGTCAGCGGCAACCGGGCCTGCCGCTCGCCGTCCGCGTAGGCCACCCAATGGTTCAAACCAGACAATCGTACCGAACGGGTGCGCAACGTCGTGACCGACGGGTGATCGATGTGCCGGCCGGTGCGTAACCGGGGCAGGATGCGCAGCAGGTCGCGGCGATGCGTCGCACCGACCACGGTCACGTCGAAAAGGCCGTCGTCGAGTTCGGCGTCCGGGCAGATCGGGATGCCGCCGCCGTAGAAGCGCGAGTTGCCGACCGAGACCATGGTCGCGTCCAGCCGCAGCGTGGCGTCGTCGGTCTCCACCACCAGCGGTTTCGCCTTGAGCTTGGTCAGTTCGGTCACGATCGCCAGGTCGTAGCGACGCGGACCGGCCGGCCAGCGCAGGGTGTTCACCCGCTCGCTGACCGCCGAGTCGAACCCGGCACACAGCACGGTCGCGAACCACGCCCCACCGGCCACCCGGCCCAGATCGATCCGGCGGGTGTGGCCGACGCGCAGCGCGTCCGCGGTGAGCAGCGTCGCGGCCAGCGGATCGGCCGGCGTGGCCAATGCCCTGGCCAGGTCGTTGCCGGTGCCGGCCGGAATCACCGCGAGCGCGGTCGGACTGCCCGCGCAGGCCTGCACCGCGGTGTGGGCGAGACCGTCGCCGCCGAGCACGACGAGCACGTCGGCCCCGGCGGCCACCGCGTCCTTGGCCAGTGCGGCGCTACCCGCCGCCGAATCGGCCACGAGCGTGTCCAGCCGGTCGACCGAGTCGCGCAGCCGCTGCGCGACCGTGCCGGCGATCCGGGCGGCGACACCGCGCCCGGCCGCCGGACTGACCAGGAGCGCCGCTATCACGTGGCGTCGTCGAAGCCGGACCGCTCAAGCTCCTCGCTCGACGTGGCCGGGCCAACCGGTTCCGGCGTGTGGTCGAGCGGAGACGCCTCGTCGTCGGAAAGGCCGGACCAGCCTGCGGCGACGTCCGCCGCCTCCTTGCGCCGGTCGTGCACCCGCGAGATCTGGATGGAGACCTCGAACAGCAGCGTCAGCGCACCGGCCAACGCGATCATCGAGATCGGGTCCTGGCCGGGAGTGACGATGGCGGCGAACACGAACAGCACGAAGATGATGCCGCGACGCCATCTCTTCAGCTTCGCGTACTTGAGCATGCCGACCCGGTTGAGCATGACCACCAGCAGCGGCAGTTCGAAGCTCACCCCGAAGATGACCAGCAGCGAGAGCATGAAGTTGATGTAGTCGGTACCCGCGAACGCCGTGACGAAATCGGTACCGCCGACGCCGGTCAGCACCTTCAGCGCCTCGGGCACGACGATGTAGGCCAGCAGCGCGCCCACCGCGAACAGGAACGTCGCACAGACCACGAAGGTGACCGCGAACTTGCGTTCCTTCTTGTGCAGCGCCGGGGTGATGAACGCCCAGAGCTGGTAGAGCCAGGCCGGGCTGGCCAGCACGATGCCGGCGGCGGCCCCGACCTTGATCCGGATCATGAAGCCTTCGAACGGCTGCGTCTGGAGCAGCTTGTTCGTTCCGCCGTTGCCGAAGCTGATCACGTCCTGGGACGGCAGGTCCCGGTAGGGCTGGACGATCAGGTCACCGAGCGAGGGGATCGGGCCGACCCGGTACTGCCACCACAAGAAGCCGATGATCGCGCCGACCAGCGCGCCGAGAAGGGCAAGCCCTAACCGATGGCGCAGTTCGTAGAGGTGCTCGACGAGCGTCATCGTGCCGTCGGGATTGACCCGGCGACTGCGTCTCGCCTTCTTCTCGCCACGACCGCCAGTGGGGCGGAGTTCGTTCTCCTCCACCAGTCCGACCGTCCTTTGTCAGTGCTGCTCGGGCGTTGCCGCAGGCTGCTGCGGCTGCTCGACCGGGGCCGGAGCGGGCGCGGGGGCCTGCGCGGCGACCGGAGCCGGCTGCTGCTGCACCGGGGCGGCGGCCTGCTGCTGCATCGGCATGGCCTGCACCGGCTGCACCGGGGCGATCTGCTGCGGCGCGGCGAACTGCGGCTGGGCGTACTGCTGCGGCTGCGCGAACGCCTGAGGAGCCTGCTGGCCCTCGGCGGCGGCCTCGCCACCCTCGTCCCGCATCTGCTTCGCCTCGGACCGGAAGATCCGCATCGACTGGCCGAGACCTCGGGCCGCGGCCGGCAGGCGCTTGTAACCGAACAGGGCGATGAGCACGACGACCAACACGATGATGTGCCACGGCTCTAGCGCGTTGAACACTGGCGGGCCTCCTAACGGTCCTGATCTGAGATGATACGCGAGACATCCCTGGTTGCCCCAGGTCGTCTCAAGTCCTCGACCGCGATGGCCAAGGCGGCCGAGCGCGCCCGCAGCATGCCGGCGCGGTCAGTCAGCTGATCGTTCAACCAGCCGCGGACCATGCCAAACCTTCGGAGCGCGCCGCGCAGTCGGATTGCGATGAACAGGAGCAGAACAAACGCGACCACGATGATCGGCACGACGATGAGCGGGTAGGGCACGCACTAACCGTAGTCCGTGGAAGTTGCTCAGTGGTGATCCACTCGGGCCAAAGCGGGACCGATTCCTGAATTCTTCGCTGACCAGCGAAAATATCAGCTGACCTTGCTGGAGTCCGCGCGGCGCAACGCCGCGTCGGCCCGTCGCAGCACGCCCTCGCGCAGCTCGACCGGTTCCTCGACGAAGACTTCACCGGCCTGGGCCAGCAACAGCCGGATCATCCACGACGTGTCCGAATAGCGGATCCGGACCCTTGCCCGGCCACCGGGCAGCTCCTCAAGGTCCTCGACCGGGTAGTACTCGGCGATCCAGCGGGCGTCCGGCTCCAGCACCAACTGGGCCTCCTGCTGGTCGTCGGCCGGCCGGAACAGCCCCTCCGACACGTCCTGCTGGCGCGCGTGCGGCGGGGGCACCGCGGGCTCGTCGAGCACCTCGATCTCGTCGATGCGGTCCAGCCGGAAGCGGCGCACGCCCTCGGCCGAGCGGCACCAGGCCTCCAGGTAGCTGCGCCCCTCGACGAGCAGCACCCGCATCGGGTCGACGACGCGTTCGCTCATCTCGTCCCGCGACGCGGTGTAGTAGGTGATCCGCAGCGCCCGCTGCCGTTGAACCGCGTCTCGCACGGCCTCGCGCACCTCGGGCATCACGCGTTCCTCGCGCATGGCCAGCCCGACGACCATGCCGGCAGGCTGCGCCGCGCCCGCCGCGGATTCCACCTTGCCGAGGGCGCGGCGTACCGCGTCCGGATCGTCGACACCGGGCGTGTCCGCGAGCGCACGCAACGCGACCAGCAGCGAGGTGGCCTCGGCCGCGGTCAGCCGCAGCGGCCTGCGCATGCCGGCGTCGTAGGTCACGGTGATGGTGTCGCCCTCGAACGAGAGGTCGATCAGGTCACCGGGGCCGTAACCGGGCAGACCGCACATCCAGAGCAGTTCCAGGTCCTTGCGCAGCTGCCGCGCGCTCACCCCGAAGTCGGCGGCGGCCTCCTCGACCGGGATGCCCGGCCGGGCGATCAGGTACGGCACCAGGGCCAGCAGTCTGGGCAGCCGATCAGCGGCCGTACTCATGAACGCCACCCCTCGACCGACAACTCGCGCTTGCCAGCGTCCAGCACGCCCAGCAGCCGTTCGCGCACACTCTTGCGCAGCACCTCGGGTTCGAGCACGACCACGTCCTGACCGAGCCCGGCCAGCCACCCCGCGCCCGATTCCAGCTGGAACAGCTCGATCTCCAGCTCGTCGCCCTCGACGCCGTCGATGGTGCGGGTGCCGATCACCTTGGCCCGCCGCCGCAATCCGTGCGCGCGCCCGGCCGCGGCCCACACCCGCGCGGTGGTCGCGGTGCCGCGGTCGTCGCTGGCGCCGAGCACGTACTCCATCAGGTTCACCGATTCCGGCCGCCGCGCAACACCCGGCCGCCCGATCGGCGTGACGTCGCCGACCACCCTGGACAGCCGGAAACAGCGCGGCGCCTCCCGGTCGCGGTCCTGCCCGACCAGGTACCAGCGGCCCCGCCAGGACACCACGCCCCACGGCTCGACCGTGCGCTTCATCAAGTCGGCCGACGCGGGTCGCCGGTAGGTGAACGTGACCGCCTGCCCGGCCTGGACCGCCGCGAGCAGCGCCCCGAACCCTGGTTCGCTGGTCCGCACCTTCGGCTCGACCACCGATGGCGCATCGTCGTCGACGTCGACCCCGGCCGCCCGCAGTTTCAGCAGCGCGCCGTGCGCGGCACCGGTCAGTTCCGGCGAGTCCCACAGTCGCACCGCGAGCGCGACCGCGGCCGCCTCGTCGGGTTCGAGGTCGATCTCGCCGAGTTCGTAATCACGCCGGGCGATGCGGTAGCCGTCGGTGGTGTCGAAGGCGGAATTGCGGCCGGTCTCCAGGGGGATACCGAGATCGCGGAGTTCGGCCTTGTCCCGCTCGAACATGCGGAAGAACGCCTCGTCGCTGGGTGCGTCCGCGTAGCCGGGCACGATGCCGCGAATCCGCTCGGCGGCAAGGTAGGCCCGAGTGGACAGCAAACACAGCACCAGGTTCACGAGGCGTTCTGCGCGGGCGGTGGACACCCGGAGACCATAACGCCGAGAGGGGTGTACGGGTGCGGAGACTCTCGGTTCACGGCCCCGTTCGGGCGATTTCCCGCCGCCGCGATCTCAGCAAGCTTGACGAAACATACCCCACCGGGGTATGAACTGCCTGACCAGGTACCCCCAGGGGGTACATAAGAAGGGAGCGACATCGTGTCGGCGATCGGCAGGGCACTGGGCATGGCCGGGTCGATGACCTGGGAAATCCTCTGGGCGTTGATCCTCGGCTTCGGCCTCTCCGCGCTCATTCAGGCCCTGGTCAAGAAGTCCACCATCATCCGACTTCTCGGCAACGCCAAACCGCGCACGCTGGCCGTCGCCGCCGCCCTCGGCGCCGCGTCCTCCTCCTGCTCCTACGCGGCCGCCGCCCTCGCCCGCGCCCTTTTCCGCAAGGGCGCCGACTTCGTCGCGGCAACGGCTTTCATGATCGCGTCCACCAATCTGGTGATCGAACTCGGCGTGATCCTGGCCCTGTTGATGGGCTGGCAGTTCACCGTGGCCGAGTTCGTCGGCGGCCCCATCATGATCGTGCTGCTCGCCCTGCTGCTGCGCGTGCTCATCCGCCCCGCGCTCGTGCGAGCCGCCCGCGAACAGGCCGAGAAGGGCATCGCGGGCTCGATGGAGGGCCACGCGGCCATGGACATGTCGATCGAGGGCGACGCCCCTTTCTGGCGCAAACTGCTCTCCCCCGCAGGCTTCACCTCGGTGTCCAACGTGTTCGTCATGGAATGGGCCGCGATCGTCCGTGACCTGGTCATCGGCCTGCTCATCGCGGGCGCGCTGGCCGCGTGGGTGCCCGACCAGTTCTGGCAGAGCCTGTTCCTGGCCCACGACCCGACCGGCGCCGCCATCGTCGGCCCACTCATCGGCCCGCTGGTGGCGATCCTCAGCTTCGTCTGCTCGATCGGCAACGTGCCGCTCGCGGTCGTGCTGTGGACCGGAGGCATCAGCTTCGGCGGCGTCGTCGCGTTCATCTTCGCCGACCTGATCATCCTGCCGATCCTCAACATCTACCGCCGCTACTACGGCACCAAGACCGCGCTGCTGCTCGGCATCGCCCTCTACGCGACCGCGACCCTCGCCGGCTACATCGTGGAACTCCTGTTCAACTGGCTCGGCTGGATCCCCTCCCGAGCCTCGGCCCACCTGCCGACCGGCGGCATCAGCTGGGACTACACCACCTGGCTGAACATCGTATTCCTGCTGGTCGCCGCCCTGTTGATCTACCGCTTCACCCGCACGGGCGGCCTCCCCATGCTGCGCATGATGGGCGGCTCTCCGGACCATATGTCCGAACATCAGCACTGATTGACCCCGATTTCGCCGCGCGCGGTTGCGGCTGTCCAATTCCGGTGGTCCCGTTCGTCGTAGTGGCGTCGGAACCAACTCACCACCGGAGGAACCGTGAAGTACCTGCTGATCCACGCCGTCGACGAGAAGCTGTTCGAATCCGAACCCGACGTCAGCGCGGACGCCGCCACGCGGCTCGCGGCGTGGATCGAGGAGATGGTCGGCCGAGGCGTGCTGGTGCACGGCGACCGGCTGCGGCCCACGGTCGACGCCACCTCCGTCCGGGTGACCAGCGGTGACGTGGTGGTCGTCGACGGACCGTTCGCCGAGACCAAGGAACAGATCACCGGCTACGACCTGATCGACTGCGCCGACCTCGACGAGGCCATCGAGATCGCGTCGAAGCATCCGACCACCGAAATCGGGACGATCGAGGTCCGTCCACTGTGGTTTCAATGACTCCGGAGGACGCGGTCGCAGACGCGTTCCGGGCCGAATGGGGACGGCTGGTCGCGACCCTGATCGGCAGCACGGGCGACTGGGAACTCGCAGAGGAGTGCGCCCAGGACGCGTTCGCCAAGGCCCTGCAACGCTGGCCGCGCGAGGGCGTGCCGCGCAAACCCGGCGCGTGGCTCACCACCGTCGCCCGCAACCAAGCCACCGACCGGCTCCGCAGGCGCGGCACCGAGGCCGCGAAACTGAGGCAGCTGACCATGCCGGAGCCCGAGCCGGAACAGGAGATCCCGGACGACCGCCTGCGGCTGATGTTCACCTGCTGCCACCCCGCCCTGCCCATGGACGCGCGGATCGCGTTGACCCTGCGCACCCTCACCGGCCTGACCACCGCCGAAATCGCGCGGGCGTTCCTGGTCAGCGAGCAGACCATGGCCAAACGCCTGGTGCGCGCCAAAAACAAGATCCGCAACGCGGGCATCCCCTACCGCATCCCGCCCGCACACCACCTACCAGAACGAACTTCGGGCCTGCTCGCCGTGCTCTACCTCCTCTTCAACGAGGGCTACGCGGCCACCTCCGGCCCGGACGCGCTACGCGTAGACCTCTCCGCCGAAGCAATCCGGCTGAGCAAGGCCCTCGCTGACCTGATGCCGGACGAGCCCGAAGTGCTAGGCCTACGGGCGTTGCTCCTACTCCACAACGCCCGCAACCCCACCCGCACCAACGAAGCAGGCGACCTCGTCCTGCTGTCCGACCAGGACCGCGGCAAGTGGGACCGAGCCCAAATCGACGAGGGCTTCACCCTCCTCACCGCCGCCCTGCGCAGAGGCCCCGTCGGCCCGTACCAGATCCAGGCCGCGATCGCCGGCTGCCACGCCCGCGCCACCACCGCCGAAGACACCGACTGGCCACAGATCGCCCGCCTCTACGGCCACCTGGCCACGATCAACCCGTCCCCCCTCATCGAACTCAACCGCGCCGTAGCCGTTGCCATGGCAGAAAGTCCGGCAGCAGGACTGTCCATCCTGGACACGATCGACCTACCCGACTACCCCCTCCTCCCCGCCACCCGCGCCGACCTGCTCCGCCGCGGCGGCCGACTCGCCGAGGCCGCCGACGCCTACCGCGAAGCCCTCGCCTTCCCGATGAGCGAGGCACAGCGCCGTTTCCTCACCAACCGAATCGCCGAAGGAGAAACACCGTGAGCCTGCCCGAGATCGTCTCCGAACAGCAGTGGCTGACGGCCCGCCGCGAACTGCTCACCAGGGAGAAAGACCTGACCCGGCAACGCGACGCACTCAACGCCGACCGCCGCAGGCTGCCGATGGTCCGAGTCGCCAACGACTACCGCTTCACCGGCCCCGACGGCGAAGCGCGCCTGCTCGACATGTTCCAAGGCCGCCGCCAACTCGTCATCCAGCACTTCATGTTCGACCCCGACTGGGACGCCGGCTGCCCAGGCTGCACGTCAGGCGCGGACGAGCTGTCCGAAGGGCTGCTGCGCCACCTCGCCGCGCGCGAAACCTCATTCGCCGCGATCTCCAGGGCGCCCTACCCCAAGATCGAGACGGTGAAGAAGGCCAAGGGCTGGACCTTCGCCTGGTACTCCTCCTATGGCAGCCGCTTCAACTACGACTTCCACGTCTCCCTGGACTCGTCGATCGCTCCGATCATGTTCAACTACCGCGACCCGGCGGAACTGGAACAGGCCGGGCTCGGCTGGGTCACCGAGAAACCGATGGAACAGCCCGGCGTCAGCTGCTTCCTCCGCGACGGCGACGACATCTTCCACACCTACTCGACATTTGGCCGCGGCACCGAGGGATTCACCGACGCGTACCAGATACTCGACATGACCGCGCTGGGGCGCCAAGAAGCCTGGGAAGAACCCAAGGACCGCGCAACCGCTGCCCACGCAGCCATGCCGGACTTCGCCTAATAACCGGGTCTTGTCGGTGTCGGGTGCCACGCTGCCGTCATGGCGACGTGGAAACAGTTCGAAGACGAAGCCCCCGAGTTGGCCGCCGAGATCCGGGCCCGCTTCGAGGCACACGAGACGCACGTCCTTGCGACCCTGCGCAAGGACGGTTCCCCCAGGGTGAGCGGCAGCGAGGTCGACTTCCAAGGGGACCACCTCACCTTCGGCTCCATGCCGAACGCCGTCAAGGCCCGCGACCTACAACGCGACGCCCGCTTCGCCATCCACGCCCACCCCGCCACCGGCGACGCCAAGATCACCGGCATCGCCGCCGAGGTGAGCACAGGCGACTCCCACGCATTCGTGGTCGACCTGACCGAAGCCGTCCTCACCTCGGTCGACCACGAAGCCGGCGAACTGATCATCCAACTGTGGCGCCCCGGCCAAGACATCAAGGTGACCCGCCGCAAATAACGCCGTCTACTAGACATCGGCTCGCTTACCAGACATTCCTCACGAGCATCTGATACCGGTTAAATCGTCTCATCATTGGTGCCGTACCGTGACCGATCACTCACAGTCGGTCGGTTCACGGAGGGGCATCACCGGTGGCAGTGCACGCATTCATGGACGAGTCCAAACGGGACCGGCGTTACCTCCTGTGCGCAGCGATCGTCGAGCCAATTCACGTCCGCACGCTGCGGAAGCAACTCACCGACCTGTTGAAGATGGGGGCGCACCGGCTCGTCATCGACACGCGCGCCGAACGCGACAGGTTTGACGGGAAGACCATCCGAGAGCAGCTGCATGATCAGCCAGCTCATTCAAGCTTCAGCTACGCGCACAACGACTCAGGATCGGAACCGCTGTGTTGGATCGCCGACGCGGCGGCCTGGTGTTTCGGCGCGGGCGGCGACTGGCGAAGGCGAATCATGCCGATGATCGACGATGTGATCGAACTCTAGAAAGCGCGAAACCCGTTCTCAGCCTGAGCAGGCTACGCAAAGATCACTTTGCCGGGCTCAGGCCGTTCGCGCAAGTTGATTACAGGGAGCTGATCAGGCGTTCCACTCGCTCGTCGACGGCGCGGAAGGGGTCCTTGCACAGGACGGTGCGCTGCGCCTGGTCGTTGAGCTTGAGGTGCACCCAGTCGACGGTGAAGTCGCGGCCGGCCTGTTGGGCGGCGGCGATGAAGTCGCCGCGGAGCTTGGCCCGGGTGGTCTGCGGCGGGAGGTCCTTGGCGGCGTCGATGGCGGCGTCGTCGGTGACGCGTTCGACCAGGCCGCGCCGCTGGAGCAGGTCGAAGATGCCTCGGCCGCGGCGGATGTCGTGGTAGGCGAGGTCCATCTGGGCGATGCGCGGGCTGGACAGTTCCAGGCCGTGCTTGGCCCGATATTGCTCGACCAGCCGATACTTGATGGCCCAGTCGATCTCGCGGTCGATCTTGGACAACTCCTGGCTGTCCACCGCGTCCAGCGTCCGGCCCCACAGTTCGATGACGCGGTCGGCGACCGGGTCGGAGCCGCGGCGGGCCACGTGTTCGGCGGCCTTGGCGTGGTATTCGCGCTGGATGTCGAGGGCGGAGGCTTCGCGGCCGCCTGCTAGGCGCACGGGGCGCTTGCCGGTGAGGTCGTGGCTGATCTCGCGGATGGCCCTGATCGGGTTGTCCAGGCTGAAGTCGCGGAACTGGACGCCCTGCTCGATCATTTCCAGCACCAGGTTGGCGCTGCCGACCTTGAGCAGGGTGGTCACCTCGGACATGTTCGAGTCGCCGACGATGACGTGCAGGCGGCGGTAGCGCTCCGCGTCGGCGTGCGGCTCGTCGCGGGTGTTGATGATCGGGCGGGACCGGGTGGTGGCGCTGGACACGCCCTCCCAGATGTGTTCGGCCCGCTGCGACAGGCAGTACACCGCGCCGCGTGGCGTCTGCAGGACCTTGCCGGCGCCGCAGATGAGCTGCCGGGTGACCAGGAACGGCAGCAGGATGTCCGCGATCCGGGAGAACTCGCCCGCCCGCCCGACGCAGTAGTTCTCGTGGCAACCGTAGGAGTTGCCTGCCGAGTCGGTGTTGTTCTTGAACAGGTAGATGTCGCCGCCGATGCCCTCGTCGGCGAGCCTGCGTTCGGCGTCGACGAGCAACTCCTCGAGGATCCGCTCCCCCGCCTTGTCGTGCGTGACGAGCTGTGCGAGGTCGTCGCACTCCGCGGTCGCGTACTCGGGGTGCGAGCCCACGTCGAGGTAGAGCCGTGAGCCGTTGCGCAGGAACACGTTCGAGGAACGG
>DASYBO010000430.1:0-5146 GCA_036500685.1 Pseudonocardiaceae bacterium | reverse complement strand
CGACTGTGGCTCCCTGGGAGGCGAGCCGCCGCACGATCGCGGCACCGATCCCACCACTGCCTCCGGTGACCAGGACCCGCTTGCCCGCCAGGCCTGATGTCGACGTCATCGCGCTACCTCTGTTCTCTGTCTGCTGTGGATGTGCACGGTCCTCGGCCGCCCGTCCCCTCATCGGGACCGCCGGCGATGCTAGTCAGCTTTCTTTACGACTGTAGCCGTACCGTGGCGCTGGTGACAACAGCAGCAGGTGTGACGTCGCCGAGGGGCGACTGGCGTGTGCGGGACGCAGTGCTGCGCACGCACCGCCGCAGTCGGATCGGCGGTGATCCGGCTCGGTAGCGTTGACGTAGGGTGTGAATCTCATGGGATCAGGTGGGCGATGGAGCCGAGGGCGGCATGGACGACGAGCAGCGGGTTGATCTAGGGGTGTCGTTGTTCATCCCGTACCGGTACGCCGAGGACCGGACTTTCCGGGCCCTCCAGGATGCCGGGTTCGACGACTGGACACTCGCTCAGTGCCGGGTGTTCCAGCGCATCGCCCCGGACGGTTCGCGCCTCACAGACCTCGCTGACCAGGCGCAAATGACCAAGCAGAGCGCCGGGGTGCTGGTCGACCAACTGGAACGTCTTGGCTATGTCCGCCGGGTCCCCGACCCCACGGATGGCCGCGCCCGGTTGATCGTGATCGAGCAACGTGGCCGCCGGGCGGTCGAGGTGGCCACGGCGACACTCGATGAGATCCACTCGGAGTGGAAGGCGTACCTGGGCACCCGCAATTTCGCGTTGTTGCACCAGATCCTGGATCAACTCCGCGAGATCACCGACCCCTACGACCGGTAAAATCGGCCGCACCGAACGGTCCGCCCCTGATTCCCGTTCGCCCCGAACCGCCGGGGCGGCCGGCGCCAGCAGGCTTCGACCCGCTTGACATAGTCAGCTCTATTGACTAGATTCTCAATGAGTCTGACGAACTTGCGACAATGAGCAGGTTGAGTGCCACGATGCACGGTGCCCAGATCAATCGGGCCCCTTGCCCCATGCCGCCGCCACCGGCCGGGGCCACAAGGCGCCGGCTCTGGCGCCGGAGGCACACCTGTGGATCGCCACGGCCTTGAGGACGCTTGATGAGCTTCGACACACGCGCGGGCACGCGCCCCCGAACTGGTTCTGCTGCGCGAGAAAGGACAACGTTGACATGAGCACCGAACTCGACGACCTGGTCGGTCTGGTCCGGGATGTACACGACGAGCTGACCGAGCTCGGCCTGCGCGCCGACCGGACGCCGTCGATCCCGGCGAAGGTCTGGAACTACTGGCCAAACTGGGCGTCAACCGACTGCACGTACCCATCGCCTACGGCGGACTCGAGCAGCCCGAAGGCTTCGGTGCCTGGCCGACGGTGATCGAGACGATCGCCGAGATCGCCGAGATCGCGGCGGCCGACGGCCGATCGGCCAGAACTGGCAGACGACCTGGCTGGTGGCCAGGATGATCTTCACCTCCGGCCTGCCGGCCGACACCTTGGCCACGGTGGCCCAGGAGTTGTTGCACAAGGGCCTGCGCCTGGTCAGCTCCTCGGCCGAGACCGGAGTGGCCGGCGGTTCCGGTCACCGCGCGCGACGTCGACGGCGGCGTCGTCGTCAGCGGTAGCAAGAGCTTCAACAGCAACAGCGGCGATCCGGCGCGGACCATCGCGCACGTGCACTGCACCCGCAACGGCGTGGCCGGCGACTGCTCGGCGCTGGTGCCGCTGTCCGGTCCGGGCGTCGTGCTGCACGACGACTGGGACGTGATGGGCCGGCGCGGCACCCGCAGCCAGACCATCACCTACCAGGACGTGTTCGTGCCCGACGGCTGGCACTACCGGCCCAGCGGCCTCACCCCACTGTTCCTGGCCTGCGCGACCCAACTGCACGCCGCGCTCATGGACGGCATCGCCGACGGCGCCTTCCGCGCGACCCTGGCCCACGCCGGCCGCCCGACCCACCGATCGATACTGCCGGGTTACCCGAACGCGGGCCACGATCCGCTGATGCAGCGCGAGGTCGGCGAGTTGGCCACCACCCTGGCCGCATCGCGCGCACTGCTGCTCGGCGCGGCCAACCAGGTTGGCCAACCAGGAGCCGACCCGGATGACATCCGACTGCTGAGTTTCCAGGCCAAGGTGTTCGCGGTGCGGACCGCGCTGGACGTCACCGGCCGCATGCACGATCTCTCCGGCGCCCGGCCAACAGCTTCCGGTTGGATCGTTACTGGCGCAACGCCCGGACCTTCGCCTGCCACGACCCGGCTGATGCCAAGCTGGCCTTCATCGGCGCCGCTCTGCTTACCGGCACCGCGCCGGATCTGGCCGCGTTCCAGCGCGCTTGATCGGCGCGATTCAGAGTTCGGGTCGGTTGACGCCGCTCCTGCCGGATGACGGTTATGGGATCAAGACAATTTTTCCGAGGGTTCGTTGCTCGGCAACCTGCTGGTATGCCTTGCGGACGTCGGTGAGCGGGTAGGTGACGGCGATGGGGATTTCCAGCTCGCCTGTGACGACGAGATCGGCCAGACGTTGAAGCCCGGCGGTCCCACCGGCGTCGTTGGTGCCGGCCATATTGGCGCGGCCGTCTAGTGCGGCGTGAAAGTCGACGACAGTGTTGATGCGCTTCGCGGGGACGTCCAGTTCGTGCGCGAGGTCGACGTAGCCGGCACCGTAGGTGTCGATGAACGCGTCGACCCGCTCACCGGCGGCCGATCGGATCCTGGCCGCTTGGCCGTCGCCGTAGGTGACGGGGGTGACGCCGTGGCCTCGCATCCAGGCGTGATTGGTCTGGCGGGTCAGGCCGATGACGGCGGCGCCGCCGTGGCGAGCGAGTTGGACCGCCACGACGCCGACCGCACCGGCGGCACCGGACACGACGACCGTCTCGCCGGGTATCGGGGAGACCGCTTCGATGCTGGCGAGTGCGGCCATGGGCGCGACGTACATCGAGCCGGCGACTTCCCAGCTCATGTTGGCGGGCTTGGCGACGAGGTGACCGGCGGGCACGGCGGCGAGTTCGGCGTGGCTGATTCGCTCGCTGGACCAGCCGAGCACTTCATCGCCGACGTGCCAGCGCTCGACCCCGTCGCCGACGGCGACGATCTCTCCGGCCAGGTCCGTACCCTGCCCGGCGGGGAAGGTCATCGCCCGCTGGGGCGCGTCCGAGGCCCGCCCGGACAATCGCGCCCGCAACGCCCACGCTTCCTCGGCGAGGCCTTCCCGTACGTAGATGTCTCCGGGGTTGGCCCCGGCCGCCCGGATCTTGACCACCACCCGCCCGGGTGTCGCCGCCGGGTCATCGACCTCGCGCACGTCGAGGACGTCGACGCCGCCGTAGTGGTCGAAGCGAACTGCTTTCATCGTCAATCTCCCGTGCTCTCGCCGGCTCACAGCCGCTAGTAGACATGCCTCATGTTAAGACATGTCTCATGTCTATCATGGTGGATGTGAGTCCCGCTAGACTGGGCATCGTGACCTCGGAACCCGACGTCGGCGACAGCCCCGCTCCACCAGGCACGCTCGGCGCTCTCGGATTCCAGCGCACCACCTCGTGGCTGCTCGCCTGCGCCGGCAAGCTCGTACTGCAACGGTGGACCGGCATGCTCGCCGGGCTCGAGCTGACCTCGAGTCAGTACAAGCTCCTGCTGACCCTCGACGAGACCGGTCCACTCGGCCAGCAGCGACTGGCCGAACTGGTCGGCATCGACCCCCGCAACGCCGTGCCGATCATTGAGACCTCGGTCGAGCAGGGATTGCTGATTCGTCAGGTCGACCCCACCGACCGGCGCCGACGGGTACTGGAACTCACCCCCACAGGCCGACGACGCGCCAGGAAGCTCCGATCCTTAACCGCCGACATCGAGGAAGAACTGCTGGAGCCACTGGACCCGGCCGATCGCGTCACCTTGCGACGAATGCTGCGCGCCCTGCTCGACGCGTCCGACACGTACCCCTGACTCCGCCTCCCGCGCGGAGTTCGACAGCTCATCGCAGGATGAGTCCTTGGCATCCCCGAGGCAGAAGCGGATCATGCCCGCGCACCCTGTGCCGCCAAAGCTTGGACGGGAGCCTGGCATGTCGCGACAAGCCCGCATATCAAGCATGACAGCGCATTTGCGCGACACCGGCGAGACCGTAGGACTTCTCCGGTTGTCTCATGGTGATGGCATCAAGATCAGTCTCAAATCCGTGGCATTTCTTCAGGTGTTTGTTGTCGTCGTTTCTCGGCGGCGTCGAGCGCGGGTCGTAGGGGCACGAGTGCGGACCGGAGCAGTTCGGGCAGTGACCCGGACGGCAAGACAAGCCCCCGGGTGGTGGGAGATGTGCCGGCCGGTCGCACCCATCGTTCGAGCCCGACGTGGACCGCGGCGGCCACGCTCGCCGCGAGCACCTGAGCGGTGTAGTCGTCGGTGTCGCCGAGTCGGCCCGCGATCGCATCGGTGAGGGGGTGCTTCATCGCGGCGGCGGTGTCGACGAACGCGTCGCGCAACGCGGGACGCGTGGTGATCAGCAGCAGTGCGTCGCGGGCGTGCTCCCCTGAGTCGGTGTACTGCTCGACGATCGCGTCGACGACGGCGTCGGCAAGGCCGATACTGACGTGGCGAGCGGCCACCGCCGCAGCGATCCGCGACTCCCGTTCGGCGGTGACTGCGGCAACGATCGCCTGTTCGCGGCTGGCGAAGTAGTTGTTGTAGGTCCGCGGCGAAACCCCGGCGGCTTCGGCGATGTCGTCGACGCGCACGTTGTCCGGCCCACGTTCCAGCGCCAGCCGCAGGGCCGCCTCGCGTAATGCCTGACGGGTCGCCCGCTTCTTTCGCTCGCGCAGCCCGGCCGGTTCCGTCGTCACTCTCCCAGCATCCCACCTAACGTGCGTACACGCAAATTTGCGCACACGCACTTTTCGCTCGTATGCTCGCTCCTGTTCCCGACGGAAAGGACCAGACCGATGCGCGCCAAGGGCATGACCTATGACACCGGACTCATTCGTGGCGCCGACAGCTCGCGCCCGAGCCTCGATCCCGCGGTGGTCAAACGAGAGTTGGCCATCATCCGCGACGACCTGCACTGCAACGCCGTCCAGATCATCGGCGGCGATCCGGAACGGATCGAGCTCGCCGCC
>DASYBO010000429.1:0-12039 GCA_036500685.1 Pseudonocardiaceae bacterium | reverse complement strand
CTCGGGCGCGAGCGAGGACGCGCCGTGCGAGAACACCAGCGCACCGCCGGGGGAGAGGTGGTCGCGGTAGGTCGTCAGCACCCCGACCGGGTCGGCCGAATCCGGCACGAAATGCAGCACCGCGCAGGCCACGATCGCGACCGGCTGGTTGAAGTCGAGCAGTTCGGCGACGCCCGGCGCGGCCAGCACCTGCTTCGGGTCGGTGATGTCGGCCTTGGTCACGGTCGCGGTCGGGACGTCGGCCAGCAGCCGTTTGGTCTGCGCCACCGCGACGGGTTCGATGTCGACGTAGGCGACCCTGGCGGCTCGGTCGATCCGGTGCGCGACCTCGTGCACGTGGCCGACGGTCGGGATGCCCGAACCCAGATCGAGGTACTGCCGGATCCCCGCCTTCATGCAGTACTGCACGGCCCGCCGCAGGAACGACCGATTCGCCCGCGCCATGTCCACGATCCCCGGCATGATCGCGATCGTCTTGTCGGCCAGTTCCCGATCGATCGCCAGATTGTGCGCGCCGCCCAGGAAATAGTCGTACATGCGCGCAGCATTCGGCCGGGTCACGTCGAACTCGGCCGGGTCGGGTGGCTCGGCATCTGCTTCCGCGGGCTCGGCCGGCTCTGCGGACATCGTGCGGGTCGCTCCTTGACTGGGATCGCATTCGTTCCGTCACCGAGTCAACCACGCGCCGCCAGCTCCCACCACGAAACGCCAACTTTCCCGGATCGGCCCGGTTCGCGGCCTGCTCACGGCGGGTCACCCACTGCGGAAAAAGGGTGAAAAACCGGTTTGTTCGCCACACATGGTGGTAGGCCCATTACCAGGACCCCGCGAAAGGACAGTTGAGATGGACTTCTCGCTGCATGAACGGCGACGCCTCGCTCAGATCGAGCAGGAGCTCTCAGGTGACCGTCGGCTGGTCCTGATGTTGGGCATCCTCGAGTCCAAGCGGCGCAAATCCGTACTGGTGCTGCGCTACCTCGGCGTCCGACTGCGCAGGCCCGGTGGGCGGCGCAGCGCTCCTCGCGGCGCCCGGTACCGGGTGGCGATGGCCACACTGTTCGCCGCGGCGCTGCTGGTACTCGTCGTGCCCGCCGCACTGGCCATGGGGATCGTGCTGGGCGCCGCGCCGCTGATCGCGCTGTCGGTCGCGCTCCTGCCACTGCCGCCGCTGGCCTTCGTGCTGTGTCGTCGTTGGTTACACCGGCTGCGCAGCCGTCAACCCTAGGTTCACAGGGACTTGGGTTCAACGGGGTGTGAACCGGCCGACCACGGTCTACAGTGGACTATCGTGACCCGCTTGACCCGCCTGATTCCCCCGATGCTCGCCACCCCAGGCCCGGTCCCGACCGGTACCGGTTGGGCCTTCGAATTCAAGTGGGACGGAGTCCGCGCGGTCAGTTATGCGGATGCCTCGGCCGTGCAGGTGTTCACCCGCAACGACAACGACGTCAGCAGGACCTACCCGGAACTGCGCGCGGTCGGCGAACTGCTCGCCGGCACGTCGCTGGTCGTCGACGGCGAGATCGTCGCGCTGCACCAGGGCCGACCCAACTTCGGCAACCTGCAGAACCGCATGCACGTCGCCGACCCGGACGAGGACCTGCTGGCCGCCACCCCGGTCCGCTACTACGTCTTCGACGTGCTCGAACTCGACGGCAAGGACACCACCCGCCTGCCCTACCGGCAGCGCCGCGAACTGCTCACCGACCTGTTCGACCTCCTCGACGACCCCGAGCATCCCGTCCTCGTCCTGCCGCCCTCGTTCACCGACCTCACCGGCGCCGAACTGCTCGACACCGCCCGCGAGCACCGACTGGAGGGCATCGTCGCCAAGCTGCTGGAGTCCCGCTACGAACCGGGCCGGCGCTCCCGGTCCTGGATCAAGACCCCGCTGGTGGACACCCAGGAGGTGCTGGTGGGCGGCTGGCGGGCCGGCGCCGGCCGCCGCGCCGGCACGATCGGGTCGCTGCTGCTCGGCGCGCCCGGCCCGACCGGCCTGCGCTACCTCGGGCACGTCGGCACCGGTTTCACCGACACGATGCTGCACGACCTGTCCACCCGGCTGGCGGCGCTGGCCCGGCCGGACAGCCCGTTCGACGCACCCATCCCGAAGGAACACGCGCGGGACGCGCACTGGGTCACGCCCGAACTCGTCGGCGAGGTGGAATTCCGCCAGTTGACCAATGACGGCCTGCTCCGCCATTCCTCCTGGCGCGGACTGCGTCCGGACCGCGACCCGGACGACATCACGCCACCGCGTCTCCCCTGACATGCCAATTGGCGGGTGTTTCCCACACGCCACCGGTGAATTCAGGCCTTCTTTTTCGGGCTTGCTTCCCGAGGTGCGGAAAGTTCTTCCCTGAAGATCGCGTCAAGTGCGTGGTCCGCTCGGCGGATCGTCAAAGCGATGACCCCGGCCACCAGCAGCACGCCGACCAGGACCGCCGCGAACACCGGCGGGAGCAGCGCACCGGCAACGCAGGCCGCTGCCGCGAACACCATTGCCGGGCCGGCGGAAATGAAATGAGCCACCTGATTTCGCCCCATCCAACTCTGCCGCCAGATCACCCTTTCCTTCGGGCACGACGGATATCTCGTTACCGCTACTACTTGACGTAATCGAGCGAGAGTCCTGGGTAAGTGGATTCAGGCTGAATTCGGGTTATCGGAGCAGGTGTCGGCGCGGTAGCCGGTAGGTTTACTGGCACCGACCGGGCGGCCAAGGGTGGCGCCACCCACAGCGCCGGGTCGCGGGTCCGCATAGGCTGTGCGCACCTGACAGGCGTTGATACAGCCGAGGAAGGACGTGCTCGTGAGCGGAGAGTCGGGAGCCGAGTCGCTGGGGCTGCCAGCCGGCATCAAGGCGTGCCTTTTCGACCTGGACGGCGTGCTCACCCAGACCGCGAAAGTGCATGACGCGGCGTGGAAGGAAACCTTCGACGAGTTCCTGAAGGCGCGCGCGCAGCGGACCGGGGAGCCTTTTGTGCCGTTCGATCCCGTTGCCGACTACGACGAGTATGTCGACGGCATGCCCCGCGAGGACGGCGTCCGTACCTTCCTGCGCTCCCGAGGCATCGAACTGCCCGAGGGCGGACCGGACGACCCGCCGGACGCCGAGACCGTGCACTCGATCAGCGAGCGCAAGAACAAGCTCGTGCTGGAGAAGATCGCCGAGCACGACATCGACGTCTACGAGGGCTCGGTGCGCTACCTGCAGGCCGTGCGCGCGGCCGGCCTGCCCACCGCCGTGGTGTCCTCCAGCGCCAACTGCAAGCAGGTCATCGAGGTGACCGGCCTGGTCAAGTACCTCGACGCCCGCATCGACGGCGTCACCATCACCGAGCAGCACCTGCACGGCAAACCCGCGCCGGACACCTTCCTGGCCGGGGCCAAGGCACTCGGCGTGCAGCCGAGTGAGGCCGCCGTGTATGAGGACGCGCTGGCCGGCGTCGCCGCCGGCAAGGCGGGCGGGTTCGGGTTCGTCGTCGGGGTCGACCGGGTGGGGCAGGCGGACGGGCTGCGCGAACACGGCGCCACCGTCGTCGTCAAGGACCTCGCGGATTTGCTGGTGACCAAGTGATCGAGCACTCCGCGTTCGAGGCCGACCCGTGGCTGCTGCGGGAAACCACCCTCAACCTCGACCATCTCGCCCAGAGCGAATCGGTGTTCGCCCTGTCCAACGGCCACATCGGCTGGCGCGGCAACCTTGAGGAGGGCGAGCCGCACGGCCTGCCCGGCTGCTACCTCAACGGCGTTTTCGAGAGCCGCGAACTGCCCTACGCCGAGGCCGGCTACGGGTACCCGGAATCCGGCCAGACCGTGATCAACGTGCCCAACGGCAAGCTGATCCGGGTGCTTGTCGACGACGAGCCGCTGGACATCCGCTACGGCGAACTGAACAAGCACGAGCGCGTGCTGGACATGCGCGCCGGCACCCTGTCCCGCGCCGCCGAATGGATGGCGCCGACCGGGCGCACCGTGCGCGTGCGCTCGACCAGGATGGTCTCCTTCACCCAGCGCGCGGTCGCGGCGATCCACTACGAGATCGAGCCGGTCGACGGACCGACGCGGATCGTGCTGCAGTCCGAACTGGTCGCCAACGAGTCCATGTCCGAGGCCAGCAAGGACCCCCGGATGGGCGCCGTGCTGACCTCGCCGCTGGTCGGCAGGCTGCACGCGGCCGACACCACGCGTGTGGTGATGGTGCACGAGACCCGCTCCAGCGGGCTGCGCGTCGCCGCCGCCATGGACCACGTGCTCGAGTGCCCGAGCCACTACGAGACCCGCGCGGAGAGCTACGACGACCTCGGCCGCTACATCGTCGCCGCGGTTCTGGAACCAGGACAGACGCTGCGGCTGATCAAGTTCGTCGCCTACGGCTGGTCCGGCCAGCGCTCCGAACCGGGCCTGCGCGCCCAGGTCGACGCGGCCGTCGCCGCCGCCCGGCACACCGGCTGGGACCAGATGCTGGTCGAACAGCGCGAGTACCTCGACGGCTTCTGGGCCCGCGCGGACGTCGAACTCGACGGCGACGACCGCATCCAGCAGGCCGTCCGCTTCGGCCTGTTCCATGTGGCCCAGGCCGGTGCGCGTGCCGAGCGAAGGGCCATCCCGGCCAAGGGCCTCACCGGCCCCGGCTACGACGGACATTCCTTCTGGGACAGCGAGATCTTCGCCCTCCCGGTGCTCACCTACACCATCCCGGACGCGGCCGCGCACGCGCTGAAGTGGCGCTACGACATCCTGCCGACCGCGCAGGCCCGCGCCAAGGAACTGGGCTACGAGGGCGCGGCCTTCCCGTGGCGGACCATCTCCGGGCCGGAATGCTCCGCCTACTGGCCGGCCGGCACGGCCGCGTTCCACATCAACGCCGACATCGCCGACGCGGTCATGCGCTACGCCGACGCCACCGCCGACGACGCGTTCCTGCGTCGCGAAGGGCTGGCGCTGCTGGTCAACACCGCGCGGCTGTTGCGCTCCTTCGGCCACTTCGACGGCGACGGCCGGTTCCGCATCGACGGCGTCACCGGGCCGGACGAGTACAGCGCGATAGCCGACAACAACGTCTACACCAACCTGATGGCCCGCAAGAACCTCGTCTGCGCCGCCGAGGTCGCGCTGAAGTTCGCGGACGAGGCGCGCGAACTCGACGTCACCCACGAGGAGATCGGCGAGTGGGAACGCGCGGCCGAGGCCATGGTCGTGGTCTACGACGAACGGCTCGGCGTGCACCCGCAGTCCGAGGGGTTCACCGACCACCAGCTGTGGGACTTCGAGAAGTGCACCGACCAGCACTACCCGCTGATGCTCAGCTTCCCCTACCTCGACCTGTACCGGAAGCAGGTGACCAAGCAGGCCGACCTGGTGCTGGCCATCTACCTGTGCCCGGACGAGTTCACCACCGAGCAGAAGGTCCGCGACTTCGGCTACTACGAGGAGTTGACGGTCCGCGACTCGTCGCTGTCCGCCTGTGTACAAGCGGTTGTCGCGGCCGAGGTCGGTCACCTCGAACTGGCCAAGGACTACCTCGGCGAGGCCGCCTTCATGGACCTCGACGACCTTGAGCACAACACCCGCGACGGCGTGCACATCGCCTCGCTGGCCGGCGCGTGGCTGGCGCTGGTGGCCGGGTTCGGCGGGCTGCGGCACCGGATCGGCAAGCCGCTGCACTTCGCGCCGAAGCTGCCGCCGGGCATCACCCGGCTCGCGTTCCGGCTGTTCTTCCGGGGCAGGCTACTGGAGGTCGAAACCACCGGCGGCCAGGCCCGCTACACCCTCCTCGAGGGTGAGCCGATGGAGATCCTGCACTACGACGAGCTGCTGAAGGTGGACCGCGACGCCCCGGCCAAGCGCCCCATCCCGCAGGCGCCGCAACACCCGCGCCCGCACCAGCCGCACGGCCGCGCCCCCAAGAAGATCAGCTGACACGCCTGCCCGGTCGTATGTCCACATCAGACATACGACCGGGCGGCGCCGCTCAGCCGATCCAGACCGTCTTGGCGTTGCAGAACTCCCGAATGCCCAGAGCGGACAGTTCCCGCCCGTAGCCGGAGGACTTCACTCCGCCGAAGGGCAGTTCCGGGTAGGAGATCGTCATCCCGTTGATGAACACCCCGCCCGCGCTGAGCCCGTCGATGAACTGTGCCTGCTCGTCGGCGTCGTTCGTCCACGCGTTCGAGCTGAGCCCGAACCGCGTCGCGTTGGCCAACTCGATCGCCGCGTCCGCGTCCGGCACCACGTACAACTGCGCGACCGGCCCGAACACCTCCTCGGTGTAGATCGGCATGTCCGGCGTGATGTCCGTGAGCACCGTCGGCGGATAGAACCACCCCGGCCGGTCCGGCCGCTGCCCACCGCACAACACGGTCGCGCCGGCCTTCACCGCCCCGTCGACCAGCTCCTCAACGTCCACCCGCCCCTGTTCGGTCGCCAACGGCCCGACATCCGTGCCCGCCTCCAGCGGATCACCGACCACCAGCGCCGACATCGCCGCGACGAACTTCTCCCGGAACGCGTCCGCGATGTCCGCATGCACGATGAACCGCTTCGCCGAGATGCAGCTCTGCCCGTTGTTCTGGGTCCGCGAGGTGACAGCCACCTTGACAGCGTTGTCCAGGTCGGCCGATGGCATCACGATGAACGCGTCGCTGCCGCCCAGTTCCAGCACGGTCTTCTTGATCTCCCGACCGGCGATCTCCGCGACCGAGCGCCCGGCCCCCTCACTGCCGGTCAGCGTCGCCGCGACCACCCGGTGGTCTGTCAACACGCGTTTTACAGCGCTCGACGGGATGAGCAGCGTCTGGAACGCCCCGTCCGGGAACCCGGCCCGCTCGAACACGTCCGCGAACAGGATGGCCGTCTGTGGCACGTTCGACGCGTGCTTGAGCAATCCCACGTTGCCGGCCATCAACGCCGGCGCGGCGAAGCGCATCACCTGCCAGAGCGGGAAGTTCCACGGCATCACCGCGAGCACCGGCCCGATCGGCTGCCAGTGCGTGTACGCCTTGGACGCGTTCACCGAGCCCGGATCGACCGGCTGGTCGGCAAGGAACCCCTCGGCATGCTCGGCGTAGAACCGGGCCGCCTTCGCGCACTTGAGCACCTCGGCCTTGGCCGCGACGAGCGTCTTGCCCATCTCGATCGTCATGATCCGCGCGATGTCGTCGACTTCCTCGGTCAAGATGTCCGCCGCTCCGCGCATCCACCCGGCGCGCGTCGCGAAGCTCGTCCCGCGCAGCGCCTTGAAGCTCTGGTGCGCGCGCTCCAGCGCCTCGTCGATCCCGCGATCGTCGAGTGCCTCGAAGGTGCGCAGTGTTTCGCCGGTAGCCGGGTTCACCGTTGCGATGGCCATGACGTCCTTCCCGGGTTGCAGGTCTGTGCGGGGTCGACCACCCCGAGTCAAGCCAACTACTCCCGACGCCCGATGGCCAGTCGGAGTTCAGGCCGGTCTGAGCGCCCACTCAGCAACTCGGCCGCTTGGCGGTCACACGGTGTGGCCTCGGTCGCCTCACCGCCTCGCCCAGGACCGAATCCGTCACGGCGTGGATATCCCGGCAGAGGGAAACGAGGTTGGCAAGCAACGCGACCCGAATCCTCGCCGCCGCCCGAATTCATGCCGGCATGAGGCTTTCCCGCGCCCTACCACATTGTCGACTTTCTTGCGGAAAACCATCCACAGCCCGCCAACCACCCCGAACCTATCCACAACCGTGCGCAACAAACTGGCTTTCCCCATTCGCGCGGATAGACTGGCCAGGGGCCCGCCCCCAGGGAGTGGTGGGGGATGGGGTTACGGGTGAGGAAGATTCGGGTTTTGTGGGCGGGGGTGTTGCCGATTCGAGGTCGGTCCGTTGTGGACTCACGGAGGAGCTCGTCGGGACATTGGCCAAGTGACCAACCGAACTGGACATCGACTTCAGTGGTGGAAACGTGGACATCAACTGTGTGATCGTGGACGCCGCCGACCCGGAGCGGTTGGCCGCCTTCTGGAGTGAACTGCTCGACCGGCCGGTGGTCGGGCGGGTTGGGCCGTACGTCTGGCTGGAGCGTAGGAACGGTTTGGGCGTTGGCTTTCAGCGCGGCGACGGCACGCGGGCTGGGAAGAACCGGCTGCATCTGGACCTGGAGTCGGCCGACCCGAGGGCCGACCAGGCCAGGGCGGAAGCGCTGGGCGGACGGCGGCTGACTGAGTACGACGAGGGCGGGTTTCTGGTGATGGCCGACCCGGAGGGAAACGAGTTCTGCGTCATCCCGGCCGGGCCGTTCGAGATCGACGATCAGGGCCGCGCCGACTATCTGACCTAGTCGTTGCGCTGCAACACGATCAGGGAGCGGGCGGGCGCGACCACCTTCTCCTCGACGGCGCGCGCGCCGAGCAGTGGGTCGGTGGTGGGCCTGCCGATGGCGAGCGTGCTCGGTTCGCCGGGGAAGACCTCGCCGGTCGCGGTGTCCAGCACCACCGCCCAGGCCCGGCCGTAGCCCTCGGGTGGCAGGGTGACCTCGATGTCTTCGTGGTGCGCGTTGAAACACAGCAGGAACGAGTCGTCAACCACGGGTTCACCGCGCCGGTCCAGTTCGGAGATGCCGTTGCCGTTGAGGAACACCGTGATGCACCGGCCGAAGTCGGCTTCCCAGTCCTGTTCCGACATTTCCGCGCCGCTGGGTGTGAACCAGGCGATGTCACGTAGTTCCCCGCCCTTGCGGATGGGGCGGCCGGCGAAGAAGCGGCGTCGGCGGAACACCGGATGGTTGTGCCGGAACGCGGTGACCGCGCCGGTGAACGCGAACAGTTGCCGGTCTGTGTCGTCGGTCGACCAGTCGACCCAGGTCAGCTCGTTGTCCTGGCAGTAGCCGTTGTTGTTGCCGCGCTGCGTGCGACCGAGTTCGTCGCCGTGCAGCAGCATGGGCACGCCCTGGGCGAGCAGCATGGTGGCGAGCAGGTTGCGCATCTGGCGGTCGCGCAGCTCGATGATGTCCTTGTCGTCGGTCGGGCCTTCGACGCCGCAGTTCCACGATCGGTTGTCATCCGCGCCGTCGTTGTTGTTCTCGCCGTTCGCCTCGTTGTGCTTGGCGTTGCAGGAGACCAGGTCGGCCAGGGTGAAGCCGTCGTGGGCGGTGATGAAGTTGATCGAGGCGAACGGGCGGCGCCCGTCGGCCTGGTAGAGGTCGGAGGAGCCGGTGATCCTGGACGCGAACTCGCCGAGGGTTGAGGGCTCGCCGCGCCAGAAATCGCGCACGGTGTCCCGGAACTTCCCGTTCCACTCGGTCCACAGCGGCGGGAAGTTGCCGACCTGGTAGCCGCCGGGGCCGACGTCCCAGGGCTCGGCGATCAGCTTCACCTGGCTGATCACCGGGTCCTGCTGCACGATGTCGAAGAACGCGGAGAGCCGGTCGACGTCGTAGAACTCGCGGGCGAGGGTGGCGGCGAGGTCGAAGCGGAAACCGTCGACGTGCATCTCGGTCACCCAGTAGCGCAGCGAGTCCATGATCAGCTGCAGGGTGTGCGGGTCGCGGACGTTGAGCGAGTTCCCGGTGCCGGTGTAATCCAGGTAGTAACGGGGATCGTCGGCCACGAGGCGGTAGTAGGCGGCGTTGTCGATGCCGCGCAGGGACAGGGTCGGGCCGAACTGGTTGCCTTCCGCGGTGTGGTTGTACACCACGTCGAGGATGACCTCGATGCCTGCGTCGTGCAGTGCCCGCACCATCGCCTTGAATTCCTGCACCTGGCTGCCGGCGACGGGGGCGACCGCGTAGTCGTCGTGCGGGGCGAAGTAGGCGATCGTGTTGTAACCCCAGTAGTTGCGCAGGCCGCGTTCGATCAGCTGGTGTTCGTGCAGGAACTGGTGTACCGGCAGCAGTTCCACCGCGGTCACGCCGAGCCGGGTCAGGTGGTCGATCATCACCGGATGGCCGAGCGCGGCGTAGCGGCCGCGCAGTTCCGGCGGGATGTCCGGGTGGCGCGCGGTCAGGCCGCGCACGTGGGCCTCGTAGATGACGCTCTCGTGGTACGGGATGTTCGGCGGTCGGTCGTTCGCCCAGTCGAAGTACGGATTGGTCACCACGCCGCGCACGGTGTGCGCGGCCGAGTCGCTGTCCTCGCGGGCGCGCCGGTCGTCGAAGCGGTAGCCGAACACCGAGGGGTCCCAGTCGACCGCGCCGGTCACCGCCTTGGCGTACGGGTCGAGCAGGAGTTTGTTGGGGTTGCAGCGGATGCCGTTGGCGGGGTCGTACGGACCGTGCACCCGGTAGCCGTATTCCTGGCCCGCGACGACGCCGGGCAGGTAGCCGTGCCAGACGAACCCGTCGACCTCGGAAAGGGCCACCCGCGTCTCGGTGCCATCCGGGCCGAACAGGCACACCTCGACCTTGTCGGCGACGTGGGAGTACAGCGTGAAGTTGGTGCCGGTGCCGTCGTAGCTCGCACCGAGCGGATATGCGGTACCTGGCCACGGCTGCACGAGTGCTCCCTGCTGTGATGCCCTTGGCGTCGGTCGGTCGATCCCTGCTCTCATCGTGGCCCAGCATCGCGGAAACCGCCGGACAATGGTCGGCGCGGCGGACATCGGATCGTTGTCCGTTACATCCCGAAGTGTGCGAGAGGTCCGGAGCAGCTGTCTTCTTGGTATGCAACGGTGACGTTCACCACTGTTGTTGAGCGCAACGAACTACTTCATCCGACCTATTCTGGATATGAGGTGTTCACCATGAGCAAAAGGGCGGCGACGCCAGCGGACGTGTGATCTCGCCGGTCGGGCGATTGGTCCGAATGGGAGGATTGCCATGACGGTCGCATTCGTTTTGGCCGGTGGCGGCAGCCTGGCCGCCACGCATGTTGGCATGCTGCGCGCGCTGACCCAATCCGGAATCGAAGCGGGCCTGGTCGTCGGCACCTCCGCCGGGGCGATCAACGCGTTCCGCTACGCCTGTGACCCGTCCGACGACGGCATTGACCGCCTCAGGGACCTGTGGCACGGGCTGCGCCGCAAGGACGTCTTTCCGTTCAACGCCAAGGACATCGTGTCCGGCCTGATCGGCCTGCGCGACGGTTTCGTTTCGCCCGATCGGCTGCGGGCCTTCCTGTTCGACCAGGTCGGCGACCTGCGCCTGCAGGACGCCAAGATCCCGGTGCACATCGTGGCCACCGACCTCGGCGTTGGCGAACCGGTGATCATCTCGCAAGGCCCCGCGGTACCCGCGTTGCTGGCCAGCGCGGCCATGCCGGGTGTGTTTCCCCCGGTCGTGCTGGACGGACGCTCGCTGATCGACGGCGCGGTTACCGCGGACACACCGATCCGCCAGGCCGAGATGCTCGGCGCGACCGACATCTACGTGCTGCCCACGGTCGGGCCCAAGGCGCCGAGGCAACTGCCCAAGGGCGCGGTCGCGGTGATGATCAGGGCGATCGACCAGATGTTCGGCCATGTGGTCGCCACCGACATCGCTTCCGTACGGGCGAACGTGACCATCCTGCCCGCCCCGCAGAACCCGGCATTGACCCCGTTCGACTTCCGCGCCACCGATCGGGTGATCGACGAGTCGTACGCGCTGACCATGGCCACGCTGGGTACCCCGATCGAGCCTGCCGCGCAACCCGTTGCGGTGCGCGGATTCCGGCTGCCTCGGCTCGTCACCGATGCGACGCGGGTGGGCCGGCCGGCCGCGGTGCCGGAAGCACTGTCCTGAGCGCGGGCCCGGTCCAGCTGACCGGGCCCGCGCTCAGTATCAGCAGCTCAGCGGTTGGCGCGCCACTGGTAGGTGGCGCGGGCGCCGGGAGCAAGGGTGGCGACGAAGGACTCGCTGCCGTCGACGACGGTGAAGGTGCGGGGCGTGGTGTCCGGGTTGTAGGCGACCACGGTGGTGCTGTGGTCCGGGTTGAGGAAGGCCACGGCCGACATCGGGTTGCCCGAGGAGTCGGCGACCGTGCCGGCTATGTGTACCGAGCCGGTCGGCACGAACTTCGAGAAGTGCTCGATGTCGCGGTACTGGTCGTTGTAGGTGACGGCCTCGGTCTGCGAGTTGATGGTGATCGTGCCGTTGCAG
>DASYBO010000428.1:0-8098 GCA_036500685.1 Pseudonocardiaceae bacterium | reverse complement strand
TGACGATCGGCTCCTGCGGGTCGGTGGCGCCGCCGCTCTTGCCGGCCTGTCCGCTCTCGCCCCACCTGCTCACGATCGCCGCCCAGGAGTTGTTGTCCTGGTTGAAATCCGCCGGAATCTTGAAGAACGCCTCGAACGTGTAGCCCGAGTTGAACGTGCCGTATTGAGCGGCGCGTTGGCAGCCGTCGTCAAGTAGGCGCCGTGCAACGGGTTCTGCCCGCCCACGAAGTACAGACTGCCGTGCCCCGGCTGATCGGGATGGTGATCGGCCGACCAGGTAAGCGCGTTCGCCGCGCTCCCCGGCACGGTCACCAACGTGGTCAGGTCATTCCCATAACCCGACTGGTCCACGATCTTCGTGCCAGACGCGTATGGCGAACCCGCCGCCTGCCCCGAGTCGAATCGCCAGTAAGCGACCGTTCCCGGCACCACCATCTGCTTGGCCGGTCGCGACGGCGGCACCGGCACCGGATCGAACCCGCCGAACCGGTCCGCGAAATCGAACGGCACCGAGAAGTAGTCGACCGGCGAGGTCAACTCGGCCACCTGCTGCGCCAACACATTGCGCTGCTCCGGCGACTGCGCCAACACCCACGGCGCCAACGTCTCGACGTCGATCACGTTGCGGGTCAGGTCGAAGTGGTACAGGCGCATCATCGCCGCGCCACCGAAATACCGGTTCTGGTAGTCGGCCACGTGCACGTGCACGTCGTTGCCCTTGCCGTTCTTCAGCACCGTCCGTCCGGGCGGCCAGTTGTGGCCACTGAACGAGATGAAGATCTGGTCGTTGTCCCTGATCAGCTGATCCCACAGCTGCTGACCGAAACCGGACAACACCGCGTTGTTGTTCGGGTCGCCGTAATTCGGCGGGTCGAACATGCTGTCGTAGGTGGGCGCGCCGGTCTCGTGCGTGGTCAGGATGACCGGCAGGCTCGGGTGCTGCTTGATCACGTTGTTCGCCCAGGCGAACCCGCCGGGGGAGGGGCGCCAGTCCATCGCAAGCACCAGCCAGTCCCGGCCGGCCGCACGGAACACGTGATACGTGTTGTAGCCGTCCGGGGTCGCGCCGCGCAGCGAAGGCGAATGCGCGAACCGTTGCGGGCCCATCACGTCCAGGTACGGGCTGTCGCCGCGCTGGTCGGTGGTGGAGGAGTCGATGTCGTGGTTGCCGGCCAACACGCTGTACGCGACCCGGTGCTGGTCAAGGTAGTCGAACGCGGTACTCACCGACGCGAACTCGGTCGCCAACCCGTCCTCGGTGAGGTCACCGAGATGCGCGAGGAACACGATGTTGTGATCGTGCTGACCGCTCGCGTTCACCACGTACTCGAACGACGCGCGCTGCACGTCCGGGTAGAGGCTGTCGTCGAAGTACAGGAACTGCGTGTCCGGCATGACGGCCAAGGTGAACTGCGGACTGTTCGGGTCAGGACACCAACCCGACTTCGCCGGGTTCGCGGGGTCGGCCGACGCGGTCGCGGCTCCGCCCATTCCCAACACGGCGGCGCTCGCGCCGACCAGTCCCGTGGTGCGCAGGAAACCGCGGCGACTGGTGCGATTCAACTCTGTCATCGATCCTCCTCGCGATCACGCGCAAGCTACGGCGCGACGGCGAACGGACGCCGAAGGCGGAGTGAACCGCATGGCTCGGCAACGCGGCCAATGGCTGGCCATACCGGTCCAACCAGGTACGACACCACACATCGGCCGCGCTGCGTTCGCCCTCGGCGTTTAGCGGTTGCCGCCCGGCAGCCACAGCGACGCGGTCAACGGCAGATTCCGCGAACTGTCACCGACGCTGATCCGGTACTGACCGCCGGCCACCTGCCAGTTGTTCGCCGCCGTGTTCCAGTAGCTGAACGCGCGCGCGTCCAGCGTGAACGTGACGCGTCGACTCTGGCCCGGTGCCAGCGACACCTTCGCGAAACCTTGAAGCTGGTTGGGCGGCTCGGCAACGGTCGGACTGGACGGATCGCCCACATACAACTGCGCCACCTCGGCACCGCTGCGACTTCCGGTGTTGGTGACCACCGCGCTCACCATCACCTTCCCGCCCACCTTCCCGCCGGAACTCGGCCGCACCCGCAGTCCGGAGAACGCGAAGTCAGTATAGGACAGTCCAAACCCGAACGGGAACAACGGCGCGATGTCCGCCTGGTCGTAGTGCCGGTACCCGACGAACACCCCTTCGGAGAACGTCGCCGTGTTGTTGACACCCGGGTACTGCGCCTGCGTGTTCGCGGGCACGTCGCTCGCCTGCACCGGGAAGGTCAGCGGCAGCTTGCCACTCGGATCGACCCGGCCGAACAGCACGTCCGCGACCGCGTTGCCGTCCTCCTCGCCCGGATACCACGCTTCCACCAGTCCGGCCACGCTGTTCGCCCACGGCATCAGTACCGGTGCGCCCGACTTCAACACCACGATCGTCTTCGGGTTCGCCGCGGCCACCGCTTCGACCAACGCGTCCTGGTTGCCGGAGAGCGCCAGGCTGGCGCGGTCCTTGCCCTCGGTCTCGTTGTCCCCGACCATCACGATCGCCACGCTCGACGACTTGGCCAGCGCGGCGGCCGTGGCCGGGTCACTGCCGTCGTTGTAGGTCACCGTCGCCTGCGAGCCGACCGCGCCGGTGATGCCGGCCATCGGTGACACCGTGTACAGCGGATCAACGTGCGAACTGCCACCGCCGCCGGTGGACGCAGCGCCCGCGTAGGGTCCGATCACCGCGATCGACTGAGTCGCGGTCGGGTTCAACGGAAGCACCGAGGATTGGTTGCGCAGCAACACGATGCCCTGATCGGCGATGCTCCGCGACACCGCGCCGTCGGCCTGTGCCGGGATCGGCGTGATCGTGCGCGGATGGTCGAAGAGGCCGATCCTGATCATCGTCGCGAACCGCTGCACCAACAGAGTGTCTATTGTGGACACACTGACCTGGCCGTCGTTCACGGCAGTGGTCAGATCGGTGTCGTAGTAGGCGCCGGTCGGCATCTCCAGGTTCATGCCGGCGTTGATCGAGGGTGCCGTGCTGTGCGTCGCGCCGAAATCGGAGGTGACGAAGCCCCGGAAACCCCAGTCGTTGCGCAGGTCCGTCGTCAGCAGTTCGTTGTTCTCACAGGAGAACATGCCGTTCACCTTGGGATAGGCGCACATCACCGCGTCCGCGCCACCCTGCTGGATGGCTGCCTTGAACGGCGGATCGTAGATCTCGCGCAGGGTGCGCTGGTCGATGTTCTCGTTGAGCGCGAAGCGGTTGGCCTCCTGGCTGTACGCGTCGAAATGCTTGACCTCGCCGATCACGCCCGCTGACTGCACGCCCCTGATGTTGGCCACGGCGAGTTGGCTGGCCAGGTACGGATCCTCGCCGTAGTTCTCGAACGCGCGACCGTTCTGCGGCACCCGCACCACGTTGACATCGGTGCCCTCCAGCAGGCTGTTGCCCAGATCGGCCGACTCGGTACCCAGGATTCGGCCGTACGCGCCGGCCTGGCTCGGATCCCAGGTCGCGGCCAGCAGTTCCGGCGCGGGCAACGCGGTCGCGGGCGCCTGCGGCTTCGTGTCGCCAGGACCGACACCGGCCGGTCCGTTGGTCACCACCAGCGGTGGGATACCCAGGCTGGGAATGCCCGGCACGTATCGATGGTGCACGGCATCCTGGATGCCGTGCATCTCCATGATCTTCTGCGCCAGCGTCATCTTCGCGACGATCGCCTCGGCGCGGGCGACGGAGCCGCCATAGGAATGTGGATCGGGCGCCGCGCTGGCGCCGGTCACGCTGACCGCGAGGGTCACGCTCCCGGCTAAAGCCACGACGACCAGGGCACGTTTCGAGATCGACATTGATCAGTCCCCATCTGGATGATCCGACGTTTACTCGTTCTGATCAGGCCAGTCACGGCAAAACCTACCGATCGCGTCTGGTCAGGTCAACAAATCATCGGATCTGTTCGCGATGGACGGCCAGATCAACCCCGCATGCTCAAGGTTCACCGCTTCGGCCCAACGCACCATCGCGAACCGCCCGGTTCGGTGGTGCGGCACCGCGCCCGCGCGGCTGTCCGAGGTCCGCATCGGCCAGTCGAACAGCGGTTGACGAACGCTGCTAGTCGCACAGCGTTGCTGCTCCGCCGGCGAACACCGTGCGTCGTTGTTTGCCGGGAAGCGGTTTCCCCCCAACGATATCAACGCGATCGTCAGCAGAAGGAGCCCGAATGGCACTCGATCCATTGGCACTGGAAGGTGACCCGCTCGCCGATCAGGTCATCGCCGACCTGGTCGCCACCGACTCGATCGCGGCGGTCAACGCCGTCCTCGACCACCTGCGCGCCAACGACACCCCCATCCCCTCGGATCTGCCCGATTCCGTGCGCGAGTACCTGATCGCCACCGACAACCCGCCCGACTGGGCCGACCCGGACCGGATCGCCCGCGCCCGCGACTTCTTCATCGACGACGGCGTGCACGTCGCGTCCGTGCTTTCGTACGGCGCCATGGTCAACTGCTACGCGCAGCCCCGCCCGTCCCGGCTGCTGCGGCTGACCCACCGGCTCGACCACCCCCACCGGCGGCTGGCCGAGACGTCGCAGTTCGTGCTGCACATGATGGCCACCGACCCGTTCGGCGACGCGGGCACGTTCGTGCCCAGCATCCAGAAGACCCGGCTCATCCACGCCGCGGTCCGGCATTTCGTGGCCGAGTCGGGGGAGTGGGACGCGGCGGCCGACGGTGTGCCCATCTGCCAACAGGATCTGCTCGGCGCGCTGATGATCTTCTCGGTGCAGGTCATCCAGGGCATGCGGCGGATGGGCGTCGAGGTGACTGAAACCGAGGCCCAGGACTACTACTACGTATGGCGGGTCGCCGGCACCATGCTCGGCATCCGCACCGCGATCATCCCGGACACCCTGGCCGAGGCCGAGGAATTCAGCAGGGAACAGGTCGAGTCGACCTACGGGCCTTCCCCGGACGGCATCGCGCTGACCAGGGGCCTGCTCGACCTCTACGAAGAACTCGTGCCAGGCAAGATCTTCGACGGCGTCGTGCCCGCGATGGTCCGCCAGGTGGTGAACCCGAACGTCGCGGACTGGCTGGAAGTCCCGAAATCACGCGCGTGGTCCCGGTTCGTGAAGGCGGCGACCGGAGTGCTGCGGATGGCCGAACACGCCGAGGACTCAAGCAAACTCGCCAATGCCGTGCTCGACCGCGCGGGCCAACTCCTACTCGGCGGCAGCGTGCGCATGCTGATGACCGGCGAGTCGACCACGCTCGACATCCCGTCGGACCTCCAGGACCGCTGGTCCGCGGCAGGCCACTGCCCAGCACGCCACCAAACCTGAGCCGCGACCTACTGCCGCATCCGTTACGGCGTTGCGAGATGTGAGTCGTCGTCCGGCTCGGCGATGTCGGTTCGCCTGCGGCGGCTGCGAATCAGGGCGAGTGTCAGGCCGCCGGCCCCGACCACGATGACCACGGCGATTCCGACGATGAGCCACGGGCTGGATCCTCCGGCGTGCCCGGAAACGACGACCAGTTTGAAGCTGCCCGATGTGGCGGTGATGTCGCCAGGGGCGAGGATCTGGTCGTCGGCCGTGAACAGCGCGTTGTGTTCGCTGAAGTCAGTCAATCCGCCCGCGTAGGTCTGCCCGCCGGTATCGATCAGCTCGGTGCCGCCCTTGGCACTGGTCGCCAGGTACAACGGCATCAGTTCTAGTTGGCCGCCTTGATGTTGGATCAGGATGTCGCGGGCGTAGATCGTGCCGCCTGATCCGGTGAACCGCGTCGCCGCCGCGGCGACCGATGCGTTCGGGGGGCACGCGGGCAGCTTGGCGAAGTCGTCCTTGGCGCCGGATGTGCCGTCGCACGGGTGGACGGAGAACAGCGCGCCGATGATGTCGTTCGGGGTGCCTTCGGCTGCGAACTCGGCCAGTCGATCCGCACTGGTCGCGCCGCGGTCCTGATCGTTCGTGACCGTTGTCGACTGGATGTAGGCGTGGAACATGGCATCCGGGGTCTGGGTCGGTGCCGAACCACCGCATGCCACCAGTCCCAGTGTGAGGGCCGTTCCTACGGCCGCCCACATCGCCAGCCTGCGTTGTGGGGTCATGAATGTCCTCCTCGGGAGACACGCGGTATGGCGAGGGCCATTGTTCGGCCACTGCCAGGGACCGCTCCCCGGGGTACCGTCACGAGGGCAGCACGGTGTCGAGGATGCGCGTGATGTCCGACGGGGTGGGCGGCGCGCCGGTGAGCAGGAAGGCCTGCATGATCAGGGCAGGCCCGACCTGCGCGGCCAGTGGTGCGAGCGCGCCGGGGGAGACCTCGCCGGTCTGTTCGGCTTGGTCCAGAATGGACGCGATCACGCTGAGCCGTGGTGTGACGATGGCGTCGACGAAGGTCGCGCGCAGCTCTGGATCACCGAGCAGCCCCACGGCGATCGGGAGGCCGGGGAACGGGGTCTCGCCGGCGAGTACTCCGCACAGGGTGGTGAAGGCGCGCCGCAGGTTCTGCCGCGCGGAGGCGCTCGGGTCCAGCTCATGCATCGGTGGCATGACGTGCCGCAGCGCATCGAGGGCGAGCGCGTGCTTGTTGGGCCATCGCCGATAGACCGCTGCCTTGCCGGTACGGGCGCGGGCGGCCACCCCCTCCATGGTCAGGCCCGCGTAGCCGACTTCGGTCAGTTCGGCGACCGCGGCCAGGCAGAGTGCGTGCTCCAGCACCGCACCGCGCCTGCGGGACCTGGTGGGGGCTGGTGGTTCGGGCACCCGCTGATAGTAGACGTTGACGGGCACTATTGGCCGGAATAGTCTCGAAACCGTAGTGGTCGGTAGCGTCTACTAATGGGGAGTGAGTCGGATGGCCGAGCAGGACCGCAGCACGTTGATCGTCGACTTCGATCAGCTGTACAAGGAGGGCCAGGCGCGCTTCGGTGCCGACGGGCCCAAGCTGGAAGTCATTCCGTGGCGGCTGGACGGGCCGCAGCCGATCGTCACCGAGCTTGTCGATGCGGGGCAGATCGTCGGGCCCGTGTTGGAATGCGGCTGCGGGCTAGGGGACAACGCGCTGTTCCTCGCCGAGCGCGGCTACCAGGTCACCGCCGTGGACGCCTCGCCGAGCGTGATCGAACAGGATCTCGCCAAGGCGGCCGTACGCAACCTGACCGTCGACTTCCGGGTCGCCGACGCGACCGTGCTCGACGGCGTTTCCGGCGGCTTCAACACGGTGCTGGACAGCGCGATGCTGCACTGCCTCACCGACGAGCAGCGCACGGACTACTTCGCCGCGGTGCACCGGGTGACCGAGCCGGGCGCGCGGCTGCACATCCTGTGCTTCCCGGAGACGGTGAGCGGCAGCTTCCCGATGCCCGGTCACACCGACGAGGCCAGCCTGCGTCGCGACCTGAGCAAGCACTGGCAGGTCGAGCGAATGGAGATTCGGCGCTACACCACGGGAATGACGCGGGAACAGTGGCAGGCGCTGATGCCGTTCGCGGAAGGCGTGTTCCCGGCGGATCTCGAGTCCGCCGACGCGGTCGACGGGCAGGGCCGGGTGCTGTTGCCGATCTGGCAGATCACCGCGACCCGCCGCTGATTCAGCGGGCGCGGGCGGCCACGTCGAGGGCTTGCTGGGCGTAGCCGCGCCCGTACTGGATCGCGTGCACCAGCAGCGGGAACAGCTGGTGCAGGCCGATCCGCTCGCGCCAGCCGTCGGCGAGCGGGGCGACCTCCTGGTATCCGGCCAGGACGCGATCCAGATGCGGGCAGCCGAACAGGTGCAGCATGGCCAGGTCGGTCTCGGGATGACCGCCGTGCGCGGCTGGGTCGATCAGCCACGGGTTGCCGTCCGCGCCCCACAGCACGTTGCCGTTCCACAGGTCGCCGTGCAGCCGGGCGGGCGCGGCGATCGGCGGGACCAGTTCGGGCAGCCGCGCGCACACCCGCTCCAGTGCGGCCACCTCGTTCGCGCTGATCAGGCCGTCGTTGCGGACGCTGCGCACGTAGGGCAGGACCCGGCAGTGCGCATACCACTCCGGCCAGTTCTGCCCGGGATCGTTGATCATCGGAACCGGGCCGATCCACGCGTCGCGCGGACCGTCCGGCGGGGG
>DASYBO010000427.1:0-23473 GCA_036500685.1 Pseudonocardiaceae bacterium | reverse complement strand
CGCCGCTGACATTGGTCCACATGGGTTACGGCACAGTGCCGCTACGCATTTGCTCGAGGGCGGCGCCGACCTACGCAGCGTCCAAGAATTGCTTGGTCACGCTACGCTCGCCACCACGCAGCTCTACACCCATGTCACTGTCGAGCGGTTGAAGGCGATCCATGACCAGACCCATCCCCGGTCCCGGTGACCGGATGGGTTCGCCGAAACAGCCGACAAATCGGGCGACCCTGGCCCCGGTCGCCGATGCCGCACCGTCGGAGGCGTATCCACACGTGGACCACTCGGAGCCCGTTGCACCCGTTTCGGCATCCTCGCCGGCGCCGGTGATCGCCGGCGCGACCGGTGACGGTGGCCACGGACGCGTGACCCCGTTCGGGTTGGGCCAGCCGGACGGCGTGCTGCCCGGGGACCACCGCACCGCGGACGAGGTCGAGGCCGGCATCGTCGCGCTGTGGCGGGCGTACGGCTCCGAACGGGCACAGCCGCTGCGTGACCGGCTGATGCTGCACTACGCGCCGCTGGTCAAGTACGTCGCAGGCCGGGTCGGCACCGGTCTGCCAGCGCACATCGACATCGCCGACCTGGTGCAGTCCGGCATCTTCGGGCTTGTCGACGCGATCGAGAAGTTCGAGCCGGAGCGCGGCCTGAAGTTCGAGACCTACGCGATGCAGCGCATCCGCGGCGCCATTCTGGACGAGTTGCGCTCGCAGGACTGGGTGCCCCGGTCGATCCGTGGGCGCGCCCGGGATGTCGAGCGTGCGCTGGAACGGCTGGGCAACCAATTACAGCGCACGCCGACCGACGTCGAGCTCGCCGCGGAACTGCAGATCGGCGTGCATGACCTGCGTGACCTGTACGCGCAGTTCCAGCTGACCAGCGTCGTCGCCCTCGACGAGCTGACCGTCGGTGGCGCCGGCACGATGTCACTGGCGGAAATGCTGCCGGACGACACCGCCGACGACCCGGTCGCCAAGCTGGTCGACCAGGACAACCGCCGGCAGCTGGCCGAGGCCATCGCGCAGCTTGCGGAGCGGGACCGGATCGTGGTCACCCTGTACTACTTCGAAAACCTGACCCTTGCGGAGATCGGGCGGGTTCTCGGCGTGACCGAGTCGCGGGTCTGCCAGTTGCACACGCGGGCCGTGCTGCGGCTGCGTACGAAGTTGGTCGAACAGGTCGATGCCTGATCGGGTGAACCTGATTGGGTGACTGTCACGGGGCATCAGCCGGCCACGGCAGGAGCCGAACCTGGCCGGTCTCGACGAGGCGCAGTGGGTCGAGGTAGGTCCGGTCCCGGTGCACGCCCCAGTACAGGAAGACCGGCGGGCCGGTGCCGTTGTTGCCAACCTCTTCCGGGCAGCCGGGTTGCGCCGCCAGCAATGTGCCGATCTGCTGCCGGCGGGCGACCTCCTGACCGACGTGCACCGACGGGACGACCGGGGTGTAGGTCGTCCGCAGGCCGCCGGAGTGCTCGATGGAGATCAGGTCGCAGTTGAACAGCGAGCCCGCGTAAAGCACCAGTCCGGCGCCGGCCGCCAGCACCGGCTCGTCGACGGAACCGCCGAGGTCGACGCCGCGGTGGCCGGGTCCGTAGGGCGTCGCGGGTGGTTCGAAGGGGCGCAGTATCGGGTGCGGTGCGGGTAGCGGCCAGGAGAACCGCGCGGTCGGGCCGGTCAGGGCGGGCGGGGTCGGCGGGGCGTCCGCTGGGCTGACCGGGGAACTGGCCGATGCGGTGGTCGCGGTGACGGTCGCGGCCAGGGTGAGCAGGGCGAGGCCGAGCAGCAGCACGATGCCGACGCGGTGTCGGCGGCGCTTCGGGCCAGGCGGACCCAGCCAGGGGAGTTGGCCGCCGAACAGACGTCGGGGTGGGCCTTGGGTGCGGGTGAGGTAGCGGATGGCCGACCTGGTGATGGTGATGCTCTGCAGTGGGTCGGTGTGGGCGCAACCCGAGTTGACCGTTGGCCAGCGGAGGCGGGACGGGTCGGGGAGCAGACGGGGGATCAGCGGGTTGGTCAGCTGGCTGGGGAGTGGGCTGGGCGGTGGGTTGGTCATGGGGTAACGGTGCTGGATAGCGGGCCTGCCGGGGCGCGAGCGCGGAAGATCTGTGGATAGCGGGGGCGGTTGTGGATAACCGGGGGCCCTGGGAGGCCCGAATGGGAAATCTGCCGGCGGGGCGGGGTACACTATGTGCGCGTCCCGTGTGTGCACGGGGCGACTTCGCGTGCCAGTGCGATCCCGGTGAGGGCTCATCTCGGCGGGCACGGCGTCTCGCGGTCCCGACAGTGGCTTTGCACAGTGTCGGGTTGGGGCGTCGGCACGGCACCAGGACGGCAGGTCAACCGGACCTTCCGTGGCAACCGACACGCGTATCGGCCGGTCCGGTACGCCTGATAGACGAGGTGCGAATCAGGCCATGGCCGTCGTCACCATGAAGCAACTGCTCGATTCCGGCGTGCACTTCGGGCACCAGACCCGTCGCTGGAACCCCAAGATGAAGCGCTACATCTTCACCGAGCGCAACGGCATCTACATCATCGACCTGCAGCAGACGCTGTCCTACATCGACCGCGCGTACGAGTTCGTCAAGGAGACGGTCGCGCACGGCGGTTCGGTGCTGTTCGTCGGCACCAAGAAGCAGGCGCAGGAAGCGATCGCCAGTGAGGCGCTGCGCGTGGGCATGCCCTACGTGAACCAGCGTTGGCTCGGCGGCATGCTGACCAACTTCTCGACCGTGCACAAGCGTCTGCAGCGGCTCAAGGAACTCGAGTCGATGGAGCAGACCGGCGGTTTCCAGGGTCTCAACAAGAAAGAGATCCTGATGCTGACCCGCGAGAAGGACAAGCTGGCCCGCACGCTCGGCGGTATCCGCGACATGCAGAAGGTGCCCAGCGCCGTCTGGATCGTGGACACCAAGAAGGAGCACATCGCCGTTGGCGAGGCGCGCAAGCTGAACATCCCGGTCGTCGCGATCCTGGATACCAACTGCGACCCGGACGAGGTCGACTTCCCGATCCCGGGCAACGACGACGCGATCCGTTCCGCGGCCCTGCTGACCAAGGTCGTGGCCGAGGCCGCCGCGGCCGGTCTGATGTCGCGGGCCGGTCGGCGTGACGCGCCGGAGGGCGAGGACAAGCCGGATCCGGGTATCGCCGCCGACGAGCCGCTGGCCGAGTGGGAGCTGGAACAGCTCACCAGCGGTGACGCTGCCGCGACTGCCCCGGCCGAGCCGGCCGCTGTTGCCGCAGCCGCCCCGGCCGAGTCGGCCGCTGTCGTCACGCAGGCGGCTGTCGAGCCGTCCGCCTGATCGAATCGTCGCTCCGGCAGGGCCTGATCGGGCCCTGCCGGAGCAGCATCAAACCAGGGATACCAACCCGCGCGTGAACCGCGGAAGGAACGGATAACGCACGATGGCGAACTACACCGCGGCCGACGTGAAGCGGCTGCGCGAGATCACCGGCTCCGGCATGATGGACTGCAAGAAGGCGCTCGAGGAGACCGACGGCGACCTCGAGAAGTCCGTTGAGCTGCTGCGCATCAAGGGCGCCAAGGACGTTGGCAAGCGCGCCGAGCGCGCCACCGCGAACGGCCTTGTCATCGCCGAGGACGGCGTGATGGTCGAGCTGAACTGCGAGACCGACTTCGTGGCGAAGAGCGCCGACTTCGTCGAGCTGGCCGAGAAGATCGTCAAGGTGGCCAAGGCTCAGAAACTGGATAATGTGGACGCCCTCAAGGCGGCCGACCTGGGTGAGGGCAAGACCGTCGACGAGGCGGTGCAGGAGCTCTCCGCCAAGATCGGCGAGAAGCTCGAGGTGCGTCGGGTCGTCGTGTTCGACGGCGCCGTCTCCACCTACCTGCACCGTCGGGCCTCGGACCTGCCGCCGGCCGTGGGCGTGCTGGTCGAGTACACCGGTGCCAACGGCGAGGCCGCTCGGCAGGCCGCCATGCAGATCGCCGCGATGAAGCCGCGCTACGTGACCCGCGACGAGGTGCCCGCCGACCTGGTGGCCAACGAGCGTCGGATCGCTGAGGAGACCGCGCGTGAGGAGGGCAAGCCTGAGCAGGCGCTGCCCAAGATCATCGATGGTCGGCTGAACGGCTTCTTCAAGGACGTCGTTCTGCTGGACCAGCCTTCGGTCCAGGAGTCGAAGAAGACCGTGAAGGCCGTGCTCGACGAGGCCGGCGTGACGGTCACCCGATTCGCCCGATTCGAGGTCGGGCAGTCCTGAGTCATGGCTGATGGCGGGGTCCTACCGCGGAGCTGCGTTCTCCGCGGTGGCCCCGCTTCGTCATGTTCGCGGGCGGGGCGCGAGGCTATCCGGGGGGAGCAGGCGAAATGGGCGAGGAGAGGGCCGTGACCACAGCAGAACAACGGACTGAGCCGGCGACGGCTGACAACGACGGCTTTCCTCCGGTTGGCTACGGCCGGGTGCTGCTCAAGCTCGGCGGTGAGATGTTCGGCGGCGGTTCGGTCGGCGTCGACCCGGATGTCGTGCAGACGGTCGCGCGGCAGGTCGCCGATGTGGTGCGCAGCGGCGTGCAGATGGCCATCGTGATCGGCGGCGGCAACTTCTTCCGCGGCGCCGAACTGGAGCAGCGCGGCATGGACCGGTCCCGTTCGGACTACATGGGCATGCTCGGCACCGTGATGAACTGCCTTGCCCTGCAAGACTTTCTGGAACGCGAACACGGCATCGACACCCGCGTGCAGACCGCGATCACCATGGGCCAGGTCGCCGAGCCCTACATTCCGCGGCGTGCGATGCGGCACCTGGAAAAGGGTCGCGTGGTGATCTTCGGCGGTGGCATGGGCATGCCCTACTTCTCCACCGACACCCCGGCCGCCCAGCGCGCGCTGGAGATCGGCTGCGAGGTCGTGCTGATGGGCAAGGCCGTCGACGGTGTCTACACGGCCGACCCGAGGAAGGACCCGACGGCCGAGCTGCTGACCCAGATCACCCACCGGGAAGCACTCGAACGGGGGCTGAAGGTCGCCGATGCGACCGCGTTCAGCCTCTGCATGGACAACAATATGCCGATGATCGTGTTCAATCTGCTCACCGAGGGGAACATCGCGCGGGCGGTGCGTGGTGAGAAGATCGGCACGTTCGTCGGTACGCCCGGCGCTCGACGCTCAGCGTAGAACCTCTGTAAGCGCGCACACCTAGGAGTAGCCGTGATCGACGAGACTCTCTTCGATGCCGAGGAGAAGATGGAAAAAGCGGTGTCCGTGGCCAAGGACGAGCTCAGCGCGGTACGCACCGGACGCGCTACTCCGGCCATGTTCGCCCGGATCCACGTTGAGTACTACGGCACGATGACCCCGCTCAACCAGATGGCCGCGATCAACATCCCGGAAGCGCGGATGGCGATCGTCAAGCCGTTCGACAACAGCCAGCTGAACAGCATCGAGCGGGCGATCCGCGACTCGGACCTCGGCGTCAACCCCGGCAACGACGGCACGATCATTCGCGTGGTGTTCCCGCAGCTGTCCGAGGAACGGCGCCGGGAAATGGTCAAGCTGGCCAAGACCAAGGGCGAGGACGCCAAGGTTTCCATCCGCAACGTGCGCCGCAAGGCCAAGGAGGAGCTGGACCGCATCCAGAAGGATGGCGAGGCCGGCGAGGACGAGGTCGTGCGGGCGGAGAAGGAACTGCAGAACGTGACCGACCGCTATGTGGCGCAGGTCGATGAGCTGATGAAGCACAAGGAAGCGGAACTGCTCGAAGTCTGAGCGACGGCTGGGCGAAGTGAGTATTGAGAACCTGATGGGCAATGCGGCTCCCGACGGACGGGCATCCGGGCAGTCGGCGTCCGCCGAGGAGCCTGCGACGGTCGAACAGGTCGAGGCGGAAGCGGCTGGGTCGGCGGTCAATGGGCTGACCGCGAGCAATGGGCAGGCGCCGGAAGCCGGGCTGGGACAGGCTGCTGTTGAGAGCTCGGCCGAACCTGCTGGCGCCGAAAGGGCGCCGTCTGAATCCGAGGCGCCTGCGGCCAAAGCGTCCGAATCCGGTGCGGCTGCGGCCAAGGCGTCCGGATCCAAGGTGTCCAAGGCGGGGCGGGATCTGCGGGCGGCGATCGCCGTTGGAGTCGTGCTCGGCGCGATTGTGCTGGTTTCGCTGTTGACCGTGCGCGAGTTGTTCATCGGCGTCATCGCGGCGGCGGTCGTGGTGTCGACGATCGAGCTCGCGGGTGCGCTGCGGCGGGCGGCCAATATCGACGTCGCGTTGGTGCCGGTGCTTGTCGGCGGGCAGGCCATGGTGTGGCTGTCCTGGCCGTGGCACGCGGACGGGGTCTTCGTCGCGTTCGTGCTGACCGTGCTCGGGTGCATGGTGTGGCGATTCCGGGGCGGCAGCGACAACTATCTGCGCGACGTCACCGCGTCGATCTTCACCGTCACCTATGTCGCTCTGTTCGCCTCGTTCGCGGCCTTGCTGGTCGAGCCGCACGACGGGACGGCGCGGGTGCTGTGCTTCCTGATCGTGGTGGTCTGCTCGGACACCGGCGGCTACGTGGCCGGGGTGTTGTTCGGCAAGCATCCGATGGCGCCCTCGATCAGCCCGAAGAAGTCCTGGGAGGGGCTGGCCGGTTCGCTGGTCGCGGGAATCGTCGGCGGGGCGCTGTCGGTGTATCTCCTCCTGCACGGGCACTGGTACCTGGGTGTGCCGTTCGGTGTCGCGCTGGTGATCACGGCGACCGGCGGGGATCTGGTCGAGTCGTTGATCAAGCGTGACCTTGGCATCAAGGACATGGGCAATCTGCTGCCCGGCCACGGCGGGCTGATGGACCGGATGGACTCGCTGCTGCCTTCGGCCGTTGCCGCCTGGATGTTGTTGACGTTGTTCGTGCCAGTGTGAAATGCGCCGCTCCGAACTGACCGTGCCGAGCCCGAACATCTGGTATTGGCCGGAGATCTACGAGGTCGAGAACCGGGCGCAGGACGTGCGTGGCGCGATCTGGGCCGCGCTGCGCGAGGAATGCGACTGGGCCGGTCGGGATGTGCTCGACGTGGGCTGCGGCGACGGCTTCCACCTGCCGGTGTTCGCCGCCGCCGCGCGCTCGGTGCTGGGGGTTGAACCGCATCCGCCGCTGGTGCGCAAGGCCCGTGCCAGGGTCGCCGGGCTGGCCAACGTTTCGGTGCTTCCGGGGGGCGCTCAGCAGCTGCCGGCGCCCGATGCCGGGATTGATCTCGTGCACGCGCGCACCGCGTATTTCTTCGGGCGCGGATGTGAGCCAGGGATGGCCGAAGCGGATCGGGTGTTGCGTCCGGGCGGGGCGCTGGCCATCGTGGATCTCGATGTCGGCCGCGCGCCCTATGGCGCCTGGATGCGGGCGGATCTGTCGGACTACGACCCCGCTGATGTCGAGGCTTTCTTCGCCGAGCAGGGTTTCCGGTCCCGGAAGGTGCTCACCGAATGGCGGTTCGCGGATGCCGCGAGCCTGGCCTCGGTGTTGCGTATCGAGTTCTCGGCCGAAGTGGCCGAACGGGCGATCGCCGAGATCACCGGGCTGAGCATCCCGGTCGGCTACCGGATCCATGTCCGGGAGAAGCCGACCGGGCTGCTGCTGCCCGGTTAGTCATCACGACTCGTCGGGGTCGTCGGTTTCCTCTGCGCTCTCGGCCGCTGCTTCGTCGCTGCCGTAGGGGTCGGCGTCGGCGAGGATCAGGTACAGCTCGCGGCGGGTGTCGGTGATCAGCTTGGTGGCCTTGGTCTTCAGCTCCGGGCCTGCCACGTTGGCGACCTGGCGAGCGGCGTCCATCAGGCTCATCAGGGCTTCGCGCAGCGCGACATCGCTTGCGTCGACGTCGTCGGCGGCCTGCTCCCACGGCGGGGTCTTGTCCAGCTTGGCCGCTTCGGCCTTGCCCTCGTCGGTGATCGAGTAGAGCCGCTTGCCGGTGCCGTCGGTGTGGTCGGTGACGATCAGGCCCTCGTCGGCCAGCAGTTGCAGAGTCGGGTAGACCGAACCGGGGCTCGGCCGCCACCAACCGCCGCTGCGGGTGGCGATCTCCTTGATGATCTCGTAGCCGTGCATGGGCTTCTCGTTGAGCAGGATCAGCACGGCGTTGCGCACGTTGCCGCGCCGGGCGCGACCACGGCCGTGACCGCCGCCGCGACGCTCACCGCGCCGCCCGCCTCGGCCGCCAGGGCCGAAACCTGGGCCGAAGCCGGGTGGGAAGCCGGGGCCGCCGAAGCCAGGACCGCCGAAACCGGGGCGGCGCGGGAAACCGGGCAGGCCCTCCGGCGGGAAGTTCGGGCCTGCGTGCTGGGCGAAGTCGCCGGGGCCGAAGCCGCCACGTCCGCCGTGCTCGCCATGGCTGCCGAAGCCTTCGTGGCCGTGCCGACTGTGGGCTCGTCCTTCACGGACGCGCTCACGGAAAGCCCGGCGGATGTCGTTGAGCGGGTTGTCCCAGGCTTGACCGCCTGGATTGAATGGATTGTCACTCATGGTCGATATCTCCGTTTCATGCGTTCACGACGGCTCGATCCGTCGTGCTGCACTAACGATATATCGGAACCTATCGCGATGCAACGTTGGTGGTCAGCGGAACGCGTTCAGGCCGGTGACCGACTGGCCGACGGTGAGGGCGTGCACCTCCTCGGTGCCTTCGTAGGTGAGAACGGTCTCCAGGTTGCTGGCGTGCCGCATGACCGGGTAGTCCAGCGTGATGCCGTTGGCGCCGAGCACGGTGCGCGCGCTGCGGGCGACATCGATGGCGCTGCGCACGTTGGCCAGCTTGGCAAGGCTGACATGGTGCGGGTGCAGCGTGCCGGCGTCCTTGAGCCTGCCGACGTGCAGCGCGAGCAGACCGGCCCGGTTGACCTCGACGACCATGTCGGCGAGTTTGCGCTGGGTGAGCTGGAAGCCGGCGATCGGTTTGCCGAACTGCTCGCGGGTGCCCGCGTAGTCCAGTGCCGACTCGTAGCAGGTCCGCGCCGCGCCGACCACACCCCACGCGATGCCGAACCGCGCCTCGTTCAGGCAGCTCAGGGGGCCCTTCAAGCCGCGGACTTCGGCGAAGACCGCCTCGGCTGGCAGCCGGACGCCCTCGAAGACCAGTTCGGCGGTGACCGACGCGCGCAGCGACAGCTTGTGCGGCACCTCGCGGGCGGTGAAACCGGGAGCGTTGGTGGGGACCACGAAGCCGCGGATGCCCTCGTCGGTGCCGGCCCAGATCACCGCTACGTCGGCGAGGGTGCCGTTGGTGATCCACATCTTCGCGCCGTCGAGCACCCAGTCCGAGCCGTTCCGGCGCGCCTTCGTGCGCATCGAGCCGGGATCGGAGCCGGAATCCGGTTCGGTGAGGCCGAAGCAGCCCAGCGCGTCGCCGGTGGCCATCCTGGGCAGCCATTCCTGGCGCTGCTCCTCGGTGCCCCAGCGGTGGATGGCGAACATGGCCAGCGAACCCTGCACGGACACGAAGCTGCGCAGGCCGGAATCGATCGCTTCGAGCTCGCGGCAGGCAACGCCGTAGGCGACCGCGCTGGTGCCGGAGCAACCGTAGCCATGCAGGTGCATGCCGAACACCCCGAGTTCGCCGAGGCCCTTGGCGATGTCGCGAGGCAGCGTGCCGCGTTCGAACCATTCCGCGACGTGCGGGAGGAGTTCGGTGCGGGCGTAGCGGCGCACGGTGTCCCGGACGGCCCGCTCGGCGTCGTCGAGTTCGGCGTCGAGGGCCAGGAAGTCCATCGGGTCCGGTTTCGCCGCCACGTTTCCTCCGCGCTGAGGTCCTCGGTCAGTCGTCCTGCGGCGATTCTCGCAGTTTGTCGACGGCCTCGGCCAAATCCGGGATCTCTCGACGCATGCCACCGGCTTCCAGGACGCGGTTCATCGCGCGCAGGACGGTGCGCGCCTCCTCGGCGGAGAGGTGTTGGCCGAAGTGCTGCTTGATGTGGCCGAAGAACACCGGGGTGACCCGGCGCAGCATCGCCCGCCCCTGGTCGGTGATGGCCGCGTAGGTGATGCGGAGGTTGTCCGGGTCGCCCTGTCGTTCGACGAGGCCGAGGCCGGCCAACTGGGTGATCAGCTGGCTGATTCCGCTCTTGGACAGGAAGACCCAGTTGGCCAGGTCGGCCATGCGCATCCGGCCCTCGGGCATCAGGCCGAGCGTGGAGAGCACCTCGCAGGCGGTCAGGGGCAGGCCGAACCGTTCCTTGAGGTCCCGTTCGAGGTGCCTGGTGATCATCGACTGCACGCGCCAGGCGGCCATCCAGGCGAAGAAGCCGTCGTCGACGAGGTCGGTGTTGGCGACGTCCCACGGGTCCAGCTCGTCCATGACTGAACAGTTTAGGAGTGAACGTTCTGGTAGTTTGAGTTCAGCTCTGAACTGTTCACTACTGAACCTTGGGGGAAGTGATGGAGTTCTCGCCGCGTCGCTGGCTTGCGCTGGGGGTGACCTTGCTGGCGATGGTGCTCGACCTGATCGACTACACGATCGTCACGATCGCCAATCCGTCCATTCAGCACGCGTTCGGCAGTGGCAGCACGGTGATCGAGTGGGTGAGCGCCGGTTACGGGCTCGCCTACGGGCTGGGGTTGATCAGCGGTGGGCGGCTCGGGGACGTGTTCGGTCGGCGGCGGATGTTCCTGCTCGGGGTGGCCGGATTCACGGTGGCCTCGGTGTGCTGCGGGCTCGCCGTCGGCCCGGCCATGTTGATCGCGGCGCGGATTGTGCAGGGCGTGTTCGCGTCGGTGATGGCGCCGCAGATTCTGGCCATGGTGCAGGTCAACTTCCCTGAGCGGGAGAGGCCGAAGGCGCTGGCCATGTTCGGCGGGGCGGCGGCGATTGCCAGTGTGCTCGGGCCGCTGCTCGGCGGGGTGCTGCTCGACGCGGACGTGTTCGGGCTCGGCTGGCGGGCGATCTTCCTGGTCAATCTACCGATCGGGGTGCTCACGCTGGTCGCGGCGGCGATGTTGGTGCCGGAGTCGCGGGCGGAGCAGCGGAGCGGCGGCCTCGACCTGCTCGGTGTGGGTTTGCTCACTGTGGGGCTGTTGCTGGTGTTGTATCCGTTGGTGGAGGGGCGGACGCTCGGGTGGCCACTGTGGACGTTCCTGCTGATGGTCGCCGCCGTGCCGGTGCTGGGTGGGTTCGGTTGGCATCAGGTGCGCGCGCAGCGGGCCGGGGCCGGGGTGATCGTGGCTCCGAGGTTGTTGCGGCAGAGGGGTTTCGCCGGCGGACTGCTCGCCCAGCTGACCGTCTTCTGTGGACTGAACGGGTTGTTCGTCGTGTTCGCCGTGCTGTTGCAGGAGGGGTTCGGGTACTCGCCGCTGCGGGCGGGGTTGAACTTTCTGCCGTTCTCGGTGGGGGTGGCGTTGGCCACGCCGGTTTCGGGCGCGCTGGCCGCGCGGTTGCCTCGGGGGTTGATCGCGATCGGGTCGGGGCTGATGGCCCTGGGCATGGTGCTGTTGGAAGTCGCACTGCTCGCGGCGGTGCCGGGGACCTTCGCGTTCCTGCCGGGGATGGTGGTCGCCGGGCTTGGATTGGGCCTGGTCGCGCCCAACATGGTCGGGGTCGCGCTGACCGAGGTCGACCCGCGCGACGCGGGCGCGGCCAGCGGCGCGGTGGCCACGGCCGGCCAGTTAGGCGGCGCGCTGGGCGTCGCCGTGCTGGGCTCGGTGTTCTTCGGCCTGCTGCCCAGCGGCTTCGCGCATGCGGCGCACGTCACGCTCTGGGTCGAGGTCGGCGTATACGTCGTCGCTGCTCTGCTGGCCACGGCGTTGCCGAGGTCGCGGAGCGTGGGACAATGAGGAAATTATGTCGTCGTCACTCCCGCTCATCTTTGATGCCCCCAAGCGTGGCCTGCCGCCACGCCATCTCGCCGACCTGAGTTCGGCCGAGCGGTCCGAGGCGGTCGCCGCCCTCGGGGAGAAGCCGTTTCGGGCCAAGCAGCTCTCGCACCACTACTTCGCCCGGCTGAACGCGGACCCGGTCGAGATGACCGACATCCCGGCGGCCAGCCGCGACAAGCTCGCCGGTGAGCTGCTGCCCCCGCTCCTGACCACCATCCGGCACATCGCCTGCGACGACGGCAGCACCCGCAAGACGCTCTGGCGCGCGCACGACGGCACCCTGCTGGAGAGCGTGCTGATGCGCTACCCGGACCGGGCGACCGTGTGCGTGTCCAGCCAGGCCGGCTGTGGCATGGCCTGCCCGTTCTGCGCGACCGGCCAGGGCGGCCTCGAACGCAACCTGTCCACGGCGGAAATCGTGGAGCAGGTCCGTTCCGCGGCCGCGGCCATGCGGGACGGTGAACTGCCCGGCCCGGACGGTTCACCCGGCCGACTGTCCAATGTGGTCTTCATGGGCATGGGTGAGCCGCTGGCCAACTACAAGCGGGTATTGGCGGCCGTGCACCGGATCACCGATCCGGCCCCGGACGGACTCGGCATCTCGCAGCGGTCGGTCACGGTGTCGACCGTCGGTCTGGTGCCCGCGATTCACAAGCTGGCCGACGAGGGCCTGCAGGTGCGGCTGGCGGTGTCGCTGCACACCCCGGACGACGAGCTGCGCGACACGCTGGTGCCGGTGAACAACCGCTGGAAGGTCGCGGAGGTACTGGAAGCGGCCAAGCACTACGCGAGCACGACCGGGCGGCGGGTGTCCATCGAGTACGCGCTGATCCGCGACGTGAACGACCAGCCGTGGCGGGCCGACCTGCTCGGCAAGCTGCTGCACCGGTATCTGGGCCAGCTCGTGCACGTGAACGTGATCCCGCTCAACCCGACGCCGGGCAGTGAGTGGGACGCAAGCCCGAAGCCGGTCGAGCGGGAGTTCGTGCGCAGGGTCAACGAGCAGGGCGTCGCCTGCACGGTCCGGGATACGCGGGGCCGGGAGATCGCCGCGGCGTGTGGTCAGCTCGCGGCGGAGGGCTGAGCGCTCGGTTCTGGCGTGCCCGCTGACCTGTCAGCGGCAAACTGGCCTGGTGGAGGAACCCTCGTCCGCCGAACGATTGCGTCTTGCGATCGAGATGTTCGACTTCGGCATGCTAATGCAGCGAACACGGCTGCGCCGGGAGCATCCGGAGGCGGCTGAATCGGCGATCGACTTGGCAGTGCAGGAGTGGCTGCTGTCGCGGCCAGGGGCTCCGCTGGGTGATGCGATCGGGCGTCCTTCGGCCAGGTTCGCGTGAACCAACTGGAGGCCGCTCTGCGCTATACGGCAGCAGAGCTCGATCGCCGTCGGTATAGCTGGGCGTTGGTTGGGGGATTCGCGGTGTCGGCGCGCGCTCTGCCGCGCTTCACGCAGGACATCGATGTCGCTGTCATGGTCGCCGATGATCGCCCGTTCAGCCGAGCAGCTGGAGGTCGTTCCCGGGTTGGTGCTGCCGGTCGCCAGCACGGGCCATCTCATCGCCCTAAAGCTGTTGGCGCGCGATGATGTGACTCGCCCGCAGGACCTTGCCGACCTCCGAGCGCTGCTGACGGTAGCCAAGCCCGCCGATGTAGAGGTGGCTAGGCACGCCGTTCAACTGATAACCGACCGAGGTTTCAATCGGGAACGTAACCTGCTCGACGCGCTGGACAGCTTGATCGCGAGTTTTGATGGTTGAACTGGTCAGCGGCGCCAGGGGTCGCGGCGCTTGCTGAGGTCCCAGATCAGCAGCAGGACCAGGGTCACACCGGTGAGCACGAGGTAGATGTCCTCGATGCGGCCGGTCTGGTTGCCGATCAGCATCAGGAAGCAGGCCGCCGCCGCGAACCAGCCCGCGATCTGCCGGCCGCGCGGGAAGCTGCCGTGCCAACCCCATTCGGCGGACGGTTCGTCCTGGGGGCTGACGGCACCCTTGGCGACGACCCCGTGCTCGGTTGCCTTCTCAAGGTCGGTCGAGGCCACGGCTGACACGCTCCCTCACCTCACGGTTGATCTCAACGTTCGGCTCGTATCGTCGCACAACGCCAACCGGCGCACCGCGGCGAGGGCGGTGCGCCGGTCAGCAGAAGTCCGTCAACGTCGGACGGCTCGGCCCCGTCCTCGGACCAGCCGGAAGATCGCGAGCACGACCAGCGAGCCGACGATGCCAAGCACCCAGGTCCGCAGGTTGAAGAAGCCGCCGAGGTCGGTGTGGAAGAGGTACTTGCCGATGATGCCGCCGACGATCGCGCCGACGATGCCGAGCAGCATGGTCAGGATGATGCCGCCGCCGTCGCGACCGGGCATGACCAATTTGGCGAGGGCCCCGACGATCAAGCCGAGCACGATCCAACCGAGGAATCCCATCAGTAACCTCACTCTGGTTCTTGGTCGTCCCGGACGGTTCCGGACGACCTGTTGGTGAAGAGATACCCGAACGGCCGAACGGCATGCCTCGTTATTAATTTGTTACGTGGTGGTCCCCCGGTCGAACGGTCGCTACGCTGCCTCCTGGGCGGCCCTTACGCTCTGTTGAGGTCGTTCGGCAACAATGGAGTGCGATGAAACTCGCCAGCACAGTCGGACCGGCCCCGGCCGGTGTCGCCGCAACGTCGAACCCGGGCCGCCAGTCGGTGCTGATCCTGGGTTCCACCGGGTCGATCGGCACCCAGGCGCTCGATGTCATCGAGATCAATCCCGATTCCTTCGGTGTCGCCGGCATCGCGGCGGGCGGGCGTGACCTGCGACAACTCGCCGAGCAGGTGCTGCGCTTCGGTATTGCGGTCCTCGCCATCAGCAGGGCCGGCAACGCCGAGGACTTCCTGGCCGCCTTGCGGGACGAGGCCGATCGGCGCGGGCTCGGCTCGGCCGACTACGCCGTCCCACGAGTGCTGGTCGGACCGGATTCGTTGCGCGAGCTGATCGAGACCACCCCGGCCGACATCGTGCTCAACGGCATCGACGGCGACAAAGGCCTTGCCGCGACGCTGTCCGCGCTGGCCACCGGCGCTCGGCTGGCGCTGGCCAACAAGGAGTCGCTGATCGCGGGCGGGCCGCTGGTGCTGCGCGCGGCCGCGCCGGAGCAGATCGTGCCGGTCGACTCCGAGCACTCGGCGCTCGCGCAGTGCCTGCGCGCGGGCCGGGCGGCCGACGTGGCCAAGCTCGTGGTGACCGCCTCCGGTGGGCCCTTCCGTGGCCGCACCCGAGCCGAACTGGCCGGCGTCACCGTCGCCGACGCGCTCAAGCACCCGACCTGGTCGATGGGGCAGTTGATCACCATCAACTCGGCCACGCTGGTGAACAAGGGCCTTGAGGTGATCGAGGCGCACCTGCTCTTCGGCGTGCCCTACGAGCGGATCGGCGTCGTGGTGCACCCGCAGTCGATCGTGCACTCGATGGTCACCTTCGCCGACGGCTCGACCATCGCGCAGGCCAGTCCGCCGACCATGCGGATCCCGATCGCGCTGGCGCTGAGCTGGCCGGAGCGGCTAGTGGACATCGCCCCTGCCTGTGATTTCAGCCAGGCGCAGGCCTGGACGTTCGAACCGCTGGACAGCGAGAACTTCCCTTCGGTGTCACTGGCGATCGCGGCCGGTACTGCGGGTGGCAGCCTCCCCGCGGTGTTCAACGCGGCCAATGAGGAGGCGGTCGGCGCGCTCGTCGAGGGCAGGCTGCCCTTTACCGGCATCGTGGACACCATCAAGGCGGTGCTCGACGAGGGTGCCGCACAGTGGAGTGGGGAACCGGTCGACATCGACGAGGTCGTCGCCGCGCAGCGGTGGGCACGGGCCAAAGCCGGCGAGCGCGTCGGCGGGTCGAGCTGACCGAAGCGAAAGACCTGAAGAGAAGGAAAGGAAATCCGTGCTCGCCTACATCATCGGTGTTGTGCTCTTCGCCCTCGGTATCGGCTTGGCGGTGGCACTGCACGAGGCAGGGCACATGCTCACCGCGAAGGCCTTCGGCATGAAGGTCCGCAGGTACTTCATCGGGTTCGGGCCGAAGGTCTTCTCGTTCCGCCGCGGTGAGACCGAGTACGGCCTCAAGATCATTCCGGCCGGTGGGTTCTGTGACATCGCGGGGATGACCGCGCTGGACGAGGTCACTCCGGAGGAAGCACCGCGCGCCATGTGGCGCTACCCGGTGTGGAAGCGGTTCGTCGTGCTGGTCTCCGGTTCGGTCACCCACTTCATCCTGGGCTTCGTGATTCTGTACGTGATGGCCATCACCAGCGGCCTGATCAATCTGCAGGACACCCCGCAGATCAGCGGCGTCGCCAACTGCGCGCAGAGCGTGGCCAACCCGAACACCAATCCCGTGACCTACCAGCCGTGTGGACCGGGCTCGCCCGCGCCGGCGAAGAACGCCGGTCTGCAGGCAGGCGACCTGATCGTTTCCGTTGGTGGCAAGGCCACGCCGACCTGGACCGACGTGACCACGGCCGTGCAGAAGCTGCACGGGGTCACGCCGTTCGTGATCCAGCGCGACGGCAAGGACATGACCCTCAACATCGACGTGGCGACCGTGCAGAGCATTCCGGTCTCCCGGCAGAGCTCGCAGAACCCGAAGCTCGCCGCGGTCGGTGCGATCGGCGTCACACACAACAACCTGGTGACCTACAGCGCCCTCGGCGGTTTCGGGGGTGCGCTTGGTTACACCGGGCAGATGTTCGTCGGTGTCTGGGACGGGCTCATGTCGCTGCCCGGCCGGATCCCGAACCTGGTCACCTCGATCGGCGGCGGTCACCGCGACCCCAATGGTGTGATGAGCGTCGTCGGCGCGGCGCGGCTCGGTGGGCAGACCGTGCAGAACGGCGTGTGGTCGCTGTTCTGGCTGCTGCTGGCCAGCCTGCAGTTCTTCTTCGGTGCGTTCAACCTGCTCCCGCTGTTGCCGTTGGACGGTGGGCACATCGCGGTGGCCTTCTACGAGAAGATCCGCAACTGGTTCCGTTCGCTGCGGGGCAGGCCGATCGGCTCCCCTGTGGACTACACCAAGCTCGCGCCGCTCACCGTTCTGGTAGTGGTGGTGTTCGGCGCCATGGTGCTGTTGAGCGTGACCGCGGATATCGTGAACCCGATACAACTCGGCGGTTGACGCCGGGGAGTTCGCAACAACGGTGGAGGGAAAGCGATGGCCGCCGATGGCGTCCTGTTGGGTATGCCGGCACTGCCCGCTCCGGTGCTCTCCGAGCGCCGCAAGACCCGCCAGCTGATGGTTGGTTCGGTGGGTGTTGGTAGTGACCATCCGATTTCGGTCCAGTCCATGACCACCACGTTGACCTCGGATGTCAACGCGACCCTGCAACAGATCGCGGAGCTGACCGCGGCCGGCTGCGACATCGTCCGCGTCGCGTGTCCCAGTGCGGACGACGCCGAGGCATTGCCCGCGATCGCCAAGAAGTCCAGCATCCCGGTGATCGCGGACATCCACTTCCAGCCGAAATACGTCTTCGCCGCGATCGAGGCCGGGTGTGCGGCCGTTCGAGTGAATCCCGGCAACATCAAGAAGTTCGACGACAAGGTCAAGGAGATCGCGCAGGCCGCGAAGGATCACGGCACGCCGATCAGGATCGGCGTCAACGCCGGTTCGCTCGACCCGCGACTGCTGCAGAAGTACGGCAAGGCCACGCCCGAGGCGCTGGTCGAGTCCGCATTGTGGGAAGCGTCGCTGTTCGCCGAGCACGATTTCCACGACATCAAGATCTCGGTCAAGCACAACGACCCGGTCGTGATGATCCGTGCCTACGAGCTGTTGGCCGAGCAGTCCGATTACCCGCTGCACCTTGGTGTCACCGAGGCCGGGCCGGCCTTCCAGGGCACCATCAAGTCGGCCGTCGCGTTCGGCGCGCTGCTGCGCCAGGGCATCGGCGACACCATCCGGGTCTCGTTGTCCGCGCCGCCGGTGGAAGAGGTCAAGGTCGGCAACCAGATTCTGCAGTCGTTGAATTTGCGGCCGCGCAAGCTGGAGATCGTGTCCTGTCCGTCGTGTGGCCGGGCCCAGGTGGATGTGTACAAACTGGCCGAGGAGGTCACGGCGGGCCTTGAGGGCATGGAGGTGCCGCTGCGTGTCGCGGTGATGGGCTGTGTCGTGAACGGCCCCGGCGAGGCCCGTGAGGCCGACCTCGGTGTGGCTTCCGGCAACGGCAAGGGCCAGATCTTCGTGCGCGGTCAGGTGATCAAGACGGTGCCGGAGCATCAGATCGTGGAGACCCTGATCGAGGAGGCCATGCGCATCGCCGAAGAAGTCGGCGATGAGGTTGCCGGTAGTCCGGTGGTCAGCGTGTCTTGAATGGGCAGAGCCTGAATGTTCCGCTGGATATGCTGCGGCTCGGTCGGCGTTCTGGTCCGGCCGAGCCCATAACAAGTTGCAAAGTCGCCGGCGATCTGCCGTGCGCTGACCCGCCCCGATCTGGCACTCTGAAATGGTGCTGAGGCTCGGCGGTGCGCGTCTTCTGGATGACCGTGACCTGTTCGCGGTCCGCACCGTGCTGGACGCCGACCCGGTCGCCTCGTGCATGGTCGCCTGCCGCGTCGAGGCCGCCGGCCTGCAGCCGTGGCGGCTCGGCGGCGAGATGTGGGGCACCGACAACCGGCCCATCCGGGGCAGCCGACTCGACGGCCTGTGTTTCGCTGGCCCCAATCTGGTCCCGCTGCGCGGAAATCGCGCCGCGCTGCGCACCTTCGCCGACCGCGCTGTGCGTCGCGGCCGGATGTGTTCGTCACTGGTCGGCCCGGCCGAGCAGGTGCTCGGGCTGTGGGAGGAACTGACCCTGGACTGGGGCCCTGCCCGCGAGGTGCGCGCCGAGCAGCCGCTGATGGCCATGTCCGGTGCGCCCGAGGTGGCCACCGACCCGCTGGTGCGGATGGTCCGACCGGATGAACTGGACCGCTACCTGCCGGCCGCGATCGCCATGTTCATCGAGGAGATCGGCATCGACCCGTGCGCCGACGACGGCGGCGCCAGCTATCGGGCGCGGGTGGCCGAACTGATCTCGGCCGGCCGCGCGTTCGCCCGGTTCGAGAACGGCGAGGTCGTGTTCAAGGCCGAGATCGGGTCGCTGTGCCGCAAGGTCGGCCAGATCCAGGGGGTCTGGGTGCACCCGTCCCGGCGCGGCCATGGCCTGGCGACGCACGGCACCGCGACCGTGGTGGATCGCCTGGTCAGGGGCATGGGCCGCAAGGCGAGCCTGTACCTCAACGGGTACAACCTGCCAGCCAAGGCCGCCTACACCAAGATCGGTTTCACCGAGGTCGGCCGGTACGCAACGGTCCTGTTCTGACCACGTAGGCTTGTCGGTATGCCCGTTCGTGCCGCGCTGAAACCAGGTCAGCAAACCCCGCGTCGCCCCGTTCCGGCTAGCATCGCCCGCCCCGAGTACGTGGACAAGCCGAACCCGAAACGCGACACCAGCGACGGTATCCGCACCCCCGAGGTCATCGAGGCCATGCGGCTCGCCGGCAAGCTGGCCGCCCAGGCTCTCGCCGAGGGCGGCAAGGCGGTGCGGCCGGGTGCCACCACCGACAGCGTCGACGCGGTCGTGCACGAGTTCCTCTGCGACAACGGCGCCTACCCCTCGACGCTGGGCTACCGGGGCTTCCCCAAGTCCTGCTGCACCTCGCTCAACGAGGTCATCTGCCACGGCATCCCCGACTCGACCGTGATCGAGGAGGGGGACATCTGCAACATCGACGTCACCGCCTTCATCGGCGGCGTGCACGGCGACACCAACGCGACGTTCCTGGCCGGTGAGGTCAGCGAGGAGGCGCGGCTGCTGGTGGAGCGCACTCACGAGGCGACGATGCGCGCGATCAAGGCGGTCCGGCCGGGCCGGGCGCTCAACGTGATCGGCCGGGTCATCGAGGCCTACGCCAAGCGCTTCGACTACGGCGTGGTCCGCGACTTCACCGGGCACGGTGTCGGCCCGTACTTCCACGGCACGCCAACGGTTCTGCATTACGAGGAGCCCTCGGTGACCACGCTCATCCAGCCGGGGATGACCTTCACCATCGAGCCGATGATCACGCTGGGCACCGTCGACTACGACATCTGGCCCGACGGCTGGACGGTGACCACCAAGGACAAGCTGCTCACCGCCCAGTTCGAGCACACCCTCGTGGTCACCGACGACGGCGCGGAGATCCTGACCCTGCCGTGACCGGTCTTCTCGTTGCCGGCACCTCGTCCGATGCCGGCAAGAGCATGGTGGTCACCGGTTTGTGCCGCTGGCTGGCGCGGCAGGGCGTCAAGGTCGCGCCGTTCAAGGCGCAGAACATGTCCAACAACTCGATGGTCACCTCGGACGGCGGCGAGATCGGCCGAGCACAGGCCGCGCAGGCGGCGGCGGCCGGGCTGGCGCCGAGCGTGCGGTTCAACCCGATCCTGCTCAAACCGGGCAGCGACCGCAGTTCGCAGGTGGTCGTGTTGGGCAAGGCCGTCGGCGAGGTCAGCGCCCTGTCCTATCGGGAGCGCAAGGCCGCGCTGCTCGACGTCGTGCTGTCCACTCTGGAACAGTTGCGCGCCGAGTACGACGTGGTGATCTGCGAGGGCGCGGGTTCGCCGACCGAGATCAACCTGCGGGCGACCGACATCGCCAACATGGGCCTCGCGCGGGCCGCCAACCTGCCGGTACTGGTGGTCGGCGACATCGATCGTGGCGGCGTGTTCGCGCACCTGTACGGCACCGTGGCTCTGCTCGAACCGGCCGACCAGGCGCTGATCGCCGGTTTCGTGATCAACAAGTTCCGCGGTGACCAGGCCCTGCTCGCCCCCGGCATCGACCAGTTGACCCGACTCGCCGGTCGGCCGACGCTCGGCGTGCTGCCGTGGCGGGACGGGCTGTGGCTGGATGCTGAGGACTCCCTCGGCTATGCCGCCGACGGCGTTCTCGGCCGCCCGCTCCCGGCGGTCGGCACGCAGTGGCTGCGGGTCGCGGTGATCCGGCTGCCGCGCATTTCCAATGGCACCGATGCCGAGGCGCTGGCCGTCGAGCCAGGGGTGAGCGTGCGGCTGGTCACCGATCCGGCCCGACTGGCCGACGCGGACCTGGTGGTGATCCCCGGTTCCAAGTCGACCGTCGCCGACCTGGAATGGTTGCGCCGCACCGGACTCGCCGACGCGATCACCGCGCACGTCGCCGCCGGTCGCCCGGTGCTGGGTATCTGCGGCGGGTTTCAGTTTCTCGGAAAGTCCATCGTGGACAAGGTGGAATCGCGGGCGGACGCGGTTTCCGGGTTGGGCCTGCTCGACGTGGACATCGAGTTCCAGCCGGACAAGACCCTGCGCAACCCGACCGGCACCGCGTTCGGCGCGCCCGCGCACGGCTACGAGATCCACCACGGCCAGGTCGCGCGGCGCGGCGCCGACCTGCCCGGCCTGATCACTCTCCCGGACGGTGCGCCCGAGGGCGTGCTCAGCGGCTGCCTCGCCGGGACACATTGGCACGGTCTGCTGGAAAACGACGAGGTGCGACGCGCTCTGCTGGGCTGGGCCGCGTCGGTCGCCGGTCGGAGCGGGTTCACCGCCGCGCCGGACGTGTCGTTCCAGGATGCCCGTAATACGCAGTTCGACCTGATCGCCGACCTGATCGCGGCTAACCTGGACACCGCCGCCGTCCTCCGCCTCATCGATCGCGGCGCACCACCTGACCTGCCGTTTCTGCCGCCCGGAGCGCCATGACCAGCCGGCGTCGCGCCGAGATGTTCATCGGCGAACCGGCCGACCCTCGGATCGGCGCGAAAACCGTCGGCGATGAGCGGGCCATGCTCCTGGCCGCCCTAAAAAATCATCGCTCAACGCTCAGCGAGCCACGCTGCGCCTCAGGTGCGCCGGTCTGCATGAGCTGATCCACCTGGTCGAGGAGTACGCGCGGCACAACGGCCACGCGGACCTGCCGCGCGAACGGATCGACGGCGCGATCGGCCTGTAGCCCTTCAGCTCCGGGGCTGGCCGTAGTGGTCGATCAGCTCCTGGAAGAAGCCGCCCGCTTCCTCGCCTGCCCGGTCCGGGTCGCGGTCGGCGATGGCGTCGAGCAGGCCGGAGTGCTCGATCTTGTGGCCGGGCCCGTCGCCGTCCAGGGTGCTGGCCACGCTGGCCCGGAACGTCTCGGTCAGGCCCTGGTACAGCTCGATGAGCAGCTCGTTGTGTGAGCAGGTCACCACCTTGCGGTGGAAGCGGGTGTCCGCGTCGAGCACGGTTTCCAGGTCCTCGCGTGCGATGGCGCGGTCGCGTTCGGCCAGGATCTCGGTCAACCCGGCCAGTTCGGCCTCGGTGCGTTCGGTCGCGGCCATCCGCGCCCCCTCGACCTCCAGCACGCGGCGGACCTGGAGCACCTCGCGCAGCCGGGTGCCGTAGAGCCTGCGCAGCGCGCCGCAGATCTCGCTGGTCGCGCGGACGAAGGTGCCGTCACCCTGCCGGACGTCGAGCAGGCCCGCGTGCGCGAGCGCCCGCACCGCCTCCCGGACCGTGTTGCGGCCGACGCCAAGGGCGTTGACCAGCTCCGGCTCCGGTGGGATGCGCTGGTCGAGCGGCCAGTCGCCACGGCTGATCGCGCCGCGCATCTGCTCGATGACCTGGTCGACAAGGCCGGTCCGGCGCGTCGCGGTCAGCGGCGACGTGGCCGAGCGGCCCTCTGGCGTGGTGAGCGACACCGCGAAACCTTTCGTCCTAACATCCTACGTCTGTCATATTAGACGGGTGACAGTCGCAGAGCCTGCCAACAGCCAGTCTGCCGCGCCCGAGTCGACCGCGGTGACCGAATCGGCGAAGCCGGGATCACGGTTGCGCGGACCGCTGGTGCCCAGCGCGCTACTGATCGTGGCCGTTCTGCTGGTCGCGGCCAACCTGCGCCCGGCCGTCACCGGCCTCGGCCCGGTACTCGACGAGGTGCGCGTCGGTCTCGGCATGCCGACCGCGCTGGTCAGCGTGCTCACCGCCCTGCCCGCCATCTGTTTCGGCGCGGTCGGCTTCCTCGCGTCGCCGTTGACCCGCCGGGTCGGCGTGGCCCGCGCGATCGGCATCGGCATCGCGGTACTGACCGTCGGCGTGTTCGTCCGCGCTGTCTCCGGCTCCTCGGTGCTGCTGCTCGGCACGCTGCTCGCCGGCGGTGGCATCGCCGTGTGCAACGTGCTGCTGCCGGTCGTGGTCAAGGAGTCCTACGGTCACCGGATCGGTCTGATCACCGGTCTCTACACCGCCGTCCTCCAAGGCGTCGCCGCGCTCGCGTCGGCCGTGGCCACCCCGTTGGCCTCCGCCTTTGGCGGCTGGCGGGCCTCGCTCGGCTTCTGGGCCATCCCGGCCTTCCTCGGCTTCGTGCTCTGGCTCATCGCCGCCCGCCACCACAAGAACCCGCTGCCCACACCGGATCCGAACCTGCCGGCGCCGGCCAACGCCGGCATGTTCCGCCGCCCGTTGGCCTGGCTCGTCACGCTGTTCTTCGGCCTGCAGGCGATGTCCGCCTACGCGCTGATGGGCTGGCTGCCGCAGGTACTGATGGCCGCCGGCATCAGCCGAGGCACCGCGGGCGTGATGGTGGCGCTGGTCAGCGTGCTCGGCGTGCCGATCAGCCTGATCATCGTGCCGATCGCGGCCCGCGCCCGCTCCCAGTCGTTCTGGACCTCCGGTATCTGC
>DASYBO010000426.1:0-7950 GCA_036500685.1 Pseudonocardiaceae bacterium | reverse complement strand
CCCGTCGTCGATCCGCTTCGGCAAGCCCGGCGACAAGAAGTTCCACGGCCCGCAGGACCCCAACGGCGCCAGCCTGGTGATCCAGGCCGAACGCGACCGGCTGACCAAGATCGAGGCAGGCCGGGTGCAGGACATCGAGATCGAGCCGATCGGCTCGCGGGAGCACAACTGATGAGCGAACAGGGAAAGCCGGAGACCGGGCAGCCGGGCTCCAGCGCGGAGCGGGCGCAGGGCGGTCTCGAACCGGCCGCGGATGCCCACCGCCCCGCCGCGCACGGCAGTGAACCGGTGGTGGCCGGCAAGTCCCGCAAGGGCATGTTCAACATCGCCGGATCGGGTGACACCTCGGGCTTCGGCGGCCTGCAACTGGCCAGCTACGTGCCCCCGCCCGCGGAACGGCCCTACGGCGGCTGGTTCGACGAGTTCGTCGACGACCTGCTGGCCGTGATGACCAACCGGGGGATCCCGGCCGAGGCGATCCAGCAGATCACCGTTGACCGTGGCGAGATCACCTTCTACCTGCACCGTGATCACCTGGTGGCGATCGCGACCGCGCTGCGCGACGAGCAGGCGCTGCGCTTCGAGATGCTCAGCTCGGTGTCCGGTGTGGACTACGGCGCGGACGTGCCGCAGCGGCTGCACTCGGTCTACCACCTGCTGTCGATGACCTACCGCCGCCGGATCCGGCTTGAGGTCGCGGTGGACGTCGACGACGCGCACGTGCCCAGCCTGGTGCAGCTCTACCCGACCGCCGACTGGCAGGAGCGGGAAACCTGGGACATGTTCGGGATCATCTACGACGGTCACCCCGCGCTGACCCGGATCCTGATGCCGGACGACTGGGACGGGCACCCGCAGCGCAAGGACTACCCGCTCGGCGGGATCCCGGTGGAGTACAAGGGCGCGGAGATTCCTCCCCCGGACGAAAGGCGTGCGTACTCATGACCGACACGACTGAACCCCAGTACGCACCGGCCCGCGAAACCACCGAGGGCAAGGTCTACCTCGTCACCGAGGACAACTGGGACGAGATCCTGGCCGACGTCGGCAAGGACGAGCGGTTCGTGATGAACCTCGGCCCGTCCCACCCGTCGACGCACGGCGTGCTGCGGATGGTCGTCGAGCTCGAGGGTGAGACCGTCAGCAACCTGCGGCTGGTCACCGGGTACCTGCACACCGGTATCGAGAAGAACTGCGAGTACCGGACCTGGACGCAGGGCGTCACCTTCGTGACCCGCGCGGACTACGCGGCGCCGATCAGCAACGAGATGAACTACTGCCTCGCGGTCGAGAAGCTGCTCGGCGTGGAGATCCCGGAGCGGGCCCAGATCATGCGGGTGCTGCTGCTGGAGATCAACCGGATCACCTCACACTTCCTGTGCATCGCCACCGGCGGCATGGACCTCGGGTCCACCACCGCGATGACCTACGGCCTGCGCGAGCGCGAGGAGGGCCTGAAGGTCCTGGAGTTCATCACCGGCCTGCGGATGAACCACGCGTTCATCCGGCCTGGCGGTGTCGCCCAGGACCTGCCGGACGGCTATGAGGCCTCGGTCAAGAACTTCGTTCAGATCGTGCGCAAGCGACTGCCCCAGTACGACAAGATGTTCACCGGCCAGCCGATGTTCCGCGGCCGGCTCGCCGGGGTCGGCATCCTGCCGCTGGACGCGTGCATCGCGCTCGGCGTCACCGGTCCTGTGCTCCGTTCCGCCGGTCTGGCCTGGGACCTGCGCAAGGTCGAGCCGTACTCGGGTTACGAGGACTACGACTTCGACGTGCCGACCCAGACCGCTGCCGACTGCTTCGCCCGGTTCCTGATCCGGCTCGAGGAGGTCCGCCAGTCGCTGCGGATCATCGAGCAGTGCCTTCGCAAGCTCAAGCCCGGCCCCGTGATGGTCGAGGACGCCAAGATCGCCTGGCCGGCACAGCTTTCCGTAGGCGCCGACGGCCTCGGCAACTCCCTTGAGCACGTGCGCAAGATCATGGGCCAGTCGATGGAGTCGCTGATCCACCACTTCAAGCTGGTCACCGAGGGCTTCTCGGTTCCGGCGGGCCAGGCCTACTCGGCGATCGAGTCGCCGCGCGGCGAGATCGCCTGCCACGTGGTGTCCGACGGTGGCACCCGACCCATGCGAGTGCACGTGCGCGAGCCAAGTTTCATCAACCTCCAGGCCGCGCCCGCGATGTGTGAGGGCGGGTTGTTCGCCGACGCCATCGCAACGCTCTCCTCGATCGACCCGGTGATTGGTGGTACCGACCGATGACCAGTGACCTCAGCACGGACGTCTTCGGCCCCGAGGTGGAGGCCGAGGTCAAGGAGATCATCGCCCGCTACCCGCGGTCGCGCTCCGCGCTGCTGCCGATGCTGCACCTGGTGCAGTCGATCGAGGGGTACGTCAGCGAGCTCGGTATCGCGTTCTGCGCACGGCAACTCGGCATCACCACCGCCGAGGTCGACGCGGTGGTGACCTTCTACACCATGTACAAGCGCAAGCCGTGCGGCGAGCACCTGGTCAGCGTGTGCACGAACACGCTGTGCGCGGCCATGGGCGGCGACGCGATCTACGGCAAGCTGACCAGGTACCTCGGCACCGACGACGTGCCGCTCGGGCACGAGGAGACCGCTGGCGAGCCGGGTGACACCGGCTCGATCACGTTGGAGCACGCGGAATGTCTCGCCGCCTGCGACCTCGCCCCGGTCATCCAGGTCAACTACGAGTTCTACGACAACCAGACCGTGGACTCCGCGACCGAACTGGTCGACGCGCTGCGGCGCGGCGAGAAGCCGGCCCCGAGCCGTGGTCCGGCGCTGACCAGTTTCAAGGAGGTGTCCCGCGAGCTGGCCGGCTTCTTCGACGAGCTGGACACCACTGTGGACGGTCCGTCGGCTGCGGCGGAAACCCTGCGCGGGGCGCAGATCGCCAACGACCGGGGCTGGACCGCACCGGTCATGTCGGACGTGGCGCTGCCGGCCGTTGAGGAGAAGAAATGAGTGACCCGCTTACTCCGGTACTCACGAAGCGCTGGTTGTCCCCGCGCTCCTGGCGGCTGTCCACCTACGAACAGCTGGAGGGCTACACCGCGCTGCGCAAGGCGCTCGCGGGCACGCCGGAACAGCTGGTCAGCCTGGTCAAGGACGCCGGCCTGCGTGGTCGTGGCGGTGCGGGCTTCCCGGCCGGCGTGAAGTGGTCGTTCATGCCGCAGAACGAGGACAAGCCGCACTACCTGGTGATCAATGCCGACGAGGGCGAACCGGGCACCTGCAAGGACATTCCGCTGATGATGGCGGACCCGCACTCGCTGATCGAGGGCTGCGTGATCGCGGCCTATGCGATGCGCTCGCACCGCTGCTTCATCTACGTGCGCGGCGAGGCCCTGCACTGCGTGCGCAGGCTGAACATGGCGGTGCGCGAGGCCGTGGCAGCCGGTTACGTCGGCAAGAACATCCTCGGCTCCGGGTACGACCTGGAGATCACCGTGCACGCGGGCGCGGGCGCCTACATCTGCGGTGAGGAGACGGCGCTGCTCGACTCGCTGGAGGGCCTGCGCGGCCAGCCGCGACTCAAGCCGCCGTTCCCGGCAGCCGCAGGCCTCTACGCGGCGCCGACCACGGTGAACAACGTGGAAACCATCGCCAGTGTGCCGTTCATCATCAACGCGGGCTCGGACTGGTTCCGGCAGATGGGCCGGGAGAAGTCGCCAGGCCCGAAGATCTACTCGATCTCCGGCCACGTCGAGCAGCCCGGCCAGTACGAGGCGCCGATGGGTACCACGCTGCGCGAGCTGCTGGAAGTGTGCGGGGGCATGAAGGACGGCGTCCCGCTGAAGTTCTGGACCCCTGGCGGATCGTCGACCCCGATGTTCACCGCGGAGCACCTTGACGTGCCGCTGGACTTCGAGGGCGCGGTCGAGGCCGGGTCGATCCTGGGCACGACGGCCGTGATGGTGTTCAACGAGACGGTGTCGGTGCCGTGGGCCGTGATGAAGTGGACCCAGTTCTACGAGCACGAGTCGTGCGGCAAGTGCACGCCGTGCCGCGAGGGCACCTACTGGCTGGCCCAGGTTCTGCAGCGGATGGTGGCCGGGCAAGGCACTTCCGGCGACATCGACACCCTGCTCGACGTCTGCGACAACATCAACGGCCGGTCCTTCTGCGCCCTGGGTGACGGCGCGGTCTCGCCGATCGTGAGCGGCATCAAGTACTTCAGGGACGAGTTCCTCGCACTGTGCAAGGACAACGCGGCCAACGCGGCCAACAACGATCGGCGCGAGCTGGCGGGAGCGCACTGACGATGACCATTGCTCCGGAGCAGAAGAGCGAACAGGCGCCGGTGCCCGAAGGGCACGTGCGGCTGACGATCGACGGCGTCGAGGTGATCGCGCCCAAGGGCGAACTGATCATCCGCGCCGCCGAGCGGATCGGCGTCGAGGTGCCGCGCTTCTGCGACCACCCGCTGCTGGACCCGGCCGCGGCCTGCCGGCAGTGCCTTGTCGAGGTCGAGATGAACGGCCGCCCGATGCCCAAGCCGCAGCCTTCGTGCGCGGTCACGGTGGGCGAGGGCATGGTCGTCAAGACCCAGCGCACCTCGGCCGTCGCCGACAAGGCGCAGCAGGGCGTGATGGAGCTGCTGCTCATCAATCACCCGCTGGACTGCCCGATCTGCGACAAGGGCGGTGAATGCCCGCTGCAGAACCAGGCGCTCGCGCACGGTCGCGCCGACTCGCGGTTCGTCGACACCAAGCGGACGTTCGCCAAGCCGGTGCCGATCTCCGCGCAGGTGCTGCTGGACCGCGAACGCTGCGTGCTCTGCCAGCGCTGCACCCGCTTCGCCGACGAGATCGCCGGCGACCCGTTCATCGACCTGTTGGAACGCGGCGCGCACCAGCAGATCGGCGTCGGCCCTGCCGACCCCACCGCGCTGCTGGCCCAGGGCGACACGCGCAGCGCGGCCACCGGGTTCACGGTCAACGGCTCCGAGCACGACATCGCGGTCGGCGACAAGCAGCCCTTCGCCAGCTACTTCTCCGGCAACGTCATCCAGATCTGCCCGGTCGGCGCGCTCACCTCGGCCGCCTACCGGTTCCGGTCCCGCCCGTTCGACCTGGTGTCCAAGCCGAGCGTGTGCGAGCACTGCGCGTCCGGCTGCGCCCAGCGCACCGACTTCCGGCGCGGCAAGGTGCAGCGGCGGCTTGCCGGCGACGACCCCGAGGTGAACGAGGAGTGGACCTGCGACAAGGGCCGCTTCGCCTTCACCTACGCCACCGCGACCGACCGCTTCACCCGGCCGATGGTCCGCGACGAGGCCAGCGGTGAACTGCGCGAGTCCTCCTGGACCGAGGCGCTGCGCATCGCCGCCGACGGCCTGCTGGCCGCACGCAAGGGCAAGGGCGCCGCAGTGCTGACCGGCGGTCGGCTGACCGTCGAGGACGCCTACGCCTACGCCAAGTTCGCCCGGATCGCGTTGCGCACCAACGACATCGACTTCAGGGCCCGGCCGCACTCGGCCGAGGAACTGGACTTCCTGTCCTCCACCGTGCTCGGCGCGACTCCCGACAACGGCGGGGTCACCTACGCCGACCTCGAACACGCTCCCTCGGTCCTCTCGGTGGCGTTCGAGCCGGAGGAGGAGTCGCCGATCGTGTTCCTGCGGCTGCGCAAGGCGGCCCGCAAGAATCACACCCGGTTCTTCCAGCTCGCGAGCCACACCACTCCCGCGGTCAGCAAGGCCTTCGGATCGCTGCTGGCCTGCGAGCCGGGTTCGGAAACGGCGGCGGTCGACGCGCTGGCCGCGCACGCGCCGGACGTGATCGAGGCGCTGAGCAAGCCGGGCGCGGTCGTGCTGGTCGGCGAGCGGGCCGCGGTCATTCCTGGCCTTTTCGCCGCGCTGCACCGGCTGGTCACCTCGACCGGCGCCAAACTGGCCTGGATCCCCCGACGGGCAGGCGAACGCGGCGCGCTGGAAGCGGGCGCGGTGCCGAACCTGCTGCCCGGTGGCCGCCCCGTCACCGACGCGAACGCCCGCGCCGACATCGAGCGGTCCTGGGGCCTCGCCCCCGGCGCACTGCCCGAGTCGCTCGGCCTCGACACCAACGGCATCATCGCCGCCGCGGCCGCGGGTCAGCTCGGCGCGCTGGTCGTCGGCGGCGTCGACCCGGACGACCTCGCCGACCCGGAACTCGCCGACGTCGCACTGTCTACTGTGGACTTCGTGGTCAGCCTGGAACTGCGGCCGAGCGAGGTGACCAAGCGGGCGCACGTGGTCCTGCCGGTCGCGCCCGCCGCCGAGAAGTCCGGCAGCTACCTCAACTGGGAGGGGCGGCGCCGCGAGTTCGGCGTCACCATCGAACGGCCCGGCGCGCTGCCCGACTGCCGGGTGCTGGACACCCTCGCGGTCGAGATGGACGTCGACCTGTTCACCCAGACCGCGCAGGCCGCTGCGGGCGACCTGGCTCGGCTCGGCGCGCCTGCCGCACCGATCCCGGTGCCGGCCCTTGTGCTCGACCAGATCACCACCTCGACGCCCGGCCCCGGCCAGCTCAAGCTGTCGACCTGGCGGCAACTGCTGGACAACGGGTCGCTGCAACGCGAAGAGCCGCACCTGGCGGCCACCGCGAAGCAGGCAGTGGCCCGACTCTCCGAACAGACCGCGGCATCGCTGGGCATCACGTTCGGTCGGCCGGTCACCGTGTCCACCCGGCACGGCTCGGTCACCCTCCCGGTGCTCCCGGCCGACCTGCCGCCGGACGTGATCTGGCTACCGGAGAACTCCGGGCCGTCCACGGTGCGCCGCACGCTGCGCGCCACGCACGGTTCCATCGTGGACATCGCTGCTGGAAATGAAGGTGAGGCGTGATGCGGCCCTTCGCCATGTACACCAACGGCGACACGGCGATCCTGCTGAACAACGACCCGGTGTGGCTCTCGCTCATCAAGGTCGTGGTCGTGTTCCTTTTCCTGATGGTCATGGCCATGCTGGCGGTCTGGGGCGAGCGCAGGATCATCGGCAAGATGCAGCACAGGCCCGGCCCGAACCGGGTCGGACCGTTCGGTCTGCTGCAAGCTCTCGCCGACGGCCTGAAGGTGGCCTTCAAGGAGGACATCCGGCCGTTCCTTGCCGACAAGATCGTCTACATGATCGCGCCGGTGATCGCGGCCGTGCCCGCGTTCCTTGCGTTCGCGGTCACCCCTTTCGGCGGCCAGGTCTCCATGTTCGGCCACCAGACCGCATTGCAGATCACCGACCTTCCGGTCGGCGTGCTGGTCGTGCTGGCCTGCTCCTCGGTTGGCGTGTACGGCATGGTGCTCGGCGGCTGGTCCTCCGGCTCGCCCTACCCGCTGCTGGCCGCGCTGCGTTCGGCGGCCCAGGTGATCTCCTACGAGATCGCGATGGGCCTCTCGCTGGTCGCGGTCATCATCTTCAGCCACTCGCTGTCCACAGCGGACATCGTGAACGCGCAGGCCGGCGGCTGGTACGCGTGGATGCTCCCGGTCAGCTTCATCATCTACATGATCTCGATGGTCGGTGAGACCAACCGCGCCCCCTTCGACCTCCCCGAGGCCGAGTCGGAACTGGTCGGCGGCTACCACACCGAGTACTCCAGCCTGAAGTTCGTGCTGTTCTACATCGCCGAGTACATCAACATGGTCGGCGTCTCCGCCTTCGCCACGACGCTGTTCCTCGGCGGCTGGCACGCGCCGTGGCCGCTGACGATCTGGGGCGGGGCCAACTCCGGCTGGTGGGGCCTGCTCTGGTTCCTCATCAAACTGGTGCTGGTGCTAATCGGGTTCGTCTGGATCAGGGCGACCCTGCCCCGGCTGCGCTACGACCAGTTCATGCGCTTCGGCTGGAAGGTGCTGGTCCCGGTCAACCTGCTGTGGATCGCCGCCGTTGTGGCCGTCCGCGAGGTCAAGGCGGCCTACGGCTTCAACTCCACCACCGTGCTGATCAT
>DASYBO010000425.1:0-8999 GCA_036500685.1 Pseudonocardiaceae bacterium | reverse complement strand
ACGTCCTGCGTGATCGGGTTGCAGGACGACCCGTCGTTCGGGTCGTTGGTGTCCTTCGGGTTGTCGGGCATCGTCAGTGATCTGCTTGGCGACCGGGCCTATCGCGCGGTGCCGTTGACCGATGCGGACGCGGCCGCGTTGATCACCGAGCCCAGGGCGGCGCCGCTGCTCACCGGGTGGGGCGGCGGGGAGTCGGTCGACACCGCCGCGCTGGCCGAGTTGGTCCTGCGGGTCAACGCGCTGGCCGAGGATCTGCCGGAGGTGCGGCGGCTGGTGCTCGATCCGGTGTTGGCCGCGCCGAGCGGAGCTGCGGTGAGCAGCGCGGTGATCGTGCTGGGGGCCCCGCCTTCGCATGCGGACGCGGGGCCGCGTCGGCTGCGCAGCGTTGAGGAGCCGGTGGAGTAGCAAGGTGTGGTGAAGTTCCGGGAGCGGGTCGGAGCCGTAGGGTGATCGGGTGAGCGCAATGGACCTGCCGCCGTATCGGGCCGCCGGGCCGGTGCGGGCCGGGATACCAGAGCATGGCCGAGTGCCGCGCTACTACGCGGTCAAGGTGCGGCTGCTCGATCTCATCGAAACCCTCGGCGTCGGCGCGATGCTGCCGGCCGAGCGGGAACTGGCCGAGCGGTTCGAGGTTTCCCGGATCACGCTGCGCCAGGCCGTCGGCGAGCTGGTGCTGGAGGGGCGGCTGATCCGCAGGCAGGGAAGCGGCACGTTCGTGTCGCCGCCGAAGTTGGTGCAGCGGTTGTCGCTGGCCAGCTATGCCGAGGGCATGCGCAGTCACGGAGTCCTGCCGGGGCGGAATCTGATCAGCACCGAGCAGCTGTCGGCCGATCCGGGGTTGGCGCGCGATCTCGGCATCGCGAACGGCGAGCGTGTGCTGCATCTGGAACGGGTGCTGACCGCGGACGGGGACCGGGTCGGGTTGGAGTCGTGTTATCTGCCGGCGGAGCGGTTTCCGGATCTGCTGGGGCGTTTCGATCCGACGACCTCGTTGTACGCGTTCCTGAGCGGGGCGTGCGGTGTGGTGTTCGCGGCGGCGGAGGAGCGGCTGGAAACCGTGTTGGCCACGCCGCGCGAGGCTCTGCTTGTCGGTACCAATCCGGCGCTGCCGATGCTGCTGTTGCACCGGGTCTCCTATGACCCGGATGGGCGGCCGATCGAGCGGGTGCGGTCGCTGTATCGGGGGGACCGGTTCAGCTTCGCGACTCGGTTGACCGCTGAATCCGCTGGTGAGGGCGATCACACGAGTTAGATTACGGATTGGTAACTCATCTAGTCCACACCTGCTGTTCATGCCGACTTCGAGGCAGAGTCATCGATGGTTCGTGACCAGAGATGAGGGTGACGTTCATGCGGATCGTGATCGTGGGTGGCGGCGTGCTGGGCACCATGCACGCCTGGCACGCGGTGCGGCGTGGCCATCAGGTGCTGCACATCGAGCGGGAGCCGGAGGCGCGCGCGGCCTCCGTGCGCAACTTCGGGCTGGTCTGGGTCAGCGGCCGGGCAAACGGCGTCGAACTGGACACCGCGCTGCGTGCACGGCAGCTCTGGGCCCAGATCGGCGAGGAGGTGCCGGGGGTCGGCTTCCGGGCCAACGGGTCGTTGACACTGCTGCGTACCGAGGCCGAACTGGCCGTTGCCGAGCAGACCGTGGCCAGGGACGATGCGGCGGTGCGTGGGTTCAGCCTGGTCAGCCCGGACAAGGTGCGGGCGCTGAATCCGGCGCTGCGTGGCGAGTTTCTCGGCGCGGTGCACTGCCAACTGGACGGCGCGGTCGAGTCGCGGGTGGTGATGCCGGCGTTGCGGGCGGCGCTGGCGGGCACCGGGCGCTACCACTGGCTGCCGGGACGGGAGGCGCGGGCGGCCGATCACGCGGGAGTGCGCGATGATCATGGCGAGCGGCACGACGGTGACCTGGTGCTGTTGTGCACCGGGGCGACGTTGTCGGGGCTGGTGCGGGAGATGGCCGCGGACCTGCCGTTGCGGCGGGTGCGGTTGCAGATGATGCAGACCGAGCCGCTTGGCGACCAACTGACCACTTCGGTCGCTGACGGGGACAGCCTGCGCTACTACCCGGCGTTTCAGGGGAGCGCGCTGGAGGAGTTGAAGGCCGATCAGCCGCAGGCGCCGATCGCGGCTGAGCATCGGATGCAGCTGCTGATGGTGCAGCGGCTGGATGGTGGGCTGACCATCGGCGATACGCACGGGTATGCCGAGCCGTTCCCGTTCGACCTGCACGAGGACCCCTACCAGCACCTGACCGGGGTGGCCGAGGCGCTGCTCGGGCGGCCGCTGCCCAGGGTGCTGCGCCGCTGGGCCGGCGTGTACTGCGAGCGCGTCGACACCGGGCATGTGGCGCTGCGCAGGCAGATCGCGGACGGCGTCGTGCTCGTCACGGGGCCGGGCGGGCGCGGAATGACCTGTTCGCCCGCGATCGCGGAATCTACTGCTGAGGAGCTCGGGCTGTGATCGATATCGAGTTGGTTGTGCTGGACATGGCGGGGACGACCGTCGCGGACGACGGGCTGGTGATCGATGCGTTCACCGCCGCAGTGGGGGCGGTGGGGGTGGACGGGCGCGGTGCCGAGTTCGAGCGGATGTTGGGCTATGTCAAGGAAACCATGGGGCAGTCCAAGATCGTGGTGTTCCGCGCGCTGCTGGGTGGCGACGAGGAACGGGCGCAGCTGGCCAATGCCGCGTTCGAAGCGCGCTATGGGCAGTTGATCCAGAGTGGACAGTGCGCGCCGATCGATGGCGCCGAGGACACCATCCGGGCGTTGCGGGCTGAGGGGCGCAAGGTCGCGTTCACGACGGGGTTCGGGCGGGAGACGCAGGACGCGATCCTGACCGCGCTGGGCTGGGAACATCTGGCCGACGTCGCCCTCACTCCCGAGGACGCGGGACGCGGCAGGCCGTTCCCGGATCTGGTGCTGGCCGCGGTGTTGCGCACTCAGGCCAGCGATGTGCGCAAGGTGGCCGTTGTCGGCGACACGCCGTCGGATGTGCTGACCGGGTTGCGTGCGGGCGCCTCGATCGTGGCGGGGGTGCTCACCGGGTCGTGTGACAAGCACGAGCTGGAAACCGCTGGTGCGACCCATGTGCTGAATTCCGTCGCCGACCTGCCGGGCATTCTGAGCTGAGCAATATGGTTACTGTGGGCAACCAATTCGCCGCTCGTGCGTCTACATCACCGACGGACACTGCGTAGGGTGAAGGCGCGTCGGGTGTTGCGTAGCGAAAGGTGGCCCATGGCTGAGCAGGCGAAACGACTGACCGCGCAGCGAATGTTGTTCGCAGCACCACTGCGCAAGGCGCCTGACGAGCTGTACGCGCGGACCACCGACGGGGCCATCACTCGCACCCGCACCGGGGTCGCTCTCAACCCACGAACGGCGTTGTCCACCAACACCTATTTCGGCCGTTTCCCGGCGAGTTACTGGCAGTACTGGACGCGGGTGCACGAGGTGCGGCTGCACCTGACCTGCGCGGGCCAGGGCGAGGTGCGGCTGGTCGCTTCGGACAGCGAGGCGCGGCCCAGGGTCGTCGACGTGGTGTCGGTCGGCGAGGACGCGCTGGACGTCGAGTTGGTCGCGCAGCTGGACCGGTTCGTGGACGGTGGCGGACTGTGGCTGGAGGCGGAGACGCTGGACGCCACGCTGAGCATCAGCGACGCCCGCTGGACCGTGCCGGCGCCGAACTCGGTGCGGCCGACCGCGGTGGTGATGCCCACGTTCAACCGGGTCGACTACTGCCTCACCACGCTCAAGACGCTGGCCAGGGACATGGAGTCGCTCGACCTGCTTGACGCGGTCTACGTCATCGACCAGGGCAGCGACACGGTCGACTCGCGCGCGGAGTTCGCGGCCATCGCCGAGTCGCTGCGCGGCAAGCTGCACTACATCCAGCAGCCCAACCTCGGCGGCGCGGCGGGATACGGGCGCGGCCTGTATGAGGTCACCGAGGTTCAGGGGCAGGAACACGCGAACGCGCTGTTCATGGACGACGACATCTGGCTGGAACCCGACATCGTCGTGCGGCTGAGCGCGTTCGCCAACCACACCGCGAAGCCGGCCATCATCGGCGGGCAGATGCTGCGGCTGCTGCACCCGGACCGGCTGCACGTCGGCGCGGAAACCGCGAACATCGACCAGTTGACCCCTGGCGTGGTGGCGGCGAACTCGCTGTCGGACGCGAGCATGGTGTCCGCCGAGCGCAATCCGGTCGACGAGGACGGGCTGCGGTTGGAGCAGCCGACGCAGCAGGAACGGCGGGTCGAGGCCGGCTACAACGGCTGGTGGTCCTGCCTGATCCCGTCCGAGGTGGCCAAGACCACCGGTTACCCGCTGCCGGTTTTCTTCCAGGGTGACGACGTCGAGTACGCGTATCGGGCGCGGGCCAACGGTTTCCCGACGATCACGTTGCCCGGCGCCGGGGTCTGGCACGTCGACTTCGACTGGAAGGACTGGGACGACTGGCACCGGTACTTCAACATCCGCAACTCGCTGATCACCAGCGCGCTGCACGGCCGGTTCGACACCCGCCGGATCGGGCTGTCCATGCTGGAGGAGTTCGCGCGATACCTGGTGTCCATGCAGTACGGGTTGGCCGCGACCATGCTCAAGTCGGTCGAGGACTTCCTGCGTGGCCCGGAGTTCCTGCACGACGGCGGCGCGCAGGCCGCCGCGGACATCAGGACGTTGCGCGCGCGGTTCCCGGAGACCGTCCGGCATCCGGCCGCCGACGTGCCAGGCGTCGACTTCGGCATGGCGCCGCTGGCCGTCAGCCCGCCCCCGCCCAGCATCAAGCGGGTGGTCTTCGCCAAGCGGCTGCTGTGGCAGTTGGCCGGCCGGACCGGTGGCACGGTGTCCATTCCGGCCGGTGAGGCGCACTGGTGGCATGTGGCCCGTTTCGGCAGGGCCGTGGTGACCGACGCGTCGCAGGAGGGCGTGCGGGTGCGCACCATGGATCGGGACAAGCTGCGCGGCCTGGCCGGCCAGGGACTGAAGGTGTTCAGCCGGTTCATCCGGGAGGGTGGCGCCGTCGGCGAGCGGTACCGGCGGGCGCTGCCGGAGCTGACCAGTCGGGAGAACTGGGCCAGGCTCTACGCCGGCGAGTAGTTGCGGTGCGCGGTGCCGAGTCGGCATAGGGTGCCCGCATGGCCAAGAAGGTCTCGATCACCAAGACGGTGCGTGTGCCTGCGGAGCAGATCTTCGACGCGCTCACCGATCCCACCCAGCACGCGTTGATCGACGGGTCCGGCTCGGTGCGCGGCACGCTGGCCGGCACGACCATGCGGTTGAAGCTGGGCGACACGTTCGGGATGGACATGCGCCTCGGCGCCCCGTACCGGGTGACGAACCGGGTCGTCGAATACGAAGAGGGCAAGCTCATCGCGTGGCGGCACTTCGGCGGGCACCGGTGGCGCTGGGAGCTCACGCCGGTCGACGAGCAGAGCACCGAGGTCACCGAGACCTTCGACTACTCGACCGCGCACGTGCCCTTCCTGGTCGAACTAGCGGGTTTCCCTGCGCGCAACCGTAAGGGCATCCAGGCCACCCTTGACCGGCTGGAGGCCGTACTCGGGGGCAAGTGATGCAACCCCGGAGCGGGTCGGATCCGTCCTGAGAGCATGAGACGCCTTGGCCCACTTGTCGGTATCGCCGCGATGGCGCTGCTGGCGGTGGCATGTGCCGGGCGGCCACCGGTTTCGGCCGGCGGGCCGCCGAGCGTGGTCACGGCGCCGACCACCAGTACCTCCGGGCCGGACCTGCCGGGCGTGCACCTGCCGGCAGGCTCGGAGCCGGTCGCCGGGTCGAGGGTGGACGCAAGGGCGTTGCCGGCCGGGTACCCGCGTCTGGTGTGGACAGAGGGGAACGGCAGCGTCATCGGGTTTTTCGCCGAACAGGGCGCGTGCACGACGGTGAGCGCGTCCGTGGTGGCGCAGACCGGCGACGCCGTCACGGTGCGGCTGCTGCTACAACAGCCCGCCTCGACCAAGCCGTGCCCGCAGTACCTGCTCAACAAGGAAATGACCGTCAACCTGGACCGGCCGCTCGGCAGCCGGACCGTGATCATGCAAGCCGCGATCGAACGCGGCTGACGCACTGGAGGTGAACGGCATGCTGACGCGACAACTGGCCGGCTCGGCCGCTCTGCTGACCGGCGGGACCGTCCTCGCGCTGACCATCGCGGCGTGCGGACCGACGGCCGCGTCGCCCGGTTCGATCAGCACCAGCGCCAACCCGACCGCGACGAGCGCGCCACCCACTTCCACCGGATCACCGACCAACCCGACGCACACGTCGCCCCCCAACGTCGCGACCCCACCGGTCGGCACCGTGCCCGGTTCACCGGGCCGCGGCACGCTGGTGCCGATGCCGCCCTACACGAACGTGCCGCCCGGCCAGATCAGCGTGGTCGGCCTGCCGGCCCAGCAGCCGACCGCGGTGCAGACCGCGGAGGGCGGCCGGATCCTGATCTTCCATGAGGAGCAGGCCGGCTGTGAGCAGGTCACCGCCCAGGTGGCCGGCCAGAACCCGAGCCAGGTCATCATCAACGTGACCGTGACCAGTTCGGCCGGGGTCGGGCGGATGTGCCCGATGATCGTGCGCGTCGTGCCGGTGACGGCAACCCTGGCCGCGCCGCTCGGCGACCGGAAGGTCATCTTCCAGCAGACCCTCAAGCACTGACGCGCCACCGGGATTGGCCGACCTCCACGCCGGTCGGCCAATCCCGGTTTGTTCTGTCAGCGGCGGAAGGCGATCTGCAGCGTCGGCGCGGACGTGCCGGCGAAGAAGTCGTTGCCCTTGTCGTCGACCACGATGAACGCGGGGAAGTCCTCGACCTCGATCTTCCACACCGCTTCCATGCCCAGCTCGGCGTACTCCAGCACGTCGACCTTGCGGATGCAGTCCTTGGCCAGCCGCGCGGCAGGGCCCCCGATCGAGCCGAGGTAGAAACCACCGTTGGCCTGGCACGATTCGGTGACCTGCTGGGAACGGTTGCCCTTGGCCAACATCACCATCGACCCGCCCGCCGCCTGGAACTGCGCGACATAGGAGTCCATCCGGCCCGCGGTGGTCGGCCCGAAGGAACCGGACGCGTAACCCTCCGGGGTTTTCGCCGGGCCCGCGTAGTAGACGGGGTGCTCGCGCAGGTACCGCGGCATGGGCTCGCCGGCGTCCAGCCGCTCCTTGATCTTGGCGTGCGCGATGTCCCGCGCGACCACCAGCGGGCCGCTCAGCGACAACCGGGTCTTCACCGGGAGCTTCGAGAGCGTCGCGCGGATCTCGTCCATCGGCAGGTTCAGGTCGATCCGGACGACCTCGTCGGAGAGGTGCTCGTCGGTGACCTCGGGCAGGAACCGGGCCGGGTCGCGTTCCAACTGCTCGATGAACACGCCCTTCGGCGTGATCTTGGCCTTGGCCTGGCGGTCCGCCGAACAGGACACCGCGATGCCGACCGGACAGGAGGCACCGTGGCGTGGCAGCCGGATCACCCGCACGTCGTGGCAGAAGTACTTGCCGCCGAACTGAGCGCCGATGCCGAACTGCCGGGTCATGTCCAGCACCTGCTGCTCAAGGTCGGCGTCCCGGATGGCATGGCCGAGCGGCGAGCCCTCGGTGGGCAGGTTGTCCAGGTAGCGCGCGGAGGCGAGCTTGGCGACCTTCAGGTTGAACTCGGCCGACGTGCCGCCGACCACGATCGCAAGGTGGTACGGGGGACAGGCGGCGGTGCCGAGGCTGCGCAGCTTCTCGTCGAGGAAACCGGCCAGCCTGCTCGGGTTCAGCAGCGCCTTCGTTTCCTGGTAGAGGAAGGTCTTGTTGGCGCTGCCGCCACCCTTGGCCATGAACAGGAACTCGTAGGAGGGTTCCGTGCCGGGCGCCGCGTACAGCTCGACCTGGGCCGGCAGGTTGGTGCCGGTGTTGCGCTCGTCCCAGAAGTTGATCGGCGCCAGCTGCGAGTAGCGCAGGTTGAGTTCCTGGTACGCCTCGAAGATCCCCTTGGACAGCGCGGCCTCGTCGGTGCCGCCGGTCAGGACCGATTCGGTGCGCTTGCCGATGACGATCGCGGTGCCGGTGTCCTGGCACATCGGCAGGATGCCGCCGGCCGAGATGCAGGCGTTGCGCAGCAGGTCGGTGGCGACGAAACGGTCGTTCGCACTGGCTTCCGGATCGTCGATGATGGCGCGCAACTGCGCGAGATGCGACGGACGGAGCAGGTGCTGGATGTCCTTGATGGCCTCCTTGGCCAGCATGGTCAGCACCGAGGGCTCGATTTCCAGGAACTCCCGGTCGGCGGCCTTGATCAGGCGGACGCCCTCGGAGCTCACCAGGCGGTACTCGGTGGTGGTGTCCTTGCCGAGTGGCAGCACCTCGGTGTGCTGGAACGTGGTGGAGGCGGTCACGGGTCGCGGGCTCCCTTGCGCGCGGTCAATGGGATTGGACCGACGTTACCCGAGGAGAATTTCGCGGTGGGGGAAGGGAAGCGGGGATCACGTGCCCGAGATGTGCCGGAAGGCCGGGCCGGCCCCGACCCGGCCCGACCTCCCGTCGCACGCGGCTTGGCCGGTAGACCGGCCGACCGCGAGGCAGCTCCCTCTTCAGGACTGAGCTTGGCGTGATGAACTTCACACGTCAACGCCGTCAACAGAGTGAGACGCCGCTCACCGCGGGCGGCGTCTCACCTGGTTCGGTTCAGCTGGCGTAGGCGCGCAGGCGCTCGGCGCGCTCGCCCTGGCGCAGCTTGCCCATCACTTCTCGTTCGATCTGCCTGACCCGTTCCCTCGACAGACCGAAACGCTTGCCGATCTGGTCCAGCGTGCGCGGCTGGCCGTCCTCAAGGCCGTAGCGCAGCCGGATCACGGCCTGCTCGCGCTCGTCCAACGTGGCCAGTACCCGACGCAGGTCGTCCTGCAGCAGGCCGGAGATGACCGCGCTCTCCGCGTCGGCCGCCTCGCTGTCCTCGATGAAGTCACCGAGCGGGGCGTCCTCCTCGGC
>DASYBO010000424.1:0-41154 GCA_036500685.1 Pseudonocardiaceae bacterium | reverse complement strand
TTGGCTGCGCCCAGTTCAGCGGGCAGCGGTCGGGGTCGAGGTTGAGGCTGCGCAGGTTCATCGCGACGGAAGCGCCGGTGCTGTGCACGACGCCGGCCGGGATCCACAGCGCGCGGCCGGGCGGCAGCACCCAGGTCCTGGCGCCGATCCGGACCAGCGCGACGCCGGTCGCGGCCCAGGCGAGCTGGTGCGTCGGGTGCTCGTGCCAGGGGAACCAGCTGCCCTGCGGCACGGCGAAGTCGCCGACCAGCACGGCGTCAGCCGAAGCCGTCGATACTGCTTTCGAGGCTTGTCCGTCTTGCGACATTGACTGGCAGGATAGCGTCTGGCGGACGTCGACCGGGCCTCCTACGGTCGACCACATGCCGATGAACCGCATCCACCGCAAGATCTGCTCGTCCGAGGGCTGGGCGAAATCCGTGGCCGAGCAGCTGCCGAACGAACTGGCCGACGTCGAGTTGGGCCCGCGCCTGTTGGAGATCGGCCCCGGATTCGGCGCCACCACCAAGGTGCTCGCGCCGATGGTCGAGAAGTTGACCGCGCTGGAGGTCGACCCGGAATCAGCCGACCGGCTGCGCGCCCAGTTCGGCGCCGAGGTCGACATCGTGACCGGCAGCGGCGCGGACATGCCCTTCCCGGACGGCGAGTTCGACTCGGTCGTCTGCTTCACCATGCTGCACCACGTGCCGTCCAAGGCATTGCAGGACAAGCTGTTCACGGAGACTCGTCGCGTGCTGCGACCGGGCGGAGTGTTCGCAGGGTTCGACAGCCAGCTCAGCCTCCGGTTCCGCATGCTGCACATCGGCGACACCATGGTCGTGGTCGACGCGAAGACCCTCCCGGACCGACTGCGCGCCGCCGGTTTCACCGATGTCGACGTCGCGCACGAACCCAAGCGGCGCGTCAGGTTCCGCGCCCACAAGGCGTAGCTCGTGCGAGAATGGACCGATGCCGACCTACGCCTACAAGTGCCGGGCGTGTGCCGATGAGTTCGAGGTGTCCCGGCCGATGAGTGAGTCCGCCGATCCGGCCAAGTGCCCGGTCGGCCACACCGACACGGTGAAGCTGCTCACGACGGTCGCGCTGGCCGGTCGCTCGTCGGCACCGTCCGGCGGCGGCGGTTGCTGCGGTGGTGCCTGCGGCTGCGCGAACTAGCGCTTGGTGTAGTCCCGGAAACCCTTTCCGGTCTTCCGGCCGAGGCGACCCGCGGTGACGAGGTGTTCCAGTAGCGTGGCCGGGGCGAACCCCGCCTCGCGGAACTCGTTGTAGAGGGTCCGTTCGATGGCAAGCGACACGTCGAGGCCGACGACGTCGAGCAGTTCGAACGGGCCCATCGGCAGGCCGCAGCCGACCTTCATGGCGGTGTCGATGTCGTCGGCCTCCGCGTAGTGGCCCTCCAGCATCTTGACCGCGTCGTTGAGGTACGGGAACAGCAGCGCGTTGACGATGAAGCCTGCGCGGTCGGTGCAGTGCACCGGGTGTTTGCCGACGGACTTGCAGATCGCGTGCGCGGTGGCGACGACGTCGGGTGCGGTGGCGATGGTGGCGACCACCTCGACGAGTTTCATGGCCGGCGCGGGATTGAAGAAGTGCAGACCGACCACATCGGACGGTCGGGAGGTCGCGGCAGCGCACTCGATGACCGGCAGAGAGGAGGTCGTTGTGGCCAGTACGGCGCCCGGTTTGCAGACCTCGTCGAGGGCGGCGAACACCGCGGTCTTGACCGAGAGCTCTTCGGCGATGGCTTCGATGACGAGATCACAGTCGGCCAGCTCGGTGAATTCGACGGCCGGAATGATCCTGGCCATGGTGGCGTCGCGGTCCGCTTCGGACAGTCGGCCCTTGGCGACCGAGCGGTCCAGCGACTTGCCGACCTTGGCGATGGCGGCGGCGGCTTTTTCCGCGGTGCGGGCCCGAAGCACCACGTCGAAGCCCTTCTTGGCGAACACCTCGGCGATGCCGGTGGCCATCGTGCCGGTGCCGATCACGCCGACCCGGTGGATGTCGCGGCCGGTCTCGGCTTCCTCGTCGATCCTGGGCGTGTGCACGTCCGGGACGACGTTGGGTGAGTCGGGGCCGTCGTAGGTGTAGAAGCCGCGGCCGGACTTGCGGCCGAGCAGGCCCGCGGTGATCATCTGCTTGAGCAGCGGCGCCGGCGCGTGCAACCGGTTGCGGGACTGGTGGTACATGGTGTCCAGGATTTCCTGGGCGGTGTCGAGGCCGATCAGATCGAGCAGTTGCAGCGGCCCCATCGGGTAGCCGCAGCCGAAGCGCATGGCCGCGTCGAGGTCTTCGCGGGTGGCGTAACGCTGCTCGTACATGCCGACGGCGTGGTTGAGGTAGCCGAACAGCAGCGCGTTGGCGATGAACCCGGCCCTGTCGCCGATGACCACCGGCTCCTTGCCGAGGCCGCGCGTGAACGCGACCACGTCGTCGATGACGTCTGGCTCGGTGACCACCGTGCGGACCACCTCGACCAGTTTCAGGATCGGGGCCGGGTTGAAGAAGTGCAGGCCGACGACCTTGCCGGGCCGCGAGGTGCGCACGCCGATCTCGGTGACCGACAGCGACGAGGTGTTGGACGCGAAGACGACCTCGGGGCGACAGATCCGGTCGAGCTCGGTGAAGACGGCGGTCTTGTTGGCCAGGTTCTCCGGGATGGCCTCGATGACCAGGTCGCAGTCGGCAAGGTCAGCGAGGTTGGTGCCGTAGCTGATCCGGTCGAGCAGCTCCGCGCGAGCGGATTGGTCCAGTTTGTCACCGGCCACGGCGCGCTCGGTCGAGTGTTCGAGGTGGCCCCGGCCGCGGGCGACGCTCTCGGCGTCGAGTTCGACGGTGACGACTCGCAAACCCGTCCTGGCCACCACCTCCGCGATGCCCGCACCCATGGTGCCCAGCCCGACGATGCCGATCGTGCGGAACTCCCGTGCCACGTCTGCCACCTCGCCTCGACAGCAATCCTAAAACGCTACGCGTCGGTAACTTGCGGGAATGGTCCCACGGCGGACGGCCTGCTCCGGGTGAGCTTCGCCACCGGATCGTGCAAGAAGCCCGATCGATACCTGCAGTCGCGGAAAAATAAAAAATTGAGTCGGAAGTTATCAACTACGTAACGGCGGAAGTTTGGGCCAGACCACGTTGGCCAACTGGGTGGCCAACGAACAGGCGGTGTCGACCTGGCCTGCCGGCTCCATCGCCCACACCGAGGCGATTTCCATCAAGCCGTTGCCGGCGGTGCCCCACGGTGCGCGGTTGGCGTCGACCTCGCAGCGGGAAAAGTCGGTCGGGCTGTACTTGACGGTGTAGGAGTTCAGTCCGTCGATCTGCGAGCGGGCGCCCACCGTGTCGAGGTTGCGGTCGATCTTCAGAATGATGCCGACCTCGACAGCGGGATTGGTGCTGTCCGGCTGCCATTGGCAACTGTGGCCGGACGCGCTGTCCGGTTGACCGTCCACGGTGTAGCTGCCGATCTGCGCGCCGTTGACCAGCCCGCACGCCTTCAACCTGGCGATGGAGTTCTTGGGCACCGTGAAGTGCGGCATCTGGGCCTTGCCGTTCAGCACGTTGCCGAGAGCCTTGCCTACTTCGGTGACCGCCGCACACAAGGCCGGGCTGCCGGCACCGGTGAGCACGAACGCGTTGATCTCCAGATCGACCAGGTCGCCGCCGAACTGCAAGGCGTCGTCGCACTCGCCGCGGTCGAGGCTGCCCTCCTCAAGGGAGAGGCCTTGGGGTTGCAGTTCCTCGGAACCCGCGCCGAACCGCACGCCGTTCCCCACCGCGGGCTCCAGTTGACCGATCTCGAGCAAGACACTCTTGTCCGAGCCCGCGGCGATGGTGAAATCACAGTGGTCCAACGAATCCCGATCCCCCGGCGACGCGGCCAGGTCGGGCGGGAGCTCGCCGAGGGAGATCAGGCCGCACGGATCCAGCGTGGTCAGATCGCCGAGCCGGGTGCAGGCCGAGATCAGGTTCGGGCTGGTCTGACAGTCGTTCGACGCGGTCGCCGACGAGGCCGACGCGGACGTGGTCACCGTGGCTTTCTTCGACAACGTGCTCAGACCCCCGTTCGCACAGCCGACCAGACTCAACGCACAGACCACCACACCGACCACCGACAAGGCAGCACGCTTACGCGCCACGGTATTCCCCCTTTTGAGAAGCTGCCGGAACAGTACTCCGCGCGGTGAATCTCATGGGGTGGGCGGGAGTTTCGGCCAGATCGCGGTGGCCAGCGTGGTGCCGATCTGGCAGGCGGTATCGGTCGACTGGTTGGCGTCGCTGATGTAGACCTCGGCGATCTCGACAAGACCCTGCTGCCCACCGAATGCCTGCCCCGCCGTGTTGATCCAGCATTCGGCCGCGATGTCGTCGGTGGTGGAGATCACGACCGAGGCGCGACCGGCGATCTGCGCAGCAGTGCTGACATTCGCCTGCGCGACGGGCGGCGGGCCGACGATGAAGGACATGTAGGCGAAGAGGGCATTGTTGTTCTGGTCGCTACCGGTCCATTCGCATTCGTGGTGCGCCGGATACGACGTCTGCGCCTGGCTGTCGACGCCGAGCGGCACGAGCGTGTCGTCGGTGAGCAACGGGCACGGGTCGACCGTCGCGAAGGAATTCTTCGGGAGACCTCGATGCCGCACCGGTCCCTTGGCCAGCACGCCGGAAACATCGCGTGCGACGGCCGCCGCGGTGGTGCACAGGTTGGTGGTGCCGTCGCCGTCGTTGGCATAGGCGACCGAGGTCATATCGATGCCCTCGGCGAATTTCAGATACGCGGTGCACGACTGCTGCTGCACCGAACCCGTGTAGAGCTGCAACCCGCTCGGGAGGGCCACAGGGCCGGTTTCACCGGTGTCGGCGGTGTCGTAGACGAGCGAGCCGACCTCGAGTTCGATGGCGGCGCCGGCCGAATCCACGCGCAGCGCGCACGAGTCGAAGGTGTCCGGGGGTTCGAGTTCGGCTTGCATGTCCACCGGCAGACCGGGTACGTCGACCATGCCGCACGGATCGATCGTGGTGAAGTCGCCGAGTTCCTTGCTGGCCGACATGGCCGCCGAGACCGCTGGTGAGCCAGGGATCGCGATACCGGCGATGGCGCGCGCGCAACCGGTGAGGCAGCCGAGCAGACCGAGTGCGACGACGACGAGCACCAGGGATCGGTTGGCCACGTGCTCCTCCCGAACGGGCGCCCTTCTCGCGGAAACCCGCACGCGACAACGGTACTCCGCGCGCCGTCGGTCCACGCAACACTCTCCCCGGCCGGAAGTTACTCGCCGAAGTTGGTCTCCACCAGGGTGGAAATCCGCTCGATCGCCTCGCCCGCCTGGGTTCCACGCGCGCTGACCGCGATGGTGTCGCCGGCACGCGCGGCCAGTTCGAGCAGGCCGAGCACGCTGCTCGCGTCCGTGCTCGCGTTCCCGTGCCGCACGGTCACCTCGGCGTCGAGGCCTGCGACGGCGCGGGCGAGTTGTGCGGCGGGCCGGGCGTGCAGGCCGACTCCGTTGGTGAGCACGAAATCGGCCTGGACGGTCGGCCCTGCGGGTAGGGCGGTGGGCGTGGGCGGGGTTGGTTCGGCGCCCGCGGCCTCGGCGACACGGCACACCTCGGCGACGTCCGCACCGCCCTGCGCGGCGACCGCGGCGACCACCGCGCCCTCGACCAGCGGCGCGTTGGCGAGCAACACGGTGTCCGGGTCGTCGAGGGATTCCACCGCGAGTTCCGCGGTCATCAGCGCGCTGCCGAGATCGTGCAGCAGCACCACACCCGCGCCCTGATCGGCCTCGTGTAAGGCGCGGAGCACGGTGTCGTAGTCGGTGCCGAGCCTGCCGTCGGGCAGGCCACCGGCCGCGACGATGACGACCTCGGGTGCCATCTGCGCGGCCAGTTCGACGACGCCCTCGGCGAGTTTCGCGCTGTGCGAGACGATGACGATGCCGACCCCGACACCGCCGGTCATCGACTCGCCGCCGCGTCCGCGAAAGCCCGCAGCAGCAACGATGACGAGCGCGCGCCCGGATCGAGGTGCTGGGCGCTGCGTTCGCCGAGGTAGGAGGCCCTGCCCTTCCTGGCGACCAGTGGAATGGTCGACTCCGCCCCCTTTTCGGCGGCATCGGCCGCGGCGCCGAGCACGCCGGCCAGGTCGGCGCCGGCGTCGAGGGCGCGTTGCGCGGCGTCGACGGCCGGCGAGATCGCGTCCACCATGGTCTTGTCGCCGAGCACGGCTTTTCCGCGCGCCACAACGCCTTGCAGGGCGCCGCGCAGCGCGGCGACCGCGTTGGCGGGGTTCAGTTCCTCCTCGGCGCCGAGCGCGGCGGCGGCCCGCAGGCAGGCCGTGCCGTAGAGCGGTCCTGCCGCGCCACCGACGGTGGAGATCAGTGTGGTGGCAAGGAGTTTCAGCACGGCGCCGGGCGAGGCCGGGCGGGCGGAGTCGACCGCGGCCACGAACGCCTGGAAGCCTCGGCGCATGTTCTCGCCGTGGTCGCCGTCGCCGATCACCCGGTCCAGTTCGACCAGTTCGTCGCGGTGATCGGTGATGACGTCCGCGGCGGCGCAGACAGCGCGGATCACCGCGCTCGCGTCGCAGCCCATCATCGGCCCCAGCGCAGGGCAGCCGTGTGCACCGGCGCGTCCCAGAGTTGGACGAGATTCTCGTCGAGTCTGAGCAGGGTCAGGCTCATGCCCTGCATTTCCAGGCTGGTGATGTAGGGCCCGACCAGCCTGCGGGTCACGGTGATGCCGCGTTCGGCCAGCAGCCGCTCGGCTATGCCGTGCGCGAGGTAGAGCTCGAGCAGCGGGGTGCCACCCATCGAGTTGCTGAACAGCAGCACCTCGTCGGCCTCGTGGAAGGGCAGGTCCTCGACGATCGGTTCGAGCAGTCGAACCACGATGCCCTCGGCGTTCTCCAGCGCCACCCGTTCCCGGCCCGGTTCGCCGTGAATGCCGATGCCGACTTCCATCTCGTCGTCGGCAAGTTCGAAGCTGGGCCTGCCGACGTGCGGGACGGTCGGCGCGGTCAGCGCGATGCCCATCGAGCGCACGTTGGCCACCACCTGACGGGCCAGGGCCTCGCAGGTGTCCAGGTCGGCGCCTTGTTCGGCGGCAGCGCCGACGATCTTCTCCACCAACACGGTGCCGCCGACGCCGCGCCGGCCCGCGGTGAAGGTGGAGTCCTGCACGGCGACGTCGTCGTCGATGACCACGGTGCGCACGTCGATTCCGTCGGCCTGCGCAAGCTCCGCCGCGGTCTCGAAGTTGAGCACGTCACCGGTGTAGTTCTTGACCAGCAACAACACCCCGGCCCCGCCGTGCACCGCGTCGATCGCGGCGGCGATGACATCGGGCGTCGGCGAGGTGAACACCGCACCGGGGCAGGCGGCGGCGAGCATGCCGGGTCCGACGAACCCGCCGTGCAGCGGTTCGTGTCCGCTGCCGCCACCGGAGATCACCGCGACCCGACCGGCGACCGGAGCATCCGCTCTGGCCACGAAGGCTGGCTCCAGGTTCACCCGCAGCAGGTCGGCGTGCGCCAACGCCATGCCACCTAAGGAATCTGCCACCACGGTCGAGGGATCATTGATGATCTTCTTCACGCCACAGCTCCTCGCCACCCACTGACCCGAGCAGTGCCCTCGCCGACCCCCAGATTGGGTGCCTGCCCCCTCCGGTCGATCTCCCCCTTTCTACACCGGGGGGCCTTGGCCCACGAGCCGCCAGAAGATTCCGGTGCGGCCACGGTTGGCCTAACGCGACCCAACCAGCCACTGAGGACTCACGATGCGTGCGGCACCTTGGCCGCGACCACCTTGGCCGCCGCCTGGGCCTGGGTGCACGGGTCGAGAGTGCCGCCGAGCACGTCGCCGAACTGGACGTCGACCACCTCGCCCTGGCCGCTGCCGACCGAGCGGACCAGCCACTTCACGTCGCAGGACGGGTAGACATCCTTGGAGGAGAATGCGTAGGCCGGCACGCCGACGTCGACCGGCTGCGGGGTGCCGTTGAACGTGTCGTCCTTGGGGTTTCCGCCGAGGGTGTATTCGACGGACAGGTCGTAGTCGCCTGCCTGCCAGTCGCACTTGAACAGGCCCTCGACGGTCTTGCCCGGTCCGACCGCGGTGAGGTTCTGGGCTGTCGCGTCGTCGATCGTGTCGCACGGATTGATCAGCACCACCGAGCTCACGCCGTTGGGCCGTTGCGGCGCCTTCGTCCTGATGTGATTGACCACGAGGCCGGCCAGCTGCCGCGCGATCACGCAGGCAGCCGCGCCGTTGTAGTTGACCCTGATCTCGATGCCGGTGGTCGGGTTGTGCTGGGTGATCAGCCGCTCGCCGCAGTCGGTGTCCGTGGCTTCTTCTTTGACCGGCAGGCCCGCGATGGTGCCGCTCGCGGTGGTGCTGGCCAGGTCGCCGCCGATGATCACCTCGATGCCGAGGGACTTGCCCTTGCCGTCGTCGAGGTCGGCCGAGCAGCTGTCGATCTCGTTCTGGGTGGCGGGCTGGGACGACGTGCCCAGCTGGCGCAGGGTGTTCTGGTCCAGCAGCCCGCACGGGTCGATGGCGCGCAGCGCGGCCGATGCGAAGGCGGTGTCCACGGTCTGCCCGCCGATGGCGCCGGAGGGGATGGTGGTGCGGGTCGAGTCGGTGCGCGCGGTGTCGGCCGGTTGTCCGGTGGTGCACCCGGCGAGCACCGCGGCACAGCAGATCAGCCCGAACAGGCGGGCCCGCGAAGATACAGCTGGACTGGACATCGGGGCAACCGTAGCGAGCGACCCCGACCGGTGCGGCCGGAACCCGCAAAGCCATCGTGGCCGTCGTGGTCGACGTCACGCTCCGGTTCGGGAACGATTCAGCCCTCTGGATCGATATAGTGGGTGTACGAACACAACGGCGTGAACCACCACAGATCCCCGAAGGGAGACCCTCCATGATCAAATTCTCGCTGCGCAACCGTCGTGACCAGGCAACGGACGACAGCAAGGCCGACAGCCGGGCTCGCCGGGCGGCCCGTTGGATGAACGCCTACACGCTCGCGGCGTTCAACCCGGTGCACCCGTACCGCAGGCCGACCACGCGTCCCTGACTTCAGCGTTAACTGTACGTAAACAGGCCCGGTGAACTCACCGGGCCTGTTTACGTGTTCGGTTCAGCTTTCGGCAGGACCGTCCTCGACCGCGGGAATCTTCACCGGGCGCAGCTGCGCCCACAGCGCGAACAGGATCGCGAGCACCAGCATCGGGATCCCGGTCCACAGGTTGACGTTGATCCCACCGGCTTTGTCCAGGTCGGCCTGGCTGGTGAACCAGATGCCCATCACGGTGACCACGATCCCGTAGACACCGAAGAGCAGGGCGAGGATCCAGCGCAGGTCGAACAGGCTCGCCGCCCCGTGTGGCGCAGCTTCGGCGCTCGTGCTTGGCACGCTCATGACGATCCTCTCACCAGAAGACGATGTTCAGGGCAAGGGCCACCAACAGGACGACGCCGCCGAGCAGTACCGGCTTGCGGTACCAGGCAGCGTCCGCGCCGGTCTCGGCCTGGCGCAACCCGTCGCGCGAGGTGAGCGACCAGACCAGACCGCTCAGCTCCTCAGCCGGCTTCGGCGTGGTGAACATGGTGATGATCACGCTGGCGACGATGTCGACCACGAACGCGACGATGGCGGCCACGAAGCTCGGTCCCTGACCGGACAGCGGGATCACGCCGTAGGCGACAAGCCGGTCGACGGTGAACGCGGACAACGTACCGAGGACAAGACCGATCCAACCGGCGGCCGGGGTCATCCGCTTCCAGAACATACCCAGGATGAACGTCGCGAACAGCGGAGCGTTGAAGAACGCGAACAGACTCTGCAGGTAGTTCATGATGTTGTTGTAGTCGGAGGCGATGAACGCGGTGCCGATCGCGATCACGCAGCCGACGATGGTGACCAGTCGCCCGACGCTGAGGTAGTAGCGGTCCGGCCTGTTCTTGACGACGTAGGTCTGCCAGATGTCGTAGGTGAACACCGTGTTGAACGAACTCACGTTGGACGCCATACCGGCCATGAACGCCGCGATCAGACCGGCGATGGCCACCCCGAGCATGCCGTTGGGCAGCAGGTCGCGGATCAACAACTCGATGGTGTTGTTGAAGGTGACGCTACCCCCGTTGTAGTTCGGGTTGGCGATGATGTTCGCCTTGTAGGAGGCCAGTTCCGGCGAGATCTGCGGCAGCGCCGCGATCATGCCTGGGATCACGATGGCCAGCACGATCAGCGTCTTCGGGTAGGCCGCGATCAGCGGGGTGCGCCGGGCGGCGGACATGTTCTTGGCCGAGAGGGCGCGCTGCACCTCGGCGAAGTTCGTTGTCCAGTAACCGAAGGAGAGCACGAACCCGAGGCCGAAGATGATGCCGAGCACGGAGAGCACCGAGGAGTGGATGCCGGTGATGTTCGAGCCTGGCCACGAGGACAGCTGCGCGGCCGCGTTGTTGGCCGGGTTGGTGTTGATGTGCTGGATCTTGTCGACGAGACCGCTCCAGCCGCCGACCTTGTGCAGGCCGACGAAGGTGAGCGGCAGCAGCATCGCCACGATCACGAAGAACTGCATGACCTCGTTGTAGATCGCGGCGGACAGGCCGCCCAGCGCGGTGTAGGCGAGCACGATGGCCGCGGCGATGACGATCGAGAGCCAGATCGGCCAGCCAAGCAGCAGGTTGACGACGGTGGCCAGGGCGTAGAGGTTGATGCCGGCGATGAGCACCTGGGCCACGGCGAAGCTGATGCCGTTGACGAGGTGGGCGGCCGGGCCGAACCGGCGCAGCATGAACTCCGGCACGCTGCGGACCTTGGAGCCGTAGTAGAACGGCATCATGACCAGGCCGAGGAAGACCATGGCCGGGACCGCGCCGATCCAGTAGTAGTGCACGGTCGGCAGGCCGTACTCCGCGCCGTTGGCGGTCATGCCGAAGATCTCGGTCGCGCCGAGGTTGGCCGACATGAACGCGAGACCGGTCACCCAGGCCGGCATCGACCGCCCGGACAGGAAGAAGTCCAGGCTGTTCGACACGGATCTGCGGGCCATCAGGCCGATGCCGAGCACGAGGGCGAAGTACACCGCGATCAGGATGAAGTCGATCGGCGCGGCATTCAGCCGAAGGTTCACGGCAGCCATGACGTGCTCGCGCACTCAGCACACCTCCAAGTCAACAGCTTCCAACAAGAAACGCCATGATCTAACAGTGGTGCCGAATACTATGCCACGCCCATGTTGGCCCGAAACCGTCACGGTGTAATTGGTCGGACACGGCGTGTCGCGCGCTCATCTTCGAGCCACAGTCGCTCAGCCGCCACCCCAAACACCGGCCCCGACAGCACGCGGTCGACACTGGAGGGGGCCCATCGCACAACTGGACGGCGAGGTGGAAGCGTTGTGACACGGCTGGTCGGTTCTGTCCAAGCCCTGGCGTCGATCGGACACCTCGGTCCGGCGCCCGAAGCGGGCTACCACGGGCCGCCACCGTTCACCCTGGTCACCGCGGTGACCCAGTGGAAACTGGACCTACCCTCCATCCTGTTCGTCGCCCTCGTCGGCACCCTCTACTACCTGGCCGTACACCGCTTGACCGCGCGCGGCGGCAGTTGGGCGCGCGGCCGGAAGATCGCGTTCGGCACGGGGCTCGGTTTGATCGTGTTCTTCAGTGTTTCCTTTTTCGGTGCTTATGCGGACACGCTGTTCTGGGCGCGCGCCGCGCAGGTGATCACCCTGCTCATGCTCACCCCGCTCTGTCTGGCCATGGGTGCCCCCGTCGCGCTCGCTCTCGAGACGTTGTCCGAGCGCGGCGCAGGGCGGATCAGGAAAGTCGTGGCCAGCAAGGCCGCCCGAGTGATCAGCTTCCCGGCCAGCGGCTCGGTGCTGCTGATCGCGACGCCGTGGGCGTTCTACTTCACCGGTTGGTACCCGGCAGTGCTCACCAACGGCGTGATCGACGCGGTGAGCCGCTTGGCGCTGCTCGTGGTCGGCTTCGTCTACTTCTACAGCCGATTGCAGCTGGACCCGGTGCCGCACAAGTACCCGCACCTGATCTCGGTGGTGATCACCTTCGTCGAGGTGATCTTCGACGCTGCGCTCGGCCTGGTGCTGTGGCTCAGTCCGCACATCGTCGCGCACGACTACTACCAGGCCCTCGGCCGAAGTTGGGGTCCGAGCCTGCGCAACGACCAGATCATCGGCGCCGGCATCCTGTGGATCGCTGGCGACGCGGCCGGCCTGCCCTTCCTCGGCGCGCTGATGCGGCGGATGTCCGTCGACGACGACAAGGAAGCGGCCGAGATCGACCGCGAACTCGACGAACAGGACAAGGCCGCCCTGGAAACCCCGGACGAGGGCCAGCCCGCACCGACCACCAGCGCCCTCTGGTGGGAGAACGACCCGGTCCTGGCCGAACGCTTCCGCCACGACTGAAGCTTTAGCGAGCCACGGCCCCGGCTCCGATCACGCAGCAGAACGCCAGCAACAACGCGGTGGCGCGAACGACGAAAGCCCCCTCCCAACGCTCGCGCCACCGCTGCCAGTCGGCCGGCGGGTCGGCCGGGTTCCAGGTGTCCATCAGCTGGTTGATCGGCAGGTCGCCGCGCAGCACCGCGACCAGCGCGACCACACCGGCGAGCAAGCCGACCCCGTCCAGCGCCGCGACGGCGGCCGCCCCCGACGCGGCCGCCGTCGTCGTGGCACCGGCCATGGCGAGCAGCGCGGCGATCGTGAGGGGTTTGGCCAGGGCGGGAAGCTCCCGGTCCATCGACTGCTTTGTGGTGATGTAGACGTCGGCCGGCAACGCGCGCAGCGCCCGGTTCAACCCGCCGATGCCGGCCAGGTGAACCCCGGCGAGCAACCCGACCAGCACAATGGCCGCGACCGCGAACCCACCAACCACGACGACGCCCCCGCTACAATCCGATACAGCTCGATGTATTAGATACAGAAGTCTGGATCAAAATGACGGACGATGTCAAGCCGAGGCGCGCCTACAACGCCCGAGGTCGCCGCGACCAGGCCGAGGCCAACCGCCGGGCGGTGCTGGACGTCGCGAGGGAGATGTTCGTCGAGCACGGCTACGCCACCGTGTCCATCGCCGCCGTCGCCCGCGCCGCGGGCGTGTCCCCGGAAACGATCTACAAGACGATCGGCCCCAAGTCAGCGCTGCTCAAAACCGTCTCCGACGTGTCCATCGCCGGCGACGACGAACCCGGCAGCCTGGAAGCCCGCGAATACATCCAGCGCACCATCGCCGAGCCCGACCCGGTGATCAAGGTCGACCGCTACGCGACCCTCGTCGCCAACCTCCAGCCCAGCCACTCCCCCATCAGCCGACTCGCCCGCCAAGCCGCCATGACCGACCCCGACGCCGCCGAAGTCTGGGCCACCATGAACGCCGAACGCCTCACCGGCGCCACCAGGTTCATCGAGCACCTGCACGAGAACCGCCTGCTACGCAAGGACATCAGCGTCGAACAGGCCGCCGATCTGGTGTGGACGTACAACTCGCTGGAGGTCTACGAACTACTCGTCCTCGGCCGTGGCTGGTCCATGGACGCCTACCGCGACTTCATCAGCAAGGCCCTCATCGCCGCCCTGTTGCCATGACCAACGTCCATGTTACTGACATTCGCGGCAGTAACATCGATGGTAGTACCATCAATGTTAGTATGTTCGAGTGGCTGACTTCGTAGGACGACATCGCGAGCTGGAGATACTCCAGGGTGAGCTCGACCGCGTCCGGAACGCCATAGATGACCGGCCCGGCCGCTGCCTACTGGTCCGAGGCAGGCGTCGAGTCGGCAAGTCCCGGCTCATCGAGATCTTCGCCGACCGCTCGGACACACCCTTCTTGTTCTTCACAGCAACCGGCGCCGACGACGGGGCCGACCTCGCCCAATTCGAACGAGACGCCATCGAGTCGTCGCTTCCCGGCCGCGATCTGCTCGGCGCCGCGCATCCGGCCAGTTGGCAAGACGCGCTACGCCTACTCGCCGCCGCACTGCCCGATGACCAGCCGAGCATCGTGGTACTGGACGAATTGCCGTATCTGATGGATGAAGCGCATGCGTTCGAGGGCCTTCTGCAACTGTCCTGGGACCGTTACCTCTCGCGCAAACCGGTTCTGCTCATCCTGATCGGCTCGGACCTGTCCATGATGGAGGCGCTGAACAGCTACGACCGCCCCTTCCACCAACGCGGCCGGGAAATGGTGATCGGGCCGCTGAATCCGCTCGATCTGTCCACAATGCTCGGTCTACCGGCAGCGGAAGCCTTTGACGCGGCGCTTGTCACCGGCGGCCTGCCCCTGATCTGTACGGACTGGCAACCTGGCGAGGATCTCTGGCAGTTCCTGACCGGTTCCCTGAACAATCCCACCTCGCCGCTGCTGGTGTCGGCCGAACGCTCGCTCGCCGCCGAGTTTCCCGGTCACACCCAAGCGACCACCGTGCTGTCCGCCATCGGCTCCGGTGAGCGAACCTTCACCAACATCGCGAAAGCCGCCGGCAACATGGCGGCCACCTCCCTGAACCGGTCGCTGGAAACCCTGACCGACAAGCGCATCGTCGCGGCCGAGCTCCCCTTGTCCACCAAGCCATCCAAGGAACGCCGCTACCGGATCACCGATCCCTACCTACGCTTCTGGCTGCGCTTCCTCGGCCGGGCCATGCCCGAGATCGAACGCGGCCGGGGCGACCTCACGCTGGACCGCATCCGCCGCGACTGGACCACCTGGCGCGGCCGCGCCATCGAACCGCTGCTCAGAGAAGCCCTCGCACGCCGCCTACCCGACAACGACCTGCCGGCCGCACCCGCGATCGGCGGTTACTGGACGCGCAGCAACCACGTCGAGATCGACATCGTCGGCGCCGACCGCGAACGCATTGCCCGGCAACTGCTGTTCGTCGGCTCGATCAAATGGCTGGAACGCTCGACCTTCGACGAACACGATCTCGCCGCGCTGCTACGCCACCGCGCCCTGCTCACCAACGAACTGCTACCGGTCGTCGCGGTGTCCCGAGCCGGCGTGTCCTGCGCCGGTCTTGACGCGACCTACGGTCCCGCCGAGCTCATCGAATCCTGGGCTCGGCGCTCGTAAAGCTCTCCCCATGGACATTGTCGCCACGACTCGCGCTGCTCAACCATGCCGTGAAACGGCACCGCTTCCGAGCTGCCACAAATCATAGTTCCCACATTCTGCCGTGATCTCGGCCGTCGCCTGAGCCGCGGTGAAGAAGTCGTCGACCACCGGCGAGGTGCGCGATGTCGCCACCGCGAGGCACACCTGTTCGGGCGCCAGATCCGGGATGGGTACGTAGCTGATGTCCGGACGTGAGTAGAACAGGGTCTCCGAACGCCCCACGAACGAGATGCCCCGGCCCGCCGCGACGTGCTCGAGCTTCTCCTCCACCCCGCGCACCCGGAGTCCGGAGTCGGGGTGCGGGCGCCTGGTGGGCTGCGTGCTCGGGTCGGCATGCCAGACCAGCGGCTCACCGGCCAGGTCGGCCTCGGTGACCTCCTCCTTGCCGGCCAACCGGTGACCGGCGGGCAGCACCACCATGAGCGGCTCGGTGTAGAGCGGAGTCAGGCGCAGGCCGGTCTCGTCGATGGGCAGCCGCACATAGCCGACGTCGACGCGGCCGTCCAGCAGCATCAGGGCCTGGTCGTCCCATTCCATCCGCTGCACATCCACGACCACGTCCGGATGCCGGGCCTCGAACGCCTGCGCTGCCGGGATGACCGGGATGCCGGTCCGAAAGCCGACCACCAGCCGCCGGCTGCCGCGGGCGGCCACGGACACCCGGCGCCGGACCGCGCGTGCGGAGGCGAGCAGCGGACCGGCGTCGTCCAGCAGTTGTCGGCCCGCGTCGGTCAGCGCCACACCGTGGCTGTCCCTGGTGAACAGCGAGGCGCCGAGATCCTGTTCCAGCGCGCGGATCTGGCGACTGAGCACCGGCTGCGCGATGTGCAGCTCATCGGCGGCGCGGCCGAAGTGCAGCTTGTCGGCGACGACGACGAAGTAGCGCAACTTGCGCAGGTCCAGATCCATGGAGCCTCCCGGTCCGGCGATGCCTCCAGGGTATCGCAACGGCTGAAAGAAGTCTTGGACACGTATTCAGGCCAATGGCATCCTGAATAGGTAGCCAATGGGCCGGAGCGAATTCGGCATAAGAATTCGACATCGGGACTTGATAGCAGGTCCCAGCCCAGAAATGCGCGCATCAGGAATTGAGCGCCGTCCGTCGCGTCATTCGACGGCGTCGACGACTCAGCTCCAGAAAGCAGGCAACTCCATGACCAGCATCAGCGTTATCGGCCTGGGGAACATGGCCAGTGCCCTTGCCGACCGGGCGCTCGCCGGCGGCAACGCAGTCGAGATCATCGGCCGCGACCCGGCCAAGGCCAAGGAATTGGCCGCCGCGCTCGGCGGCGCCACGGTCGGGACGGCCGGCACCGCCCCGGCCGGAGACATCGTCATCCTCGCCGTGCCGTACGCCAGCGCGGCGGCGGTGGTCAGCGAGTACGGGGAAGCACTGGACGGCAAGGTCATCATCGACATCACCAACCCCATTTCCGCCGATTTCAAGGACTTTGTCACCCCCGACGGCAGTTCCGCCGCGCAGGAGATCGCCAAGGCCGCCCCTGCCGGCGCGCATGTCGTCAAGGCGTTCAATACCCTGTTCTCCAATGTTCTGGCGGCCGGCCAAGCCGAGGGTCGCCCATTGGACGTGTTCATCGCCGGCGACGACGCTCAGGCAAAGGCACGCGTGTCGGCGTTCATCGAGAGCCTGGGACTGCGCCCGATGGACATTGGGCAGCTGCCAATGGCGCGGACACTGGAGAACGCCGCCCTGCTACAGCTGGGCCTCGTCGCCAACTCCGTCAAGCACACCAACTTCTTCCTCGGCGTCAACATTCTCAGCTGACCGCACCCGCACCACCATTTCTCGCGCCACATCTCACAAGGAGCAGTAGCGTGCGCGTTTTCGTCACTGGCGGGACCGGCCATTCCGGTTCGTACATCGTCCCCGAGCTCATCGCCGCCGGGCACGAGGTCACCGGCCTGGCCCGGTCGGACGCTGCCGCGGCGGCGTTGTCCGCGCTCGGTGCGAAGGTGCGTCGCGGCGACCTCGAGGATCTCGACGGGCTCAAGGATGCGGCCGCGGACTCCGACGGCGTCATCCACGTCGCGCACCGGCAAGACCTGCTTCCCTCCGGCGGGATCGACGCCGTGGCCGCCGCGGAGCTCCCGATCATGCTCGCGTACGGCGAGGCACTCGCGGGAACCGGAAAGCCGCTGGTCGCGGCGGGGAGCATAGGCTCGCCCGGGAACCTGGGCCGGCCGGCCACCGAGGAGGACCCGGCCCTTCCCGGCGGCGATGAGTACAAGGGCACCCTGCGGGCTCGTAACGTCGTGGAAACCGCCGTAGTCGGCCTCGCCGAGCGGGGAGTGCGGTCTTCGGTCGTGCGGATTGCCAACATCGCGCACAGCACGACCGATCGTGCCGGCTTCCTCGTGCAGCTGATCGCGCTCGCGAAGGAGAAGGGCTTCGCAGGCTACCCCGGAGACGGCGCGAACCTGTGGAACGCCGTGCACATCCGCGATGTCGCTTCCTTGTTCCGCCTTGCGCTGGAGAAGGGGCCAGCTGGCAAGTACTGGCACGCGGTTGGGGACGGGGCCATCCCGCTCCGCGAGATCGCCGAGGCCGTTGGCAGCCGTCTTGGCCTGCCCGCCGTGAGCGTTCCCGCGGATGTACTGATGGTGCCGGGATACTTTGGGCTCCTCGCGAACATGGTCACGCAGAACTACCCGGCGTCCAATCTCATCACCCGACGGACCCTCGGCTGGGAACCCGCTCAGCCAAGGCTGCTCGCCGATTTGGACAACGGCCATTACTTCTCCGCCGGCTGACGGCAGGGACCCGAGTCACAACGAGTCCGGCACATGACAATGCCGACGCTGACCGTGGATATGGTCGCCGGGTGCCCGATGCGATCTTTGCCAACCAACGCCTGGCGCCCATCTACGACGCATTCGACGGCGACCGCGATGATCTGACCGCCTATCGAGACATCGCCGACGAGTTGGGCGCGGACCACGTGCTCGACATCGGTTGCGGGACGGGATGTCTCGCGGTTCTGCTCGCGCAGCACGGCCGCACGGTCGTCGGTGTCGACCCGGCCGAGGCATCGCTTGATGTCGCGAAGTCGAAGGATGCGACCGCACACATCACCTGGCTGCACGGTGATGCCACCACCGTCCCGGCGCTCGGCGTTGATCTGGCTCTGATGACCGGGAACGTGGCGCAGGTGTTTCTTACCGATGACAGCTGGGAACGAACACTCCGGGGCATCTACGCCGCCCTTCGGCCGGGCGGCTATCTCGTGTTCGAGACCAGGCGCCCGCAACGTCGGGCCTGGGAGGACTGGGCCGCTGACGCCAGCCACGTCACCCTCGACATTCCCGGAATCGGGCCAGTCGAGCAACGTCGTGAGGTCACCGAGGTGGATCTTCCGCTCGTCTCCTTCCGCTACGCCTACCGGTTCCTGGCCGATGGCGCGGTCCTCACCTCGGACTCGACCCTCCGGTTCCGCGAGCGCGACGAGCTTGAGTCGAGCCTGGCCACCTGCGGCTACCGGGTGCTGGACGTGCGTGAAGCCCCTGATCGCCCAGGACGCGAGTACGTGTTCATCGCCGAGCGCACGAACTGAGCCGAGCCCGCCCGGTCAGAACAGGCGGAACTCTTCGGAGTCGGTGCCGCGCAGCGCGTCGTAGTCCAACACGACGCAGCGGATGCCGCGGTCCTCGGCCAGGGTGCGGGCCTGCGGCTTGATCTGCTGGGCGGCGAAGATGCCCTTGACCGGCGCCAGCAGCGGGTCGCGGTTGAGCAGTTCGAGGTAGCGGGTCAACTGCTCGACGCCGTCGATCTCGCCGCGGCGCTTGATCTCGACGGCGACCGAGACGCCGTTGGAGTCGCGGCACATCAGGTCGACCGGGCCGATCGCGGTGGGGAACTCGCGGCGGACGAGCTTCCAGCCGTCGCCGAGGGTGGTGACGTGTTCGGCCAGCAGTTCTTGCAGGTGCGCCTCGACGCCGTCCTTGACGAGGCCGGGATCGACGCCGAGTTCGTACTTGAAGTCGTGGACGATCTCTTCGAGGCTGATGATCAGCTTTTCGCCCGCTTTGTTCTCCACTACCCACATGTCCGGCTCTTCGATCAGCCAGCAGGGCGGCGACATCCAGTTCAGCGGCTTGTAGGAGCCGCCGTCGGAGTGCACGAGCACCGAGCCGTCGGCCTTGACCATCAGCACCCGCTGGGCCATGGGCAGATGGGCGGTGAGCCTGCCGACGTAATCAACCTGACACCGAGCGATGACCAAACGCACCCGGCAAGGGTAGACGAGGGCGTCGCGGCGAGGCCGCCCGGCGCGGCCGACCTGATCGGGTGCGGCAGGATCGAGCCATGGAATCGACTGGTTCACGCGAGGTCTACGCCAACTCGTGGATGCGGATCCGCGAGGACTCGATCGTCCGGCCGGACGGGTCGCCGGGGATCTACGGCGTGGTGGACAAGCCGGACTATGCGCTGGTCGTCGCGTTGGACGGGGATCGGCTGCACCTGGTCGAGCAGTTCCGCTATCCGCTCGGGCTGCGGCGCTGGGAGTTCCCGCAGGGCACCGCGCCGGACCGGGCGGACGCGGATCCGATCGACCTCGCGCGGCGCGAGCTGCGCGAGGAGACCGGGTTGCGGGCGGCGACGATGACCAGGATCGGGCAGCTCGACGTGGCGCCCGGCATGTCCAGCCAACGTGGTCAGGTGTTCCTGGCGACCGGGCTGACGGAGGGCGAGCCCGACCGAGAACTTGAGGAGCAGGACATGCGCTCGGCCTGGTTCACCCGGGCGAAGGTCGAGTCGATGATGAGCAACGGCGAGATCACCGACGCGCAGACGATCGCCGCGTACGCATTGCTGCTACTGCACGAACGGGGATAAACCGCCCACCCACCGCTGAGCACACCGGGACACAACGATCCGGAAGCGACGATGCCGAGCAACCATCGACGCGCCAAGTGCGTCCATCAGCAGAACTCTCGCGTCCAGTCGGGAGCGAACTGGCACGGACGCGACGATGTGGACAGCGAGGAGCGTAGGTGGACGAGGACGACAACTGGGACAACGCCGGTTGGCGCCAACCCCGACGCGATGATCTGGGCCGGACCGACCCGACAGCGCTGCCAGCCGCGGAGTCGGCCGAGCCCGCCTGGCCGACGGAGGGCGAAGAGCCGACCCGCGCCGTGTCGACCCCCGCTGCGGCAGTCGGGCCCGTCGAGCGGCCGAGGCGTCGGTGGCGGTGGGGGCTGGCGGCCGGATACGGCGTGCTGGGCCTGGTGTCGTTGCTGGTGCTCAGCGTGACCGGTTATGCCTGGGCCACCTACACCACATTCAACAACGACCTGCACCGCTCGCCCGCGAAGGCCAAGAGCGGGGTGAAGTCCTCGCTCAACGGCGACACCAACATCCTGATCATGGGCCTTGACACCCGGCTCGACGAGAACGGCAACCCGTTGCCGCAGAACATCTACGACGCGTTGCACGCGGGCGATCAGTCCAACGGTGGCGAGAACGCCAACGTGCTGATGCTGCTGCACGTTCCGGTGAGCGGTCAGGCGACCGAGATCTCCATTCCCCGCGACGACTACGCCGCCCTGCCGGGCTGCCCGGACGGCACCTGCAAGGAGAAGATCAAGCAGGGTTACGGGCTCGCTTTCGACCAGGAGCGCAAGCTGCTGGTGAAGCAGGGCGTGAGCGGCACCGCGCTCGAGCAGCAGAGTCGCGATGCCGGGCGCGCGGAAGAGATGAAGACGGTCAGCCAGTTCCTCGGTGGCATCCCGATCGACCACTTCATCGAGGTCACCCTGATCGCATTCTTCGAGATCGCGAACGTGGTGCAGCCGGTCACCGTCTGTCTGCAGAAGGCCACTCAGGACACCTACTCCGGCGCGAACTTCCCGGCAGGGCAGGTGCAGCTCAACGCGTCGCAGGCGCTGGCGTTCGTCCGGCAGCGGCGGGACAACATCAAGGGCGACTTCTACTACAACAACTTCACCGACCTGGACCGGGAGCGGCGGCAGCAGGCGTTCATCGCTTCCCTTGCCTACAAACTGAAGCAGGCCGGCACGTTCGCCAATCCGTCCAATCTGACCCAGATCCTCAACGTCGCCGAGCAGAACATCGCGGTGGACACCGGCTTCGACCTGATCACGTTCGCGGGCGAGGCAGGCAACCTGACCGGTGGCAACGTCAGCTTCCACACGGTGCCGATCGCCAGTTACGCGAACATGGGCGGCTCCATCGGCGACGTGAACATCGTGAACCTTGCCGCAGTGCAGGCGGACGTGCAGTCGCTGATCGGCGGCGGTTCGACGACGCCGAGCGGCAGCACGACGCCGAGCACCACCACGTCGAGCGCGCCGCCGCCGGCCGGCACGATCGACGTCGAGAATGCCTCCGGTATCTCACACGAGGCCCAGACGGTGTCGGATGCCTTGGGCACCAAGGGTTTCACCAAGGGCACCACGACCACAGCCGCCGCGACCAGGGCGACGTCGGAAGTCGACTACGGCACGGATTCGGCGGCGGCGAACGCGGTGGCCGCCGCGCTCGGCCTGACTCCGGTGCACGACAGCGCGATATCGGCCGGGCATGTACGGGTCGTCGTCGGCAGGGACTTCACCCTGCCCAGCAACCTCAGGTCAGGCACTGGCTCCGGTTCGAGTTCGATCACGAACACCGCGCCGTTGCCGTCGCAGCCCGCCCCGGACAACAGCGGCAACAACGACGCGGACACCAACCCGATGAGCAGCATCTCCGGCGGCGGAGTCCCCTGCGTGAAGTAGGGATCTCCGTGAAGTGGGTAGGGATTCTCAGCCGCGCAGGAATTCCAGCAGGGGCGGGAGGATGCCTTCGGTGCTCGGACCGTGGCCCTCGCCCGCCACGATGCGCCGGGTCGCGTTCGGTAGGGCGGCGGCGACCGCGTCGGCGGCCGCCGGCATGCCGGGGAAGGTCTGGTCGCCGGAGAACACGACGGCGGGCACGGTGACGTCGGACAAGCGGGCCTTCAGGTCCGGGTCGGTGTTGAGGTCGCTGGAGTTGCCGAGGTCGTAGACCAGGGTCGGTGCGACCGAGAGAAAGTCGGGCCAACTCGGATCCTGCGCCATGCCGTCGACGACCTCGGCGGGCACGCCGATCACGTTGAGCAGGTTGTAGCGCATGGTTTCGTCGTTCTTGCCGGCGGCGAGCAGTTCGCGCATGGCGGCGATGTGCGCGGTGAGGTCGTTGCCGGCGAAGTAGGGCGGTTCGTACAGGGCGAGCCTGCTGACGCCGACGCCTGCCTGCGCGGCGGCGAGGGCGATCGTGGCGCCGGAGGAGCTGCTGTAGAGGGTGGCCGAGCCGCCGACCGCGGCGATCAGCGCGGCGATGTCCTCGACCTCCCTGGCAAGCGCATAGGGCGCGGTGTCGCCCGAGCGGCCTCGGCCACGCCGGTCGTAGTCGATGGTGGTGAAGCCTTCCACGGCCAGTTCCTGGGTGGTTTTCGTGGTGCCAGGGTCGTTGGCGCGGTACTGGCTGGCGCCGCCGATGAAGATGACGGCGGGGCCCGCGCCGTAGCGCTCGTAGTCGATCGTGGTGCCGTCTGCTGAGGTGACCGTGCTCATGGGGGAGTCTCCGTTCATCGCGCTGGTGTGGCCAGCTGTCAACCGTGGTCGATACACCAGACCGATTTTTGACATCCGAGTCATCGCGAATCGCGAGATCTTTACGGCTGCTGGCCCTGCGAGTTGGCGATGATCGCGGCGGCGAAGGACTGCGCGTCCGAGCATGGATCGGTGTAGTCGGGCGCCTGGGTGTCCCTGACGGTGACGGCCGCGTCGAGCAGCACGCCGGCGGCGACTTCGATCTGGACCGTGCACCGGCCGCTGGCGAGAGCGTTTTTGCTGGTCGCGGTATTGACACCGGGGTAGCCGGACTCGGCGAAGGGCTGGAAGACCGGCAGGCTCGCGCGGCGTTTGTACAGCGCGTCAAGGCCGCCGGAGTGCCGGTCGACGGCGGCGGCGTACACCGGTTCGGTGTGCTGCGACGGCTGCCAGGTGCACACGGGCACGCCCGCGGCGGTGCTCAGCGGGCCCGCCCCGGTCGTGCCGGGCGCGAGGATGTGGAACTGGGCCAACTGGTCGGGGCGCAGCATGGTGCACGGTTTGCCGGCGATGTTGTTGAGGTTGATCGGGTCGTCGACCATGGTCGGCACCGAGGGCGTCGGTTTCGGCGGTGGAGTGGCCGAATTACCACTGCATGCGGCGAGCGCGACCAGTGCGGCCAACGTGACCAGCGCCAATCCGACGACCCGCATGCGCCCTCCCCGACATGTACCCGCTGCCATCCTCACCCGGCCCGTGTGTGGCCGCGGTCAGTCCGGCCAGACCGGGTGGCGCTTCTCCAGGAAGGCGGCCATGCCCTCGCGGGCGCCGGGCAACTGCGAGGCCGCGGCCATCACCTCGATCGCGATCGTGTACGCGTCGGCCTCGGGCCGGTCCAGCTGGGCGTAGAGGGTGCGTTTGCCGAGCGCCTTGCTCGCTCGACTACCTCGGGTCGCCCTGGCCAGCAGGTCGGCGACGGCGTCGTCGAGTTCCTCGTCCGGCACGGCGCGGTTGATCAGGCCCCAGTGTGCGGCGGTGGCCGCGTCGATGACGTCGCCGGTCAACGCCAGCTCCAGCAAACGCTTGCGGCCGATCGCCCGTGCGACCGGAACGGCAGGCGTGTGGCAGAACCAGCCGCCCTTGCCACCGGGCAAGGCGAACCCGGCCGATTCGGCCGCGATGGCCAGGTCGCAGGAGGCGACGAGCTGCGCGCCTGCCGCCGTGGCCAGGCCGTGCACCCGGGAGACGACGACCTGCGGCACGTCCTCGATGGTGCGCATCAGCTCGGTGCACAACGTGAGCAGTTCGCGCACGCCGAGCAGGTCCCGCGCGGCAACGTCGGCGAAGTCGTGCCCCGCCGAGAACACCGGCCCGGCGCCTGCCAGCACGATCCCGGTCGCGTCCGAGTCGCCGACCGCGCGGAACGCGGCCAGCAGTTCGCCGAGGTGTTCGGCCGAGAGCGCGTTGCGCCGAGCGGGCCGGTTCATCGTGATCGTCGCGGTGTCGGCCTCGCGCTTGAGCAGGATGTGCTCGTACTCGGTCGTCATATATTGGACGGTAGTCCGTGTGCTTCCAGGACGACATCGACGATTTCGGCCATCATCTCGGTCAGCCGGTAGTCCTTCGGGGTGAAGACCCTGGCCACGCCCATTTCGCGCAGCTTGGCCGCGTCGTCGGGGGGCACGATGCCGCCGACGATGACCGGGATGTCCTCGGCGCCAGCTTCGCTCAGCCCGGCCAGCACCGCCGGCACGACCTCCATGTGCGAGCCGGAGAGGACCGACAGTCCGACGACGTGCACGCCCTCCTGCACGGCGGCGGACACGATCTGCGCCGGGGTGAGCCGGATGCCTTGGTAGACAACCTCGAAACCGACGTCCCGCGCCCGCACCGCGACCTGTTCGGCGCCATTGGAATGGCCGTCGAGGCCGGGTTTGCCGACCAGGATGCGCAGCCGCTCCCCGATCGCCTCCCCGGCCTGCTTGACCTTGTCCCGCACGGTGCCGATCTCCTCGGCGGCCTCGCCGCCCGGGTTCGCGCCCGCAACACCGGTCGGAGCCCGGTATTCGCCGAACACCTCGCGCAATGCGCCCGACCATTCGCCGGTGGTCACGCCGGCCCGCGCGCACGCGATCGTGGCGTTCATCAGGTTGGCGTCGGTCTTGGCCGCGTCGCGCAGGTCGCCGAGCGCGATGTGCACGGCGTCGTTGTCGCGTCGCGCCCGCCATTGGGTGATGCGCTCGACGGCTTCGCGTTCCACCACCGGGTCGATGGTCTCGATCGCCTTGGCGCCCTCGGCCTGCAACGGGCTCGGTTCGCTGGTGTCGAAGCGGTTCACGCCGACGATCACGTCCGCGCCCGATTCCAGCCTGCGCCGCCGCTGCGCCAGCGAATTGACCAACTGCGACTTCATGTAGCCGGTCTCCACCGCGGCGACCGCGCCGCCCATCGCCGCGACCCGGTCGATCTCGGCCCGCGCGCCTTCCAGGATTTCGTCTACTTTGGACCGAACAACCGGCGAGCCGTCGAAGAGGTCCTCGTACTCAAGGAGATCCGTCTCGTAGGCGAGCACCTGCTGCATGCGCAGCGCCCACTGCTGGTCCCACGGCCGGGGCAGGCCGAGCGCCTCGTTCCACGCCGGCAGCTGCACCGCGCGGGCGCGCGCCCCTCGGGAGAGGGTGACGGCGAGCATCTCCAACACGATGCGCTGCACGTTGTTCTCGGGCTGCGCCTCGGTGAGGCCGAGCGAGTTGACCTGGACGCCGTAACGGAAACGGCGCGCTTTCGCGTCGGTGATGCCGTAGCGGTCGCGGGTCAGTTCGTCCCAGAGTTCGGTGAACGCGCGCATCTTGCACATCTCTTCGACGAACCGAACGCCCGCGTTGACGAAGAAGGAAATCCGCGCGACCACATCGGCCTTGCGCTCCTCAGGCACCTGGCCGGTGTCGAACACCGCGTCCAGCACTGCGATCGCGGTGCTGATCGAGTAGGCGATCTCCTGCACCGGGGTGGCCCCGGCCTCCTGGAGGTGATAGCTGCAGATGTTGATCGGGTTCCAGCGCGGCACGTTGGTGACCGTCCACGCGATCATGTCCGCGATCAGCCGCAGGCTGGGCCCTGGCGGGAACACGTAGGTGCCCCTGGACAGGTACTCCTTGATGATGTCGTTCTGGGTGGTTCCGGCCAGTTTGGCCAGCACCGCCCTCGGATCGGCGCCCTCGGCCTCGGCTTGTTCCTGCGCGACGCCGACATAGAGGGCCAGCAGCCACATCGCGGTCGCGTTGATGGTCATCGAGGTGTTGGCCTCGGCCAACGGGATGCCGTCGAAGAGCTGCCGCATGTCGCCGATGTGGCTGACCGGCACGCCGACCTTGCCGACCTCGCCGATGGCCAACTCCGAGTCCGGGTCGTAGCCGGTCTGGGTGGGCAGGTCGAAGGCGACCGAGAGGCCGGTCTGCCCCTTGGCGAGGTTCTTGCGGTAGAGCGCGTTGGACGCCGCCGCCGAGGAGTGGCCGGCATACGTCCGCATCACCCAGGGGCGATCGCGGTCGTGGTCTGTCGGGTACGGCATGTGAACCTCCGTTAACCGGCTTGACCCATTATGGTACTGGCCAGTAACAAACTACGCCCGTGCGATTCCTCACACGCACCCGATCGAGGGCACCGCTCCACCGCGCTCCGACGACCACTCGGCGATACCCCTCAGTTGCGAGATTGGCTTTGCCGGGTCGCACGCGAGACGATGAACGGATGTTGCCAGTGTCCGCCGCAGCGCTGCTGATCGTGCTGTGTGTTCTCGCCGCCTTCGCCGGGCTGATGCGCTGGTCCTACGGCAGCGACACGGCCCGACCAAGGCGACGCAGATCGCCGCGCCGAGCGCAGACCGGTCACTACGGACTGCTGCGCGAGATCGCCATCGTCCCGTCCCACCAGGCCGCCGAATTCGTCAGGAACCAGTTGCGGGCCAACGGAATCCGCTCCACCACCGCGCCCACCGAGGACCACGCGGGCCAGCGCATCCTGGTCTTCCCCGCCGATGTGGACGCGGCCACCGCCGCTCTCCTGCACCTGCACGAGGGCGACCCCGAGTAGTCGCTGGCGCATCAGTCCCGTTCGGGCGGCGCGGCGACCCTGGTGACGTCCGCGCCCAGCTTGGTCATGTTCTCCACGAACTTCGGGTAGCCCCGGTCGATGTGGAACACGTCCCACACCTCGGTGACCCCCTCCGCGCACAGTCCGGCCAGCACAAGGCCGACACCCGCGCGAATGTCCGAAGCCCACACCGGCGCGCTGGACAACACCGGCACACCGCGCACGACCGCGTGGTGGCCGTCGGTGCGCGCGTCCGCGCCCAGCCGCATCATCTCCTCGATGAACCGGAACCGGGACTCGTAGATGTTCTCGGTGATCATCGACGTGCCGTCCGCGACCGCGGTCAACGCGACCGCGAAGGGCTGTAGGTCGGTGGCGAAACCCGGGTAGGGCAGCGTGACGAAATCGACCGCCGTCGGCCGCTCGCGCTGCACGACGCGGAAATGCTGCTCGCCGGTGCTCACCTCGGCGCCTGCCATCCGCAGCTTCTCCAGCACCAGGTCGAGGTGGTGCGGGTCGACGCCCTTGACGGTGATGTCGCCCCTGGTCATCGCGGCGGCGAACGCCCAGGTCGCGCCGACGATCCGGTCGCCGATCACCCGGTGCGTACCGGCCGGGTGCAGTTCGGTCACACCGTGCACGGTCAACGTGGACGTGCCGGCGCCTTCGATCTTGGCGCCCATCTGGGTCAGCATCGTGCACAGGTCGGAGATCTCCGGCTCGCGCGCGGCGTTGTCGATGATCGTGGTGCCCTCGGCCAGCACCGCAGCCATCAGGATGTTCTCGGTCGCGCCCATGCTTGGGAAGTCCAGCCAGATCTGCGCCCCGCGCAGGTTCTCCGCCTCGGCGACGACGCAGCCGTGCGCGATCTCGCTGTGCGCGCCCAGTTGACGCAGCCCGTTCTGGTGCATGTCCAACGGACGTGACCCGATGGCGTCACCGCCCGGCAGCGCGACAACCGCCCGTTTACACCGGCCGACCAGCGGACCGAGCACGCACACGGACGCGCGCAGCTTGCCCATGGACACCGAATCCGCGCGGTGGTTCAACTCGGCCGGGGTGTCGATGACGACCGTGCCGCCCTCGATCACCACGGTGCAGCCGATCCCGCGCAGCACCTCGGCCATCAGCGGAACGTCGAGGATCTCCGGGCAGTTGGTCAGGGTTGTCCGCCCTTCCGCCAGCAGCGCGGCCGCCATCAGCTTCAGCACGCTGTTCTTTGCGCCGACCACGTCGACCTGACCGTTCAGGCTCGCGCCGCCCCGCACCCGGAAATGTTCACTCACGCCAGTCCGCTCCTCACTGCCAAGCCCTGGAATCCGGCCCGGTGGACTCCGCGCAGCATCGTACGGAGGCCGCACACGTCGTAGGCTCGGGGCCATGGCCGTTCACCTGACCAAGATCTACACCCGCACCGGCGACGACGGCACCAGCGGGTTGGCCGACTTCTCCAGGGTCCACAAAACCGACCCCCGCCTTGTCGCCTACGCCGACACCGAGGAGGCCAACTCGGCCATCGGCGTCGCGCTGGCCATGGGCGCGCTCGCCGAGGACATCGCAGGCGTGCTGCGGCAGGTGCAGAACGACCTGTTCGACGTGGGCGCCGATCTGGCCACCCCGGTCGTCGAGGACCCGGAGACACCGCCGCTGCGGGTCACCCAGGGCTACGTCGACCGGCTGGAGGGCTGGTGCGACACGTACCTGGAGGGTCTGCCCAAGCTGGACTCGTTCATCCTGCCCGGTGGCACCCCCGGCGCGGCCCTCCTGCACGTGGCCCGCACCGTGACCCGGCGCGCCGAACGCAGCGCGTGGGCCCTGCTCGACGTCGACCCCGAGCACGCCAACGCGCTCACCGCGAAGTACCTCAACCGCCTCTCCGACCTGCTGTTCATCCTGTGCCGGCGGGCCAACCCTGGCGGCGATGTGAAATGGCGGCCCGGCCAGAACGGCTGAGCCGCTAATCGGGCAGGTTGTAGGCGACCGGGTGCTGCGGCTGGTAGATCGGCAGTTCCGCGCCGCTGGGCAGCGGGATCCGGGCCAGCCGCCCCCACCGCGCCTCGGTGATCTCCGCAGGGGTGTCGAGTGTGGCCAGTACCGCCTCGATGTCCGAGCACATCAGGTAGAACTCGTGGCGCGGCTCCCCGTCGGCCGGGTGCACCGCGATCTCGGCGGGCGGGAGCCGGAAGATCAGCCAACCCGCGCCCGCGTCCACATGCGGGAATCCCAGCACGTCGCGAATGAACGCCCGATCGGCCTCGGCGTCGTCGCTGTAGATGATCACATGCGCGCCATCGAACATGCCCGTAACCCTACGACCGCCCGACTCAACCGGTAGATTGCCCGCCATGGCGTCGAGCAGCGAGCCGGGCAGGGACTGGCACGGCTGGCACAGCGACTACGACCAGCCGGATTCCGCGCTGGCGCACCGACTTCTCATGGTGCAGGCGCAGATCCGGGTGGTGCTCGACAACGCACCTCCTGGCGAGGTCAACGCGATCAGCGTGGTCGCGGGTCAGGGGCGCGACCTGATCGGCGTGCTCGCCGAGCATCCGCGCCGCCACGAAGTGCACGCCGTGCTCGTCGAACTCGATCCGGCCAACGCCGAACACGCCCGCTCCTCCGCCCGCGCGGCCGGTCTGGACCAGGTCACGGTGATCACCGGCAACGCCGCCGATCTCGCCCACTACGCGGACTTCGTGCCGGCGCACCTGGTGTTGCTGTGCGGACTGTTCGGCAACATCAAGGACGCCGACATCGAGCACACCATCGACACCTGCGACCAGTTGTGCGCGCAGGGCGGCACGGTCGTGTGGACTCGGGGCAGGCGCACCAGGTTCGACCGGTTCCCGCTGATCTGCGAATGGTTCGAGGAACGCGACTTCGAACGCCGCTGGGTGTCCCCGCCCGACGTCGGCTTCGGCGTTGGCGCACACCGTTTCGTCGGCGAGCCGAAACCGCTGATCGTCGGCGAACCGCTGTTTCATTTCGTCGGCTACGATCGCCTCGACCCTGGCGCCGGGAAAGCCTGACCTACATCCCAGGTTTACCACGCAAGGGTCGCGATCACGCGCGGAAATCTCCTTCTCGCCCTTGATCGTCACCGAGGGCACGGCAACGGTCGCGTTCACCTCGTGACTGCGTCCTCAGTTCCCACGCAGTGCGGCCGTGGTCTTGCCGGTGCGTTCACGCAGCAGCACGCGCAGCGTGTTCGGGTGCTCGTAGCCGACTTTCCTGCAGATGGTTTCCAGCGACATCTCGGTGGTGCGCAACAGATGCGAGGCCCGTTCGACCCGCAGGTCCTGAATGAAGCGGATCGGTGACGTGCCAAGGATGCGCTGCACGGAACGTTGCAGAGTCCGTTCGCTGACGCCGATGGATTTGGCCGCGTGCGGAATGTTGATCGGCTCGGCGAGGCGGTCGCGGGCCCAGTGCTCGAACGCCGCGACGGTGGGATCGCTCTGCGCGAGCGCGCTCGGGATGATGTACGCCGACTGGGACGGGCGGTCGTCGACGACGAGGTAGCGGGCCACCAGATCGGCGAGGGCCGGACTGCTGGCTCGGACGATCGCCAGGGCCAGATCGACGTGGCCGAAAGCGGCACCCGCCGTGGTGATGCCGTCCGCCGAGATGACCATCTGGCTCTGGTCGACGGTGACGGCCGGGTACCTGGTGCGGAAGTACGGCGTCAGCCACCAGGTCGTCGTCGCGCGCCTGCCGTCCAGGATGCCGGCCTCGGCCAGCAGGAAGGTACCGGCGCAGGCCGCGGCGACCGCCGCGCCGCGCTCGTGGGTGCGCTTGATCAGGGTCCGGATGCTGTGCGAGACGTCGCCGCCGACGAGGTCGAGCAGAACTTCGGGTTCGCGTTTGTTCGGGGCCGCGACGATCAGCAGGTCCGCCGAGTCGGCCCGGTCGAGCGGCTCGGCATCGACGCGGAGCCCGGCGGCGGTACGCACCTGAGGCTGGGGGCCGACCGTGGTCACCTGCCACCTGGGCGGGTCGGAGAACTCGGCGCCGAGCGCGTTGGCGTTGTCCAGCACGTCGAGGATTGCCGCGAGTCCGGAATCGAACACTCCATCGAAAACGAGCACAGCTACGTCCATGGCGGAAACAGTATCAATGATGGCGTTCTTGCCACTGATACCGGCACCGGTCGCTGACCTACCTTGGTGAAGCGCCGGAGATCCGGCGGGTTTCCCACCCAAGGAGTGACCACGATGAAGATCGGTCTGCTGGTACGTATCGAGGCCAAGCCCGAGTACGCCGACCAGGTGGACGCGGCTCTACGCGGCGCGCAGGAGCTGGCCGAGCAGGAGCAGGGCACGGTGGCCTGGTTCGCGTTCCGTCAGGACGCCACCACCTTCGGGGTGTTCGACACCTTCAACGACGAGTCGGGGCGGAAGGCGCACCTGGAAGGCCCGATCGCCGCTGCACTCGGGCAGATGGCGCAGACCATGCTCAGCTCGGCGCCGGTGATCAGCCCGGTGGATGTGTTGGGCGTCAAAGTTCCCTGAACTGACGCCAGAAAGCTGGTCGAGCAGGCGCGCGCTCGGCAACCTCGGGCCGGCGGCTAACGGGGACCATTGAGATAGGCGGCGGGAATCGCTTCGGCGGCGGCGTCGAGAGGCGGGCCCAGGATGGTCTGGCCGGTGGCCTTGGCCGCAGCGGCCAGATCGTCCGGGCGCAGCGTCCATCCCGCGGGTTTGGGGCTGGACAGGTCCCAGCCCGCGGCACGGAAGAACTCTTCGGCCCCCGACGGGTTGCAGACGGCGAGCATGTCCACTGCCGCGGAGGTGAACCGGTAGGCATGCGGGACGTTGCGCGGCAGGAAGGCGACGCCGCCCTCGGCGAGCTCATAACGGTGTTCACCGGCCCAGAAGACGCCGCTGCCGCGCAACAGCACCACCACCTCGTCCTCGTGGGCGTGGACGTGGACCGGCGAGGCCGAGCCGCCCAGGGTGGTTGAGCGCAGGACCGTCAGCTGGCCTGCGGTTTTCTCCGCGTCGAGCAGGACGCTCATCACGCTACCGTTGAGCCACTCCAGTCGGAGGTGGTCGGCGTCTTGGGCGAAATACGGCAGGCTCATGGGGTCGTTCTCCTCGCTGTTGGCTGCCCGCACGGCAGCGTGCCGCCGTCGAAGGATCGTATGAGCGGGCCAGGACTCCGCATATCCCAACTTTCTGGGGGCCGCAATGATCGCACCCACGCCGTCTGCGGCCCGCACGACCGCGGTTCGAGACATCGAGCGGATCTGCGCACAGGATCTGGACTCGCTTGCCCTGCGTACGCAGGTCGCTGCCCGCATCTCGTCGGCTGTCGAACGCGACGCCATGTGCATCGCGACGATCGACCCGGAGACCTTGCTCCTGACCGGCGCGATCTCCGACGGCCTGCCGGCGGACGGCTTCGCCATCGCGGCCTACAACGAGTACCTGGTTGAGGACGTCCACAAGTTCTCGACCCTCGCCCGGTCCCGGCGCGTGGTGGGCATTCTGAGCGAGGCCACCGGCGAGGACCCCGGGGTCAGCCACCGCTTCCGGTCGGTCCTGCGCACCGTCGAGGCGCGCTATGAGCTGCGCGCGGCGTTCGTCGCGGACGGGCAGTGCTGGGGCGCCATCACGATGCTTCGCACCGGCGGGAGAACAGATTTCACGCGACAGGACGCCGACCTCCTGCAAGCCGTCTCCGCACCCATCGCGATCGCCCTTCGGCGCGCGGCCCGTCGTCCGGGGGCCGGGACCGGAGTCACCTTCGACTCCACGGGCGCCGGGGTCCTCATCCTGGGCCGCGATGATCAGCTACTCACGGTCAACGACGCGGCGCGTCGATGGCTGGACGAGTTCGAGCACACTGTCGGCGGCCCGCGGTTGCCCCTGGCCGTTCACGCCGTCGCCGAAAGCGTCCGTGCCCGAACGCGCGCCGCCACGTCGCCAGGCCCAGGGTGTGAAAAACAGGCGCACGCTCGAGTACGCGCCATGAGCGGCCGCTGGCTGACCCTGCAAGCGTCGAGCATGGAGGCCTCCGCCGACTCCGCGACGGGCTCGGGAAACATCGCCGTGGTCATCGACGCCGCTCCCACATCCGACATCGCGCAGCTGCTCATGCTCGCCTACGCCCTGACCCCTCGGGAACGCCAGGTTCTCCAACAGATCATCGCCGGTGCCCCATCGGCCGCCATCGCCGCGCAACTGCATGTCTCCCGCCACACCGTCCAGGACCACCTCAAGGCGATCTTCGCCAAAGTCGGGGTACGCAGCCGAGGCGGACTGGTCGCACACGTGCTCGGTGAGCACTACCTCTGACGAAGCGACTCGGCCGGCGTCAGCCGACCGGATGTTCGTGTCGGCGCCAGAGTCCTGCTACTGCCGTCACAACCAGTGCCAGGCAACCTCACGTTCGGCCGCCTCCCGCCATTCGACTCCAGCTGGCGGTAAGCCCGCCCCACGCCCAGGTGGCCACCACCTCCCGCAACTGGCCGACCGTGATGTAGGCATTCGGCGGGAAAGGGGTGTCGTACCGGATAGCCGGATCCATTGCCAGGGCGGCAACATCCGTGCGCCACGCGTTACCGCGCGGCAACCACTGATGGCTGCGTTGGTGCCGATCGAACGCGAGCAGCGCGACAGCGGCCACGCCATGTTCCGGGTCGACGCCGAATACAGGTTCGACGGCGGGAACTCCGGTGGCGTCAGTTCCTCCGGTCGATAGTTCGACGGCCTGAGGTACATCGACAGTGTCAGCGGCTCGGCATCCGGCGCGAGCACCGAGTCGAGCAGAAGCGACAGCCCTTCGCCGTCCTGAACGGTCGCGCCGAACGACAGCGAGGGGAACAACGGTTCGTCAAGCCCGTTGATCATCCGACCAGATGTTCGCGTCGGCGCCACAGTTCCTGATGCGCCCATTCACCGGTCGTCACGAAATCGATCATCAACTGGCGCACCTCGGCCAGCCTGACAACGGTGTCGACCGGAAAGGTCCAGTGTAGAACCTCGTCATAGGGCACGTTCGACGGCTCCGAAAACGGCGTCGGATTAAAAGTCGCACGGACAACGCGACGGGTACAGCCTGCACCACCACATAGATACTGCGCGGCCGCGCGATCACCGGAAACACCGATCTGCATGAACTCGATGTGGTCGAGGTCGTCCTTCCACGCCTCCCAGGACCGCGAGTCGTCCCGCTTCACTTCGATGAACATCACGCCGTTCGGGTGCTCGGCAAGATACTGGTCGATCATGGCCACCTGGTCGCCAGGCTCGTTTGCGGACAACTGGGCGACCGTGGTGCCGTCGCCACCGATCCGGGCCTCGATCATCAGCGTGCAGTCCCTTCGAACGAGCCGTGCTGGCCTCCAGGCCACCATACGACAATGGTGCTCCCGATCGGCAGAATGAGCCGCATAGCCCGACCGCAGCCAATCCCCGACGCATAAGGGCACGGGCCAGCAGGGTTGTTGATCACCAGTACACCGGCGCGCTGATCGGCGGTACGGATCAGCGCCGCCGCCTTCGGTTCGACGTGGCCCGCTGCCTGCTTGCCCCTCGGCTGGTCAGCGATGACCGCCCCGGAATACGTCGACAGGTACCCCAATGCCTGTTCATAACCCGAGCCGCTCTCACCCGACTCGATCTTTTCCTCGTGGCCGTCCTGGTCATACAGCAGCCCAGTGGTCATCGGATCGTCGGCAATGGTGGAAATCCGCGCGGCAGCCCATTGGGCGTCCCCGGCGGCTTGGCCGAGCGTTGCCGGACAGTCATCGCCCGCACCAGCAGCCGAGAGTGAGATCTGGCAGCCGAACTGCTCGTTCCCGTGGTAGTGGCTAACGACAAACCACAAACCCAACACGACAACCACGAGCAGAACAAAGCGACCGAACAAGCGCTTGAGCACGTCAGCTCCTCACGAAACGGTTGGTGCGGCGAATGCCGTGACCGCTGAATCGTGAACCTGGTGACTGACATAAAGATCATTTCACTGAGAGAAACTCAGCGCGAATGGGTGAACACACTCAGGTGAAGCCGAGTTCGAGAGCGTCGATGGCGACCTTGTCGCGCGGAGACCAGGAGACACACCGTCAGCGCGTCAGGATGCCCACGGGACGATGTTGCCGGGCGGCGCGGCTTCCAGCCAGGACAGGAAGCCGGTCAATGTCTCGCCGTTCATCGCGAGTTCGAGTTCGATGTCGTTGTCGCGGCAGCGCAGCACGGTGGCCTCGGTGGGCATGGCGTAGTGCTCGGCGATGTCTGGCTGGCGACGGTCGGAGATTTCCAGGCCGATTCGAGGGATGACCTGGTCCGGGCCGGAACGTACGGACAGCACGCGATACCAGACGAACTCGTCGCCGCGGTAGCGGCCGACGCCGAGCAGCCAACCCCGGCCGCTGTCGTCGATGCGGCGGCGCAGGGCGACGTGCACTCCGCCTTCGCGCAGGAGTTTCAATCGGCGCAGCGCCGACCATGCCAAGACGATGGCCACCAGGATCAGGACCACCCCGATGTATCCGGTGATCCCCACGGCCGCTCCCGCCCCGCCCGCGACCGCGTTTAGACCGATTGTCCCGTCGCGCGCAACTGCGAGACGCCTCGGTTGCGTACCGCCTCGTCGTCGGCGGCGGCGTCTACTCTGGCCTGCTCGATGTCGATCTCGTCGGCGAGCTGCGCGGTCTCCGCGAGGATGCTGACCCGCTCACCGGTCACGGACAGGAATCCGCCTTGAACGGCGGCCATGATCTGCTCGCCGTTGGGCTGGTCGATGCGCACTGCGCAGTCCGGGATCAGCTCGCCGAGTAGCGGAATGTGCCTCGGCAGGATGCCGATCTCACCCTCGGTGGTCCGAGTGAACACCGCAGTGGCCTGCCCCGACCACAGTCGACGCTCCACAGCCACCAGCTCGACCGTCATCTCAGCCACGAGGGTCTCCATTCGTCCGAATCGCTCACCCAAGTTTAGACGGTGCGCTCTCAACCCCGTCGACCCTCCCGGTGTCGAAGGGAGTAGAAGTCGACAAACCGAGAGAAGGTGACGATGAGGCACGACAAGGACGACTTCATCAACTTCGTCTCACACCGCTCCAGCGAGCTGCTCCGGACCGCCTATCTCCTGTGCGGTGGCAACAGATCCGCAGCGGAGGACCTGCTCCAGGATGTCCTGGAACGGGCCTACCCACGGTGGCATCGCATCCAGGGACCACCGGAGCCGTACCTGCGTGCCGCGCTGGCCAACCTGGCGGCCAACCGGTGGCGTCGGAAGTCGCGGCGGGTCGTTGAGACGCCCATCGATGACGGGATCCAGCCGCCGGTCGCGGCAAGGGACGCCGAGATCGTCGACCGCGATCAGGTGGTCCGCGCACTGGGCACGCTGCCGCCGAGGATGCGGGCGGTGCTGGTGTTGCGCTTCTTCGACGACCTGTCAGAGGCGCAGACCGCTGCCGCGCTCGGTTGCGCGGTCGGCACGGTGAAAAGCCAGACCTCACGCGGACTCGACGCCTTGCGGAAGGTCATCGTCACCCAGGACACGACAGCCGACGAGGAGCCGGCAAGCACGACATCACCCGCGCCACCGATGTTCTTCCCCGCGACCAACCCGATTCGGCAAGGAAGGTGACGATCATGGATACCGAACAGTTCAGCGACGCCCTGCGCGCGGCGGCCGAGACGATCGAGATCTCGCCGGGGTTTGCCCAGCGGGTGCGGCTGGCGAGCCAACGGCGGCAGCGGCGGCACTGGTACCGGACGGGCGTGGCGGGGGTGGCCACGGTCGCGTTGGTCATCGTCGGCGTGGGTTTCGGCACGGGCTGGATCCACGATGCGAGCAGGCCGGCCCAACCGTCGACAGCCACGCCGTCGACCGTCGTGACCCCCGTGTTGACACCGAACGATCCGCGACTGGCCGTACCGACCAGGGGCGACCTGGCCGGGAACGCGGCCTTCCTCGACGAGGTTCGGCAGGTGTGGCAGGACGAGGACACCCACCTGGTGTTCGGCCCGAACCCGAACCCGGACGTGTACGGCCTCGCGATGGCCGTACAGCCGACGGGGCAGGGGCACGTGTATTGGGCCGGGAACACGCCTGCTGGGCCGGTAGGGATCGTGCTACAGCGGTTCACGGCGACTCGATCGGCGCCCCAGTCGATCTTCTCGCTCGGCGACGGCGTGGTGTCCCTGTCGGGGCCTGGCGTGCTGGCCGGTCAGCATGGTGTCGAGATCGGGCTCGTCGGTACCGATCCGACCAGCCACCAGACGCACCTGTTGGCCGTGCAACTGGAGTCAACGCCCTACTGGGGTCCTGACCAGTCCTTCGCCTTCGGCCCGAACGACGACACCCTCCTGGTACTCCAGGAGTCGGCGAACCGGGAGTACGCGCCGGGACCGGTGATCGACCCGAAGGCCGACGGGGCGGGCGAAAGTTGGTCGCCGCTGCACTTCATCGACGGCGTCGCGCTGCAGCAGATCGTCGGTCCGAATGCCAGTGGCGCGACGGTCGCACTGAGCCCGCCGTTCACCCAACAGGGCGTCAGCGTTGGCCATGGCACCCTCCGGTTCCAGATCTCGCCGAGCGGACCCAACCAATTGGACGAGACCTATGGGGCACAGTTGGCCGATCTCGGCGTGAACTATCCGGACGACAAGGCGAGGGCCTACCTCAGCCCGTGGTTGCCCTGGACGATGAACATCGGGTTGAACGGGGCGGATTCGAACAGTGCGGAATGGCCGAAACTGTTCAACAGCGCGGTGTTCGGCAAGACGGTCGATGGCATGTACTCGCAGCAGGACGCATACACACAGGACTACATCCAGTATCACGACCAATACCACCAGGATCGCAACCAGGATGGCCCGCTGAACAACTGGACGGTCGCGGTGCGGCTGGCCAACGGCAACACAGCGGTGCTCAGCCAGATCATCGTCGGCGCCCGCGATGAGCTCTATGTGGTGACCGGGTACAAGAGCGGCCTGATCACGACGGCTTACGGCGGCGCGATCGATCTGAAAAGTCCGCTGCCGGTGCGTTATCAACTGCCGGACGGCCAGGGATGGGTGGTGGCCGCGGACAATGCGACGCTGCGGGCAGTCGGTTCGTCGGCGCCCGGCCAGCAGAACGCCGCGTTGTTCCCGGCGAACACGAGTGCGGTGCAGGTGACGCCGAAAGGGCAGGCACCGGTCACGGTCAACCTGAATCCCTGACCACGACACCAAATCGGGGCCGGAGTCCGATGTGGACTCCGGCCCCGACTGGTCGACTCTGTCGTTGTAGAGGAGGAAGGGTCAGCCGGCGAGTTCCTTGCCGCGACGCTCCAGGTCCTCAAGGCCACCGATGAGGAAGAACGCCTGCTCGGGCAGGTGGTCGAACTCACCCTTGGTGATCTTGTCGAACGCCTCGACGGTCTCCTTGACCGGCACGTTCGAACCGGGCTGGCCGGTGAACTGCTCGGCGGCGTTCATGTTCTGCGAGAGGAACCGCTCGATGCGCCGCGCGCGCTGCACGGCGATCTTGTCCTCTTCGGCCAGTTCGTCGATACCCAGAATCGCGATCAGGTCCTGGAGGTCCTTGTACCGCTGGAGAATCCGGATGACTTCCTGGGCGACCCGGTAGTGCTCCTCGCCGACGATCGCCGGGTCGAGGATCCGGGAGGTCGAGGTCAGCGGGTCCACGGCCGGGAAGATGCCCTTGGAGAACACCGACCGGGACAGCTCGGTGGTGGCGTCCAGGTGGGCGAAGGTGGTCGCGGGGGCCGGGTCGGTGTAGTCGTCCGCCGGCACGTAGATCGCCTGCATCGAGGTGATCGAACGGCCCTTGGTCGAGGTGATCCGCTCCTGCAGCTGACCCATTTCGTCGGCGAGGGTGGGCTGGTAACCCACGGCCGAAGGCATCCGGCCGAGCAGCGTGGAGACCTCGGAACCGGCCTGGGTGAACCGGAAGATGTTGTCGATGAACAGCAGCACGTCCTGGTTCTGCACATCGCGGAAGTACTCCGCCATGGTCAGCGCGGACAGGGCGACGCGCATACGCGTGCCCGGCGGCTCGTCCATCTGACCGAACACCAGCGCGGTGTCCTTGAGCACGTTGGACTCGCCGAGCTCCAGGATGAGGTCGTTGCCCTCACGGGTGCGCTCACCGACGCCGGCGAACACCGACGTACCACCGAAGTTGCGGGCGATACGGGTGATCATCTCCTGGATGAGCACGGTCTTGCCGACGCCGGCACCGCCGAACAGGCCGATCTTGCCACCGCGCACGTACGGGGTGAGCAGGTCGATGACCTTGAGGCCGGTCTCCAGCATCTCGGTGCGGCCTTCGAGCTTGTCGAAGGCGGGCGGGTTGCGGTGGATGCCCCAGTGTTCGAGCTCGCTGCCGTAGCCGGGCTCGTCGAGGCATTCGCCGAGGGCGTTGAACACGTGGCCCTTGACGGCGTCGCCGACCGGCACCGAGATGGGGCGGCCGGTGTCACCGACCTCGACACCGCGGACAAGGCCGTCGGTGGGCTGCATCGAGATCGCGCGGACCACGTTGTCGCCGAGGTGCTGGGCGACTTCCAGGGTCAGCGTGCGCTCGATGCCGGCCACGGCGACGTCCACGTGCAGGGCCCTGAACAGTTCCGGCACGGATTCCCGAGGGAATTCCACGTCGACAACCGGGCCGATGATTCGGACGACGCGGCCCGTCGCCGTTGCAGTCGATTCAGTGGTAGTCATCGTTATTCTTCACTTCCTGCAGCGGCGAGCGCGTCGGCGCCGCCGACGATCTCGCTGATCTCCTGAGTGATCTGGGCCTGGCGAGCGGAGTTCATCTGACGCGTGTAGGTCCGAATCAGCTCATTGGCATTGTCGGTCGCCGACTTCATCGCCCGCTGCCGGTAGGCGGATTCGGATACCGCCGACTCCAGCAGCGCGGCGAACAGCCGGGTCTTGACGTACTTGGGCAGCAGCGAACCGAGCAGTTCCTCGGCCTCCGGCTCGAACTCGTAGTCCGGCAGCTGCTCGGGCGTGCCCTCGGTGTACTCGACGTCCAGCGGCGCGATGCGCTTGGCCACCGGCCTCTGGGTGAGCATCGACTGGAACTCGGTGTAGACGATGTGCAGCTCGTCGGGGCGTTCCGGGTTTTCCTCGTCCATGAACGCGTTGACAAGCACGTCACCGATTTCCGACGCGTTGGCGTAGGTCGGCTCCTCGGAGAAACCGGACCACTCGGCCACGATCGGCCGCTCGCGGAAGCGGTAGTACGAGATGCCCTTGCGGCCCACCACGTACAGCGTGACCTGCTTGCCCTCCTCGCGCAGCAGCTGCTGCAACTCCTCGGCCTGCCGCAGCAGGTTGGAGTTGTAGCCGCCCGCCATGCCCTTGTCGCTGGTGATGGCCAGCACGGCGGCCCGACGCGGGTTCTCCCGAGGCGTGAGCAGGGGGTGATCCAGGTTGGTCGCCGCGGTGCTCAGCGCGGTGAGCACCTTGGTCATCTCCTCGGCGTAGGGCAGCGCGGCCGCGACCCTTGCGCGCGCCTTGCCGATGCGCGAGGTCGCGATCAGCTCATAGGCACGAGTGATCTTCTTGATGGACTGGACCGACCGGACTCGCTGCCGGAGGATCCGAAGCTCGGCGGCCATGGCTCACCCGGTCACTTCTGGGCCGGCGCGGGGCGGTTGACCTTGACCGCCTCGTGCTCGACCTCGTCGGCCTCCATCGCGTCGCTCTTGGCGTCGATGACGGGCTTGCCGTCCGACGCGCTGAACCCGCGCTTGAAGTTGTCGATCTCCTTGGTCAACGCGGCCTCGGTGTCACCATCGAGGTCCTTGGATTCCCGGATGTTGGCCAGCACGGTGGAGTTGCCGCGCAGGTGGTCCAGGAATTCCGACTCGAAGCGCCGCACGTCGGCGACCGGCACCGAGTCGAGGTGGCCACGGGTGCCGAGGAAGATCGACACGACCTCCTCCTCGACCAGCAGCGGGCTGAACTGTGCCTGCTTGAGCAGCTCGACCAGCCGCGCGCCACGGTCCAACTGGGCCTTGGAGATCGCGTCGAGGTCGGAGGCGAAGGCGGTGAACGCCTCCAGTTCGCGGTACTGCGAGAGGTCCAGCCGCAGCGAGCCGGCAACCTTGCGCATGGCCTTGATCTGCGCGGAACCACCGACTCGGGAGACCGAGATGCCGGTGTTGACCGCGGGCCGCACACCCTGGTTGAACAGGTCCGACTCGAGGAAGCACTGGCCGTCGGTGATCGAGATGACGTTGGTCGGGATGTAGGCCGACACGTCGTTGGCCTTGGTCTCGATGATCGGCAGGCCGGTCATGGAACCGCCGCCCATCTCGTCGGAGAGCTTGGCGCAGCGTTCCAGCAGACGCGAGTGCAAGTAGAAGACGTCGCCGG
>DASYBO010000423.1:0-6121 GCA_036500685.1 Pseudonocardiaceae bacterium | reverse complement strand
CCGGTTTCGGCGGCGCGCTTCTCCGCGTCGCGGATGACGTCGGGATGCGGCGCGAAACCGGTGGGGGCGGCGATGCGCACGTGCAGGCCGGCGGTGACGCCACCGAGCAGCAGGGAGTGCGCCATGTTGTTGGCGCCGTCGCCAAGGAACACCAGGGTTTCGCCTGCGAGCTTGCCGCGACGTTCCTTGATCGTTTGCAGGTCGGCGAGGACCTGGCAGGGGTGGAACTCGTCGGTGAGCGCGTTGACGACCGGGATGGCCGACGTCGAGGCCATGGCCTCGATGCGGGCGTGCGCGGAGGTCCGCCAGACGACCGCGTCGACGTAGCGGGACAGCATCCGCGCGGTGTCCTCGATGGTCTCCTCGCGGCCGAGCTGCGTGGTGCGGCCGTCCACGATGACGGCGTGTCCGCCGAGTTGGCTGATGCCGACGTCGAAGGAGAGCCTGGTGCGGGTGGAGTTCTTCTCGAAGATCGCGGCGACGGCCTTGCCCGCCAATGGTTTGTGGCCGAGCGGGTCGGCCTTGAGTTCGGCGGCGAGGTCGAGCACTTCGGCCTGTTCGGCGGGGGTGAGGTCGTCGTCGCGGAGAAAGTGGCGCGGCATGGTCAGTCCTTCCCTGCGGCGTCGAGGGCGGCCGGGAGCGCGGCGATGAACTCGGCGGCCTGATCGTGCTCGATGACCAGCGGTGGGGCGAGCCGGAGGACGTCGGCGGCGACCGGATTGATCAGGTAGCCCGCCTTTTCGGCCGCGGCGACGACGGTCTTGGCGACCGGCTCGCGCAACGTGATGCCGAGCAGCAGGCCGGCGCCGCGCACGCCGCTGACCAGTGGGTGGTCGAACGCTTCGATGCCGGCGGCGATGTCCTTGCCGACGGCGGCGGCGTGTTCGCAGAGCTTGTCTGCGGCGATGGTGCGCAGCACGGCGAGGCCCGCCGCGCAGCAGACCGGGTTGCCGCCGAAGGTGGTGCCGTGCTGGCCGGGCTGGAACAAGTCGCCGGCCGGGCCGACGCCGATGACGGCGCCAAGCGGTAGGCCGCCGCCGAGGCCTTTGGCCAGGGTGATCACGTCGGGCACGATGCCGGCCTGCTGGAAGGCGAACCAGCTGCCGAGCCTGCCGATGCCGGTCTGCACCTCGTCAAGCACGAGCAGCGCGCCGGCCGACGTGGTGATCTCGCGCGCGGCCTGGAGGTAGCCGTCGGGGGCGGGGATGACGCCGCCTTCACCGATGACCGGTTCCAGGAAGACCGCGGCCGTCTCACTGTCCACTGCGGAGCGGAGCGCGTCGATGTCGCCGTAGGGGATGTGGGTGACGCCGGGGACGAGAGGCTCGAACGGGGTGGACTTGGCGGGTTGGCCGGTGAGCGTGAGAGCGCCCATGGTGCGGCCGTGGAACGCGCCGTCGCAGGCGATGACCTTGGTGCGACCGGTGAGCCGGGTCAGTTTGAACGCGGCCTCGTTGGCCTCGGCGCCGGAGTTGCAGAACAGCACCTTGCCGTTGCCGGACAGGCCCGCGACGTCGAGGAGGGCTTCGGCGAGTTCGACGGTGGGCTGGTTGATGTAGAGGTTCGAGGTGTGGCCGAGAACGGCGATCTGTTCGGTGACCGCGTCGACGATGGCCGGGTGGGCGTGGCCGAGCGCGTTGACCGCGATGCCGCTGACCAGGTCGAGGTATTTGTTGCCGTCCGCGTCCCAGACATTCGCGCCGTCGCCGCGAACCAGGGTGAGGCCGGGGGTGCCGTAGTTGTTCATCAGCGCGGACTGCCACTGTTGCTGTCCGTCTACATTGGATTTGATCATTTCGGGTCCCCTCCCGGCAGCACCATGGTGCCGATCCCCTGACTGGTGAACACTTCCAGCAGCACCGAGTGCGCCAAGCGGCCGTCGATGATGTGTGCCCGTGACACGCCGCCGCGCACCGCGCGCAGACACGCCTCCATCTTGGGCACCATGCCCGCGGTCAGGCTCGGCAGGATCTCCTCCAGCTGTGCCGCGGTGAGTTTGTTGATCAGCGAACCGCGATCGGGCCAGTTCGCGTACAGGCCCTCGACATCGGTGAGCACGACCAGTTTCTCGGCGTCGAGGGCGACCGCGAGGGCGCCAGCCGCCGTGTCCGCGTTGACGTTGTGCACGACGCCGTCGGCGTCCGGCGCGACGGTCGAGACGACCGGGATACGGCCTGCGCGAACGATGTCCAGCACCGCGTCCGGGTTGACCTCGACCACGTCGCCGACCAGTCCGATGTCGACGGTCTCGCCGTCGATCAACGCGCCGCGACGTTCCGCCGTGAACAGTTGGGCGTCCTCGCCGGAGATGCCGACCGCGTACGGGCCGTGCTGGTTGATCAGGCCGACGAGTTCGCGCCCGACCTGACCGACGAGCACCATCCGCACGATGTCCATGGTTTCCGGCGTGGTGACCCGCAGGCCGCCGCGGAACTCGCCGGGAATGCCGAGCCTGCCGAGCATGGCGCTGATCTGCGGACCGCCGCCGTGCACGACGACCGGGCGCAGGCCGACCATCCGCAGGAACACCATGTCGTGCGCGAACGCCTGCTTGAGGTTGTCGTCGATCATGGCGTTGCCGCCGTACTTCACCACGACCAGCGCCCCGTGGAAGCGTTCCAGCCACGGCAGCGCCTCGACCAGGACTTCGGCTTTCGCCGCGGCGTCCGCGCGGCTCGCGTCGAGCGCGTCCAAGGTGGTCATGACGAGTACGCGCTGTTCTCTTCGACGTAGGCGTGCGAGAGGTCGGTGGTGAGGACGGTCGCGGTGGCCTCGCCCAGGTTCAGGTCGATGACGACCTGGATGTCGCGGCCGGTCAGATCGCACTCGGACCGGTCCTTGGCCGGCACGCCGCCTGCGAGCAGTTCGACACCGTTGATGGTGATGCCGAGCTTGTCCGGATCGACGGTGGCGCCTGCGCGGCCGGTGGCCATCGCGACGCGTCCCCAGTTCGGGTCCGAGCCGAACAGCGCGGTCTTGACCAGGTTGTCCTCGGCCACCGTGCGACCGACCAGTACCGCGTCGGCCTCGGATCCGGCGCCGCGCACCACGATCGCGATCTCCTTGGTCACGCCTTCCGCGTCGGCCTGCAACTGGTGTACGAGGTCGGCGGAGACCGCGGTGAGCAGCGCGGCGAACTCGGCGTCGGTCGGGGTGATGCCGGAGGCGCCGGAGGCCAGCAGCAGCACGGTGTCGTTGGTCGAGGTGCCGCCGTCCACGTCGAGCCGGTCGAAAGTTGCCGCGGTTGCGGCGCGCAGTGCGGTGTCCAACTGGTCGCCGGTGAGGGTGGCGTCGGTGGTGATGACGCTGAGCATGGTGGCCAGGTTGGGGGCGAGCATGCCGGCGCCCTTGACGAACCCGCCGATCGACCAACCATCCGAGTGTGTGGCGGCGGCCTGTTTGGGGTGGGTGTCGGTGGTCATGACCGCGGTCGCGGCGGCGGTGTCCGCTTCGGGGCCGTTGGCCAGCGCGGCGACTGCTGTGTCCACTCCGGACAGAACCGCTGGCATGGGCAGGCGGGCGCCGATCAGGCCGGTCGAGCAGACGGCGACGTCGATCGCGCCGACGCCAAGCACTTCCGCCACTTTTTCGGCGGTCGCGTGGGTGTCCTGGAAGCCTTCCGGGCCGGTGCAGGCGTTCGCGCCGCCGGAGTTGAGGACGACCGCTTTGAGGCTGCGCTGGGCCAGTACCTGCTGCGACCACAGCACCGGCGCGGCCTTCACCTTGTTCGTGGTGAACACGCCGGCGGCGCTGGTCAGCGGTCCGTCGTTGACGACGAGGGTGAGATCGGGGTTGCCGGATTCCTTGATGCCGGCGGCGATCCCGGCCGCGCGGAACCCAGCAGGCGCGGTGATCCCGGCGTTGTTGTCCACAGTGGATCCATCACTCACGGGGCGACTCCAACCGTTGACAGGCCGGTGGTTTCCGGCCATCCGAGCGCGACGTTCATCGACTGGATGGCGCCGCCCGCGGTGCCCTTGGTCAGGTTGTCGATCGCGGCGACCGCGACCAGCCGGCCCGCGTCCGCGTCGACCGTGACCTGAACGTGCACCGCGTTGGCGCCGAGGGTGGCCGAGGTGGCCGGCCAGACGCCCTCGGGCAGCAGGTACAGGAAGGGCTCGTCGGCGAAGCTCTTGGCGTACGCCTCGCGCGCGGTCGTGGCGTCGACGCCCGGTTTGACCGGTGCGGAGCAGGTCGCGAGGATGCCGCGCGGCATCGGCGCCAGCACAGGGGTGAACGACACCGTGACCGGACTGCCGAGGATCGCGGTCAAGTTCTGGATCATCTCGGGCGTATGCCGATGCACGCCGCCGACGCCGTACGCGCTGGCCGAACCCATCACCTCGGAGCCCAGCAGGTTCGGTTTGGGCGCGCGGCCCGCGCCGGAGGTGCCGCTGACCGCGACCACGACGACGTCCGGCTCGATCAGGTCCGCGCCGAGCGCGGGGGCCAGCGCGAGGGATGCGACGGTCGGGTAGCAGCCGGGCACCGCGATCCGCTTGGTGCCGACCAGCGCGTCGCGGGCGCCGGGGAGTTCGGGCAGGCCGTAGGGCCAGTTGCCGGCGTGCGTGCCGCCGTACCAGCGGGCCCACGCGGCCGGGTCGGTGAGCCGGTGATCAGCGCCGCAGTCGACGACCAGGGTGTCCGGATCGAGCTGTGCCGCGATCTCGGCCGACGTGCCGTGCGGCAGCGCGAGGAACACGACATCGTGCCCGGCGAGCCCGGCGGCCGTCGTTTCGGTGAGGGTGCGCTCGGCGAGCGGCACCAGGTGCGGGTGGTGCGAACCCAGCGTCGTGCCGGCGTTGCCGCCAGCGGTCAACGCGCCGATCTGCACTTCGGGGTGCCCGAGGAGCAGCCGGAGGAGTTCTCCTCCCGCGTACCCACTGGCACCCGCGACCGCGACCCTCATCATATGGATGATTATGCATCCACCTGCAAGTCCAATCAATCCACCGGATGGGTTCGGTAAGCCACATCACGTTGTCGGTGCCTGCTCGTATGGTGCGCTGGTGACCGAGATTCCGCTGGTGAGGGCGGTGCGCAGCGGGTTGGCCGAGCTGGCCGACCCGGTGAAGGCACCGCGGATGCAGAGCTACATGCGCTCGACCATGCCCTACCGCGGCGTGGCCGCGCCGGAGCGCAAGAAGCTGACCGGGCGGCTGTTCACGGACTTCCCGCTGGCCGACCGGGCGGCTTTCGTCGAGGCGGCGCACGTGTTGTGGCGGGCAGCGGAATTCCGGGAGGAGCGCTACGCGGTCGTCGACCTGACCGGGTATCGCGGTTATGCGCGATGGCAGCGCCCGGATCTGCTGCCGCTGTACGAGGAGTTGATCACCAGCGGCGGGTGGTGGGACTACGTCGACGAAGTCGCCATCCGCCGCGTGGGGCCGATCCTGCACGCGTTCCCGGACGAGATGACGCCGATCATGCGAGCGTGGGCGATCGACCCGGACCTGTGGAAGCGGCGGAGCGCGATCATCGGCCAGATCGGCCACAAGGCCGACATCGACCTGGACCTGCTCACCTACACGATCGAGGCGAACATCGGCGAGCCGGATTTCTTCCTGCGCAAGGGCATCGGCTGGGCGCTACGCCAACACGCACGGATCTCGCCGGACTGGGTGGCCGCGTTCGTCGCCGACCACCCTGACCTGTCCCCACTGTCCAAACGGGAGGCAATGAAGCACCTCAGCTGATTCAGGCCGCGGCCTTCAGGAACACACCGGCCACGTTGACCGCGACCGAAGACGTGCCCGCGTCGACGACGAGGAAGGCGAAGGCCATATCGCCCTGGTAGCCGACGAACCAGCCGTGCGACTGGGATCCGTCGCCGAACTGCGCGGTGCCGGTCTTGCCGTAGACGGGTGGATTGATCGCGGCCAGCGGTGCGCCGGTGCCCTGGGTGACGACCGCGCGCATCAGGGTTTGCAGCGAGGTCAGGGTGGAGGAACTGATCGGCTTGGGCGGCGTGTCGGACTGAGTGGTCTGGCCCGCGATCAGCGAGGGCACCGGGGTACTGCCGTGTGCCGCGGTGGCCGCGACCAGGACCATGCCGAACGGGCTGACCTGGTCCTTGCCCTGACCGAAACCGTCCTCGGCGCGGGCAAGCGTGTCGGTGTCG
>DASYBO010000422.1:0-8502 GCA_036500685.1 Pseudonocardiaceae bacterium | reverse complement strand
ACCGAGCGTGGGGCCGCACCATCCGGGACGGTTTCGGCCAGACCGAGACGAGCGTGCAGATCGCCAACACCCCAGGTCAGCCGGTCAAGGCGGGATCGATGGGCCGGCCGATGCCCGGTTTCCGCGTCGCGCTGATCGACCCGGTGAGTGGCGTCATCGGCGACGAGGGCGAGATCTGCCTCGACCTCGCGCACCGGCCGACCGGCCTGATGGTCGGCTACCGCGACGACGACGAGCGCACCGCCGAGGTCATGCGCGAGGGCTACTACCACACCGGCGACGTCGGCTCCCGCGACGCGGAGGGCTACATCACCTACGTCGGCCGCGCCGACGACGTGTTCAAGGCCAGCGACTACAGGATCTCCCCGTTCGAGCTGGAAAGCGTCCTGCTCGAACACGATGCCGTCGCGGAAGCGGCCGTAGTGCCCGCCCCCGACCCACTCCGGCTTGCCGTCCCCAAGGCCTACGTCACCCTGGCCGCCGGCCACGAACCCACCCGCGAGACCGCGCTCGCCATCCTGGCCTTCGCCAAGGAACACCTGGCTCCGTACAAGCGGCTGCGCCGGGTGGAGTTCACCACCGAACTGCCCAAGACGATCTCCGGCAAGATCCGCCGAGTCGAACTGCGCGGCCGCGAACAGGAACTGCCACAGGACGCGGGGGAGTACCGCGAGGAGGACTTCCCGGAGCTGCGTTCCTAGCCCTCCGCACGGATCGGCTCATCGAGTGTGGCGTCCCCCAACTGCTTCATCTGCATCGGTCAGCTCAGCTCGGCTCGGAGGTGCTCCGGTTGCCGCCGGTACCAGTCCTGCTCGCCCAACCAACAGGAGCTGTCCTGCACGCTCCGGGCCCCGGACATCTATGTGAAATGTTCGTAAAGAGGATTACGTGACAGGGGTCACCTGTGAGTGCTTCAATATGTTAGCCAGTATTCCTAACGATTGATGGAGGGCACCCCGTCATGTCATCCCACCGAACACGCTTCGCGGTGGTAGCCGCTGCGGCTCTTGCGCTCGTCGCGCCGCTCGCTATCAAGTCCGCCGGCGCCGCCACAATGAACAGCACGGCTGCCGCGTCGGCCGCGGCCGCCCAGAACCCGGCCACCCCATCGTTCACGGCCGCCCAGGTGCTGGCTGGCGTCCAGAAGAACAGTACGGCCGCGAACAAGGTCAACTCCAAGCCCCACATCAACACCATGACGCGAGCCATGAACGTGAACGTGTACCAGGTGGCAACGGGCGTCTACGCCTACAGTTCCAGCTTGGCCGTTGACGACGACGGCAGCGACCCCGATCCCGATCCCGATCACCAGAACCAGACGACTTTCCAGGACAGCAACGGCAAGCAGTTAGGCGCGCACCACGTGCCGTTCTACGTGCTGGGCGACGACTGCTGGGATCGCAAGAGCCCCTGCCCGCACTTCTTCTACAAGGATCACAACATCAAGGGCCGGCAGTTCGCGCTGATGTTCTACAAGGGCAAGGTGATCGGCTCGATCTTCGGTGACACGCAGACCGGGAACAGCCAGACCACCTCGCAGAACGACTCCCGCGAATTGGGCGAGGCGTCTGTCAAGGCGGCTGCTCTGCTCGGCATCCCCAGCAGTGGCACCACCGGTGGTGTCAACAACGGCGTGACCGTGGTGATCTTCTCTGGCTCGTCCTGGGTCGTGAATGGCACCAACGCCAACCTGAACGCCACTGCCCAGGGCATGGTCACCAACGCACTGAACACCCTCGGCACGAGTATGGGTCTCAAGTAGTCCCTGCGATGAATCCGAGCTGAACGCGATCACCACCATGCCGCCGATGGCGAAGATGGTGGTGATCGCGTTCAATGGCGCCCTGTTTGGGCGGATGACTCCAGGGTTCCCATGCGAGCGGTTCGATCGAGGCGGTGACAGTGATCATCATGCGGCCCTCTGACTCTGCCGCCGCTGCTCGGGCGGCATCTCCGCGAATGGCTTGAACACATTTCGGCCAGTTGCCGACGCGTCGTCGATCAGCACCAGCAGCTGCTGCCAATCTGCGGATGCGCCGTCCTGGCAGTTGGGGTGCAACGATGACCAACGCAATGGCACCGAGCGTGTCGACGCTGTCCCTTGACGCAGGACCCGTGAGCCCGCCGTCAATGAACGCGGTCGCGGTGATCGCTGAGGGACCGAGCGATCGGGGGTCCAGGCGCACCAAGCGAGGCGCCCGCCCGCAGGGCCAGGACGACCGATCTGGCAGTCATTCGTATACCTGGCCGCAGATGAGAAACTCTGTCATCTCCGCCCAGGACAGCGGTGGCAGTGAGATCGTGTCCGGTGGTATGGGGTGGAACTGCCCAGTTGGATCGGGCAACACCTTGCGGATGCCGTCGGCGAGGTCCCAACCACCGAATGCGCCTGCCATGGCGCATTCCAGATAACTCGGTACCGAGTGGTTGTACCAGCGGAGCGGACTGGCCCGGGTGCCGCTGGTGGGTCGGCGGGGCGTGTCGACGCCGAACTCCGGAAAGTGTTGCTCTGGTCCTTCGGCGAAGTCACGCAGATCAGCGATCTGCGACAGGATCACCCGTTCCCAGGCATCGAACTCGTCGCTGGCCGCACTTAGATCGAAGTCCATGCCTCGCCACGTGTCATTGAACGACGGAGCCGGTGCGTGGATCGCCTGAACGACCAGGTCACCGAACAGGACGGCCGGAACGGTCGTGCGATCCTTCTCGCTGCTGCCCAGCCCCCACAGCGTTCGCAGATACTCTTCCAGCGATCGGGACACGTCTCGTGTCGCGTCCAAGATCCGCTGGTAGATCTCCCGATTGGTTGACTCAGCCACCTCGGTAGCTCACCACAGGCAGCCTGCCCGGGCGAGGGTCGGTTCCCCTCAGTTCAAACGTGATGATGCGCCCGCAAGAGATAGGCGCATACCCTCGACACGTCCGCACATCGGCATGACAGGGCGTTCACCACCGATCGCTTCGTCGGCATTCATCCACTGGCTGATGTCGGCGTGCCGCGCGATCATCCGTGATCCTGTCGCTGCAGGATCGACAGTCCTCACACCGAAATCGTTGCTGCGATTGCTGGACGCATTCCGGCCGTATTTCTCCGGCTGCATGTTCGCGACCTCCGTTGCATGCTCGCTCGGCACATCCAGTCGCCACGGATCAGGGTGATGAGCGGTCGAGTTCGGCTGCCCAACGGCCGGACCAGCGTGCCAGGCCACGGAGTTCGGCTCGGCAGTCCGGCCGCCATCACCGCGACGGCACGACACAGTCCCTCCGGCATTGCGGTGCGGCTGGGCGGCGCCTGCTGCAGACCGGTCTCGTAACGACCTGTGCGAATCTCCTGACGCAGGGAATTCGTCCGAGTACGGTGCGTTGTAGTTTCGGGGGGCGAGGGTGCTGGGGGCGGCATGGCGAGCGAAACCGACCGGCCTGCGACGATCAGAGCGACGCTCGGCGTCGGGGAGTTCCGCGCCATCTGGCTTGCCGAGTTCCAGTCCGTGCTCGGCGACCAACTGGCCAGGGTCGCGTTGTCGGTGTTGGTGTTCGCGCGCACCGGATCCGCGGTCTGGCCCGCGCTGACCTATTCGCTCACCTACCTGCCGGACTTGTTCGGCGGCACCTTCCTGTCCGGCTGGGCCGATCGGTTCCCGCGCAAGGCGGTCATGGTGGTCGCGGACGCGGCGCGGGCCGTGCTGCTCGGCGCGATGGCCTTGCCCGGCGTGCCGTTGCCGCTGGTCGCCGTGCTGCTCGTGGTGGCGCAACTGTTCAACTCGCCCTTCAACGCCGCGCAGGCGGCCACCCTCCCGGTCGCGCTCGACGGCGAGAACTACGTGCTGGGCCAGTCTTTGCGCCAGGCCACCAACCAGGCGGGGCAACTCGTCGGGTTCGCGGTCGGTGGTTTGATCATCGCGCTGATCGGTCCGTCCAGCGGGCTCGCGGTCGACGCGGTGAGTTTCGGCATCTCCGCGGTGGTGATCGGGATCGGGGTGCGTTCCCGGCCCGCGCCGAAGGTCGAGGCCACCGAGGCCGGCACCGCCATGCGCCGGTTGGCGGCCGGCGCCAGGATCATCTGGCGCGACGACCGCATGCGCACGCTGGTCACTCTGGCTTGGCTGGCCGGTTTCGTCATCGTGCCCGAGGGACTCGCCGTGCCCTACGCGGCCGAACTCGGCGGCGGCGCCACGACAGCGGGACTGCTGTTGGCGGCGCATCCGGCCGGGATCGTGATCGGCGCGTTGTTCTTCGGGCGCTTCGTCCGACCGACGGTGCGGGCCAAGCTGCTCGGCGCGCTCGCGATCGGCGCTATCGTGCCGCTGCTGGGCTACGCCTGGCATCCGCCGCTGGCGATCACCATCGGATTGTTGCTGCTGTCCGGATTCTGCGCCTCTTACCAGGTGACGGCGAGCGCGACGTTCATGCGGCTGGTGCCGGACGAATCCAGGGGCCAGGCCTTCGGTCTGGCCGGGTCCGGGCTGATCGCGGTGCAGGGCATCGGGTTGGTCGTCGGCGGATTGATGGTGCTGTGGCTGCATTCGGCGGGGCGCACGGTCGCGGTCATCGCGGCCGCCGGTCTGCTGGTCGCCCTGCCGGCAGCGGTGGCCTGGCGGCGGGCCCGCCAGGCCGATCCGCTGTCATGATTCGAGTTACCAGGTCTGGCCGGGGGTCCAGAAAGTCCAGGTCTGTCCACGCATGACGTGCCTCCAGGTCTTGGTGACGGATAGTTGTTTGGCCCTACGCCCGATTGCCGACACCGGCACCCGGACGACGGAGTGACATTGCGTATTCTGCTGGTTACCGTGCTGGAGTGTTGGTGGGGAGGGGATCTCGCCCGGCTGGCGACACCGGGGAGACCGAGTCAAGTGTCACCCGTGGACACCGGTGGTGGACACCACCGGCGCGCTGGGACCTGTGGCAGTACTCAACCCGGGTTTTGATCGTATATGTGCTGGTCATCGATGGTGCGGCGATCGCGGCGGCGATCCATTCCGCCGTAGTTGACCCACTGATTGTTGATGCTTTGTTACCTTTTGTAGTCCTGTTGGCCTGCGCGGTCGCCTACACGGAGATGTCCCGGCCGATCGAGCGCGTCCGGGAGCACTTCGCCGGTAGCCCGCACATCGACCTCAACTCGGTCTGGATGTTCGCTTCGGCGCTGCTGCTGCCGCCCAGTCTGGCCGCGCTCGTGATCGCGGCGTCCTTCGGCTACCGCTGGCTTCGGGTGCGCCGCCATGTCGTGCACCGGCAGGTGTTCAGCGCGGCCGCGACCATCCTCGCCGCGACCGCGGCAACCGTACTCCTGCGCCTGCTCGGCGTGACTTCGTTCGGTCGCGTGCCGCACACGCCGGCCGGGCTCGGGGTCGTTGTCGCGGCCGGCTTGGTGTTCCTGCTGGTCAACACCGTGCTGGTGAGTGCGGCCGTGTACGTGAGCAACGCGGAGGACGGCGTCGGCCGCTGGAGCCGGATCCGGGCCGCGCTCGGCTCACCTACGGACTACTCGCTGGAGGCCGCCACCATCGGCCTCGGCATCCTGCTGGCCTGGGCGCTCGTCGCCTGGCCCGCTGCGCTGGTGTTGATCGTCGGCATCACGCTGGTCCTGCACCGCTGCGTGCTGCTGCGTCAACTGCGCGAGCAGGCCAGCACCGACGGCAAGACGGGACTGCTCAACGCGGACGCTTGGCAGCGCGCCGCACGGGCGCAGCTGTTCCGCGCGGGCCGGCTCGGCACCGGCAGCAGCCTGCTCATGCTCGACCTCGACCACTTCAAGGCGGTCAACGACCGGTACGGCCACCAGGCCGGCGACGAAGTGCTGCGCGCGGTCGCCGACACGCTGCGCGCCGAACTGCGCGGCAGTGACCTGATCGGTCGCTTCGGCGGCGAGGAGTTCACCATGCTCCTGCCGGAAACCACGGTCGCCGCCGCGACGTTGATCGCGGACCGGCTCCGGCACCGGATCAGCGAACGGGTCGCCGCGCACCTCTGCGATGGCGACCAGGCGCCGGTGACCGCGTCCATCGGCATCGCCGAACATCCGAGACACGGCAGCACGGTCGAGACGCTGATCCGGGCGGCGGACACGGCCCTCTACGACGCCAAGGCCGCGGGCCGCGACCGGACCCGCGTCGCCTGGCAACGCGCGCTGGAAACCGCCTAACTGAGCTTGGTCGTGCGGGTGGCGATCGCGCCGGCCAGCACACCCCAGCCCAACAGGATCAGCGCGCACACCCAGACCGGGCTGCCGCCGTGCCCGAGCGCCGAGTACAGCCCCTCGGCCAGCGCACCGGAAGGGATGATCAGCAGCGCGTCGTGCATACCGGCCGGGAGCGAGGACGCCGCCAGGCCGGCCCCGCCGACCAGCAGCAGCACGAACCAGATGATGTTGGCCAGCGCCAGCACGATCTCCGCGCGCAGCGATCCGCCGAGCAGCACGCCGAGCGCACCGAAAGCCAGAGTGCCCAACGCGATCAACAGCACGCCCGCGCCGACCCCGGACCAGTCCGGCGACCAGCCCAGGATCGCGGCGACAATGCCGAGCACGACGATCTGCACGACCACGACGGTGACCGCGGCGGCGAGTCGCCCGGACACCAGCAGCCAGCGGGGGAGCGCGGTGGCGGCGAGCCGCTTGAGCACGCCGTAGCGGCGGTCGAAGCCCAGCGCGATGGCCTGGCCGGTGAACGCCGAAGACATCACGGCCAGCGCGAACACCCTCGGGGTTACCGAGTCGACTCGGGGCGATGGCATCGGGATGATCTTGAGCAGCGTCAACCCGATCAGCAGGGCCAGCGGGATGAGCAGGGTGAGCAACACCTGTTCGCCGTTGCGCAGGGCGAGCAGGGTTTCGATCCGCGCCTGGGTGTAGAGCATCCGGCCCTTGCTGCCCCGGCCCGGCGCGGGAGTGAAGGTGCCGGGCGCGAATCGCGTCGAGGTGGTCATCTTTCTCCAGCGATCATGACCGCAGGTCGCGGCCGGTCAGGTCGAGGAACACGTCCTCAAGGCTGCGTTTGCTCACCTGCAACGCTTCCGCCAGCACGCCCTGCTGCGCGCACCAGGCGGTCACCGTGGACACCACCTGCGGGGTGATCTCGCCGTTGACCACGTAGTGGCCGGGGGTGGTCTCCTCGGTCGTGCAGTCCTCCGGCAGGGCCGCCTTGAGCAGCCGTAGGTCGAGGCCGCGGCGGGCCTGGAAGCGCAGCCGCTGCTCGTCGGCGGTGCCGGTGGTCAGCTCGCCCGGCGACCCCTCGGCGACCACCCGGCCGTTGTCGATGATCACCACCCGGTCGGCCAGCGCCTCGGCCTCGTCCATCAGGTGGGTGGTCAGCAGCACGCTGACGCCGTCGGTGCGCAGCGCGTCCACCAGGTCCCACACCAGGCGCCGGGCCTGGGGGTCCATGCCGGCGGTCGGCTCGTCCAGGAACACCAGTTCGGGCCGGCCGACCAGCGCGCAGGCCAAAGAGAGCCGCTGCTGCTGGCCGCCGGAGAGGCGCTTGTACGGGGTGCGACGGGCCGAATCGAGACCCAGCACGCTCAGCAGCCAGTTCGGGTCCAGCGGGTTGGCCGCACAGGACGCGACCAGCGCCAGCATCTCGTCGACCCGGACACCCGGATACGCGCCGCCGCCCTGCGGCATCACGCCGACCCTGGCCCGCAACCGCGCGCCGTCGGTGCGGGAGTCGAGCCCGAGTACCCGGACGGTGCCCTCGTCGGCGGCGCGGAAGCCTTCGCAGATCTCGACGGTCGTGGTCTTGCCCGCGCCGTTCGGACCGAGCAGCGCCAGCACTTCGCCTGCCGGCAGCAGCAGATCGAGTCCGTCGACGGCGGCCTTCGAGCCGTAGCGCTTCACCAATCCCGTCACCTCGACGGCGGGCGCCTTGGCCTGTTCTGTCACGACCTAACAGCGTAGGCCGTGGCTTGGCTCACGCGAGTTTGGCCTGGTCCAAAGGTCGGCCGGAGGGGGCGGGTCCTGGTCAGGGGGGCGGTGACAACACAGCCCGGTCTCGGAATATCGGGATCCACTTGCGGACGATCAACAGGATGATGACGAACACGATCAACGCGGCCAGGTACGCGTCGATGCCGACATAGCCTGCGCTGATCGGGCCACCGGTCGGCAGCGGCGTGACCATCCCGTACGCGGCGCTGACCACCGCCGTCGCGGTGCGGAACTTGGTGTTGTTCACGCTGGCCGCCAGCGGCACGATCGCCCACAGCAGGTACCAGGGCTGCACGGTCGCGGACAGCAACGCCACCACGCCCAGCGCGAGGCCGAGCCCGATCATCGGATGGATCCGGCCGCGATACGCGCGCCAGAGCAGTACCACCGCGATCAGGATGCTGGCGATCTCGCCAAGCCAGCGCATCACGCCGACTGTGGTGTCGGTGTGATTGCCGAGGCCGAGCACGATGCCGAGGCCGCCGCCGAGGAACCCGACCGCGGTGACCGGCGACTCCCAGCTGAGCACAATACCGTTGTTCTTCAGCGCGTTCACCCAGCCGAAGCCGAGCCCGGTGCCG
>DASYBO010000421.1:0-6625 GCA_036500685.1 Pseudonocardiaceae bacterium | reverse complement strand
CTGGCCGAACTGCTGGACGTGCCGCTGGTCGCGACCATGCACGCGACCGAGGCCGGCCGGCACAGCGGCTGGCTGTCCCAGCCGCTCAACCAGCAGGTGCACTCGGCCGAGTGGTGGCTGGCCAACCGCGCTGACGCGCTGATCACCTGCTCGGCCGCGATGCGGGCCGAGGTCGCCCAACTCTTCGAGGTCGATCCGGCCACGATCACGGTCATCCACAACGGCATCGAGTCGCACGGCTGGCAGGTGCGCGCCGCGGACGTGCGCGCGGCCCGGCAGCGCTACGCGCCAGACGGCGAGGGCCTGCTGGTCTTCTTCGGGCGCCTGGAATGGGAAAAGGGCGTGCAGGACCTGATCGCCGCCCTCCCCCGGATCCGCTTGGCACGGGCCGGCACCCGGCTGGTGGTCGCCGGCAAGGGCAACCACGAACCGGAACTGCTCGAGGCCGCGCGCCGGCACCGGGTGCGCAGGGCGGTGAATTTCGTCGGCCACCTCACCGATCGGGAGCTGCGCGCAGCGCTGGCCGCCGCGGATGCGGTGGTGCTGCCGAGCAAGTACGAGCCGTTCGGCATCGTGGCGCTGGAGGCCGCCGCGGCCGGCGCACCCCTCGTGGCGTCGACCGCCGGTGGGCTTGGCGAGGTGGTGATCGACGGCCGGACCGGCCTGTCCTTCGCACCCGGCGACATCGGCGGCATCGCGACCGCGGTGACCTCGGTCCTGGCCGATGCCCCTGCCGCTCGGCGCAGGGCCAAGGCGGCCAAGGCGCGTCTTGCCGAGGATTTCGACTGGGCGCACATCGCCGATGCGACCGCCGACGTCTACGCGACGGCCACCGTCGGCGACCGCGCCGAGCTGGGTCGACCCAAGATCGCGACCGGTAACGCCTTTAGCAACTAAAGCCGTTACCACTCGACCGGAACGAGTGTTGGCCCGTCGTCGAGCGCATTGCCGGTCCAGACGATCTCCTCAGGCGCGCAACCGAGTCGCAGGCCGGGCAGTTGCTCGGCGAGCGCGCGCAGCGCCTCAGCCAGTTCGATCCTGGCCAGTGCCGCGCCGAGACAGTGGTGCGCGCCGTGCCCGAAACTCAGGTGCCGGTTCGGATCGCGGGCCGGGTCGAACCGGTCCGGGTCCGGGAACTCGGCCGGATCGTGATTGGCCGCTTCCAGCTTCACCAGCACCAGCTCGCCCGCGTTGATCCGCTGTCCGGCCAGTTCGAGATCGAGCTGGGCCCAGCGCGGCATGGCCTCACCGGCGCGGCCGGTCTGCGTGCGCAGCACCTCCTCGGTCGCGCGGGTCGCCGCGGCCTCGTCGGCGAGTGTGGGCAGTTGGCCGGTGGGCAGCAGGTGCATGAGGCCGATGGCCAGCGCGTTCGCCACGGTCAGGTAGCCGGCAGTCAGCAGCGCGATCGTGGTAGTGAGCAGTTCCTCGTCGCTGAGCTTGCCGTCCTCGGCGTCGCGCACCGCGATCAAGGCGCTGAGCAGGTCGTCGCCCGGTTCGACCCGTGTGGTCGCGATCAACTCCCCGATGAACGCGGACAGTTCACCCCAGGCGGCCTCCGCGCCGGGTGTGTGACCGCCCGGGTTCACCAGATCCGGGGCAACCACCCCCAGGGAGGCATCCGCCCACCGCCGGAACCGGAGTCGGTCCGGCTCGGCGACACCGAGTAGGTCGCCGATCACCGCCAACGGGAGGGGTCGGGTCAGCGTGGCCATCACGTCCGCGCCTGGTCCGGCCTTGACCAGGTCGGCGACCAGATTGTTGGCCAGCGCGGCGATCCTGGGCCGCAGAGCCGTGACCGTCCGCGCGGTGAAAGCGCGCGCGAGCAGCCTGCGTAACCGGGCGTGCGGCTCACCGTCGGTGAACAGCGACCCCATGCCGGGCGAGCCGGGCGGGGCGATCCCGAAGCGCTGGTCGACCAGGACCGACATGACCAGCTCGCGGCCGGTGACCAACCAGGCCGGTACGCCTTGCGGCGTTTGGGAGCGGACGACCGGTGTTATCATGACAGTGAATCTACCACATAGTGAAGTACATACGCGAAATGATGATCCGTGCGCGCCTACGATGCGGCCTTCGGCCGACTGATGGAACTGAACATCCTGCTCAACGAGGACGCCGAGCGCGGCATGGCCAAATCCGGGCTCACGCTGTCTCGCGCGCACCTGCTGTGGGAGGTGCACCATCGCGGACCGGTGACCCAGCGAGTGCTCAGCGAGGCGTTGAAGGTCAGCTCGCGCAACATCACCGGCCTGGTCGACGGGCTGGTCGACACCGGATTCGTCACGCGCGAACCGCATCCGACCGACCGCAGGGCCATCCTGGTCACGCTGACCGAGGCCGGCAAGGCCGCGACCACCTCGATGTTCCTTGCGCAGCAGGAGTTCGCGACCACGCTGTTCGGCGACTTCGACGATGCGGAACTGGGCACGCTGGTGGCCGGGCTGGACAAGGTCCTCGCCCGGCTACGCGGCGTCGTTCAGGGGGTCAGCCCCAGCTGATCGGCAGTTCGACGATGGCGCGCATGAAGCTGCCGTGCTTCCAGCTCAGTTGCTCGACCGGCACGGCGAGCCGCAGATCGGGTAGCCGGGCGACGAGCGTGGTCAGCGCGACCTGAAGTTCCATCCTGGCCAGCGGCGCCCCGAGGCAGTGGTGCGCGCCGTGGCTGAAACCGAGGTGCGGCCCGATCGGCCTGGTCAGGTCGAGCGCGTCCGCGTCGGGGAACTCTCGGTCGTCGCGATTGGCCGAACCGATGGCGGCGAGCACGGCTTCGCCTGCCTTGACCAGTACCCCGCCGACCTCGATGTCCTCGCGGGCATAGCGCGGGAAAGCGGCGCCGACGCCGAGCGGAATGAACCGCATCAGCTCCTCGACCGCCTGCGGCACGAGTTCCGGCTGCGCGCGCAGGCGAGCCAGCTCATCGGGGTGCTCGATGAGCGTGAGCACGAAGTTGGGGATCTGACTCGTCGTGGTCTCGTGCCCGGCAGCCAGGAGACCGGCGGCGAACAGGAGGATCTCCATTTCGCTGAAACGATCGTCGTCATCCCGCGCCATGGCCAGACCGCTGAGCAGGTCATCGCGCGGTTCGGCCCTGCGCTCCGCCAACAGTGTGGCCATGTAGCCCCACAGCTTGCCCTGATAGTCCGCGATCTGGGCCGAGGTCAGCCCGCTCGCCGAGATGAACGCCTCGGACCATTCGCGGAACAGGCCGTGATCGGCGACGGGCACGCCGAGCAACGTGCAGATCATCGTGACCGGCAGCGGAACGGCGAAGTTCTCGACCAGATCGACCGGCGGACCCACCTCGATCATGCGATCGACGAGTTCGGTGGCGACCTCGGTCGCCTTGGGCCGCAACGCCTCGACGCCCCGCTGGGTGAACGCCTTCGTGGCCAGCCGGCGGATTCTCGTCTGCTCGGGCGGATCCATGGACAGAATGCCGCCGGGTGTTGCGTCCGGGGCCATCCTCGGCTCGTCGTGGCCGGGCGGCGTGACCCGGCTGAAGCGCGCGTCACCGAGCACCAGCCGGGCATCCGCATACCGCGTCGCCAGCCAGGCTTCGTCCCCGTGGGAAAGCTTGACGCGGACCATCGGCTTGTCGTCACGCAGCCGCGCGTAACGATCGTCGAGGTCGAGGGTGTCGGTTCGATTGAACGGATAGGACAGGGGTTCGGATCCGGCGATGTCCACGTAAGTCCTCCGCAGGAAGCCATCCGCGCCGCGATCACCGACGCGATGCCGAGTTAACCCTGTTAACTGTAGGGCGGGCATCGCTTCGGCTGCGCCCGCCAACCGGGTTAGACCGGTTCGACCGATCGCCGGGGTTCGGATCGGATCAGGATTCCTCGAAGTTCTGCTGCAAGGTCTTGGCCAGGGCACGGGAGGCCTTGCGGGCCATGTCGGCGACGGCCGCCCGCTGCTCGGCGGCGGCGTCGTAGTCGGCCTTGCGGTCCCGCACGACCCTGGCCGGGGTGCCGACCGCGATGGCGTAGTCCGGGATGTCGCCGCGCACCACCGCGTGGGCGCCGATCACGCAGCCGCGCCCGATGCGGGTGCCGCGCAACACGCTCACCTTGACGCCGAGCCAGGTGTCCGGGCCGATCCGGACCGGCGACTTGACGATCCCCTGGTCCTTGATCGGCCGGTTGATGTCGGCCGTGACGTGGTCGAAGTCGCAGATGTAGACCCAGTCGGCGATCAGCGTCGCCGCGCCGATCTCCACGTCCAGGTAGCAGTTGATGGTGTTGTCCTTGCCGAAGACGGCCTTGTCGCCGATGCGCAGCGATCCTTCGTGGCAGCGGATCGAGTTGCCGTCGCCGATGTGCACCCAACGGCCGATCTCCAGCCTGCCGAAGCCGGGGCGGCAATGGATTTCCACGTTGCGGCCGAGGAAGAGCATGCCGCGCAACACGATGTGCGGGTTGGCAAGTCGGAAACGCAACAGCCGCCAGTACCGCACCAGGTACCAGGGCGTGTACGCGCGGTTGCGGATCACCCAGCGCAGCGAGTCGCGGGTCAGAAACCGCGCCTGCTCCGGGTCTCGCCGTCGCCATGCACCGAGCCGGTCGGCCAGCGGCGCTCCCCACATCGAGGTCATGTTCCGACGGTACGCACGGCGTGGCACAGAATCGCGGTGGGGGTATCGCCCACTCGGGTCAGCACCACGGTCGCGGATACCTCTCCGGCCAGTTTCAGCCGCTTGCGCAACGTGTTCGGGTCGACGTCAAGGCCGCGCACCAGGATCTCCAGGGTGCCGACGGACCGGGCGCGCAGCAGCGCGCGCAGCGCTTTCTCGCTGTACTTCGCGTGTTCGAGCACCCGAAACGCCCGGATTCCCCTCGGCGGTTCGTCGCCGGTCAGGTAGGCGATGCGCGGGTCGAGTTGGCCGAGGCCGTGCCGGACCGCGTAGTGCCGGACGAGACCGGCGCGGACAACGGCACCGTCCGGGTCGACGATCCAGGCGCCGATCGGCAGCACCGGGGCGTCGTCCGGCTCGGCGTCGGTGATCGTCCACTGTGCACCGTCGCGGAGCACGGTGGCTCGTCTGCGCACGCCGGGGGTGGCCAGATCGCGGGTCCACAGGCACGCCTCGCGCACGGTGCCCTCCAGCGAGACCAGTTCGACCTCGTCGGCCCAGCCGACGGCGGCGAAATCCAGGCCGGGCGAGCATTTCACCGCGAGGTCGCGGCCGGCGTAGGCCTCGGCCAGCAGGTCGAGGCGGGGCACCAGATCGGCAGGGCGCCAGTGGCGGCGGCCGCTGTCGTCGCGACGGGCCGGATCGGCGACGATCGCGGTGCCTCGGGTGGTGGGATGCAGCGCGTCGGCGTTGAGCAGTAGCGGGCCGGGGCCACAGTTGTGCCGGGCCATGGCCAGCCGGACCGGGTCGAGATCCGAACCGACGGCATGCCGCGCGACGCGGGCGATGACCGCGAGGTCGGCGCCGACCGAGCAGGTCACGTCGTGCACGTCGCGGCCCACAAGTCGCTGCGCGCGGTGTTCAGCGACCGGGGTGGCCGTTGCCTGTTGGAGGGCCGGGTCGGTGAACAGCCAGTCGTCGGCGTTGGCGAGTTTGGCCGCGGCTTTTCGGCGGAGCACCGCGGTTTCCAGGACCGCGGGCCCGTGCGAGCCGGCCAGCGTGCGGGCGGCGGCGACGTCGGCGATGCGGGTCGCGTCGGCCAGCGGGCGGGCCGACATCTCGGCGAGCGCGGTCCGTCCCGCCTCACCGCGCAGGAACTCGACGTCACCGAGGCTGAACGCGTAGGCCACCGGTTATTCGGGTTTGGTGCCGGTGACCAGCACGTTGTAGAACAGCCCGCGCGGCACCACCTTCGACAGCACCTGCTCGTCGAGCCAGGACAACCGCTGCCAGGACTTGTAGGCGAACATGGCCCAGCCCCAACCCAGTTTCTCCCTTGGCACGGCCGCCTCGAACGTGCGCACCGGCCAGCCGAGCAGTGCCGCCGCCAGTTCCTCGGTCACCGCCCGCACGTTGTGCGCGCCGGCCGCGCGCGCGGTGCGCTCCAGGTCGCCGGGGGCAAACGTATGGATGTCCACAACGGACTCAAGCGCGGACGCGCGTGATGACTCGTCGAGCTCGGACTGGGGACGACGCCAGGTGTTGAGCGGGCCGAACTTGGTCACGTTCGTGGTCAGCCACCAGGTCAGCTGGCTGATCTTGCGCGCCCACACGTCACCGATCTTGCTCGGCTCCCCCGCGAACACGAACCGGCCGCCCGGCTTGAGCACCCGCAGCACCTCGCCCATGGCCGCGTCGACGTCCGGGATGTGGTGCAGCACGGCGTGCCCGACGACCAGGTCGAACGTGTCGTCGTCGTAGGGGATGCGCTCGGCGTCGGCGACCCGGCCGTCGACCGGCAGGCCGAGGTTCTCCGCGTTGCGCAGCGCCACTTCGACCATGCCGGGCGAGAGGTCGGTGACCGAACCCTTGGCGATCACCCCGCCCTGCATCAGGTTGAGCAGGAAGAACCCGGTGCCACTGCCCAGTTCCATGGCCCGCTGGTAGGGCCAGCCCTGATCACCGGCGACCGCGCGGAAACGGCCGACCGCGTAGTCGATGCAGCGCTCGTCGTAGGAGATCGACCACTTCTCGTCGTAGGTGCCGGCTTCC
>DASYBO010000420.1:0-18410 GCA_036500685.1 Pseudonocardiaceae bacterium | reverse complement strand
GGTTCGATGCGTCGATCTTCTCCGACGACCTCAAGCCCGAACTGGTCATCGACGACCGCTTCCCGGCGCAGACCTCCGCGTGGGAGTCGGTGAACATCCCCGACCTCTACTTCACCGGCACGCTCTCGCAGATGCGCGACTTCAAGAAGAGCACCAGCGGGTTCATCCACGGCTTCCGCTACTGCGCCCGCGCCCTCCAGCACGTGCTGGACGAGCGCTACGAGGGCATGCCGTGGCCGAGTCAGGAACTCTCCGCCGAACCGGACGTGCTGATGGACAAGATCATCGAGCGGGTGAACCGCTCGTCCGCGCTGTTCCAGCAGTTCGGGTTCATCGGCGACCTGGTCACCGTCGACGAACAGGCCGGTACCGCCCGGCACTACGAGGAGGTCCCGGTCGACTACGTCGCCGACAGCGACCTCGGCAAGGCGGGCAGCTACTTCGTGATCACCCTCGACTACGGCCCCGACCACGACAAGTACGACCCGTTCGACAGCACCGCTCGACAGCGGATCAGCCAGAGCGAGACCGAACACGCCGACGAGGGCCACTACCTGCACCCGGTCATCCGGCACTACCGCGACGGCGAACTTGCCGGCGTCCACCATGTGACCGAGAACCTGGACAACGAGTGGACCAACGCGACCGTGCACCAGGAACCGCTGGCCGCGTTCATCGCCCGCCAGACCGGCGCCTCGCTCGCCGCCGCCGACCGGAGCTGACCGTGACCACCACCCGGCCGCGGCTGCTCAAGGTCGCCGACTACCAGGCTGCCGCCCGCGCCATCGTCGAACCCGTCTACTACGACTTCTTCGCCGGTGCCGCGCGCGACGAGATCACCATGCGCGCCAACGAGAGTGCCTTGCAGGAACTGTGCCTGCTGCCGCGCATCCTGCGCGGCAGCGACAACCGTCGGCATTCGGTGGAGCTGTTCGGCTCGACCGCGTCCATGCCGATCCTGTTGTCGCCCACCGCGTTCCACAAACTCGCGCACGTCGAGGGCGAACTCGCCACCGCCCGCGCGGCCGCCGCCGCGGATACGATCATGATCGTCAGCATGGCCGCGACCGTGGCCGTCGAGGACATCGCGGCCGCCGCCCGCGCCGCCGTGCCCGGCCGCGACCCGGCGCTGTGGTTCCAGCTCTATCTCCAGACCGACCGCGACTTCAGTGAGGCCATCGTGCGCAGGGGTGAGGCGGCGGGGGTCAAGGCGCTGGTGGTGACCGTGGACTCGCCGGTGCTCGGGCATCGCGAACGCGACGACGCGCACGACTTCCACGATCTCCCGCCCGGCATGCGCTGCGAGAACCTGGTCGACCTGCGCGAAGGCAGCACGGGGCACGTCCGCCAGATCGAGATGAGCGCGGAACTGTCCTGGGAACACATCGAATGGCTGCGTTCGATCACCGCGCTGCCGATCCTGCTCAAGGGCGTGCTGCACCCGGAGGACGCCCGGCTCGCCGTCGCGCACGGCGTCGACGGCCTGCTCGTGTCCAACCACGGTGGCCGGCAACTCGACACCGTGCCGGCGACCATCCGGGCGCTGCCCGAGATCGTCGCCGCGGTTCGCGGTCGCATCCCGGTCATTCTGGACGGCGGCATCCGACGCGGCACCGACGTGATCAAGGCGCTGGCGCTGGGCGCGGACGCGGTCGGCGTCGGCCGTCCGGTCATCTGGGGGTTGGCCGTCGACGGCGAGAACGGTGTGCGCGGCGTGCTGGAACTGCTGCGCGCGGAATTCGACCACGCGCTGGCGCTGTGCGGCGCGGCATCCCCCGCTGACCTCAACCCGGATCTGATCCGCTCCTACTGAGACGTCGCCGGAGCCCTCATGCTGATCGCGCTCGGGATCGTGGTGTTGGCCCTCGCGTTGCTGGCCAGCCTGCCGTACTGGTTGCCGCAGCGAGTGGTCCGGCTGCGTACGCGGGTGTTCGCCGCGGTCAACGGCGACGAGGGGATCAGCGTGCCCGGGCCTCGGATCGGCATCGACGACTACCTGCGGGCCTATGCCGACCCGGCCGCGAACGGCCGCAGTCGCGGCGCGGCTCTTTCCGACCTCTTCTGGTACTGGCTCGCGCCGGGACCGCACGTGCACCAGGAACACCTTGAGGCCGGGCCGCGCTATGACGAGGTCGCCAGGACCACCCGGCGCATCCTGGTGAAACCCAAGGGCGAGTCGGAGGAGTTGACCGCGCGGGTCGCCGCGCGCGTGCTCGAGGAGATCGACGCGCCGGCCGCCACCCTGCTCCGGTTACGCGATGCGATGATGCCGATCTGGGCCGAGCTGTACTACGAACTGGTCTTCCAGCAGCCGTGCCCGCCCGAGGCGCGCGAGCTGATCGTGGCCAACGCCGACGACGTGGTCACCGCGCTCAAATGCAACGGCCTGCGGCACATGCGCAGGCGCGGCAGGCTCACCGACTACCTGCACCGGCGCATCGTCGAAGGCACCGTGCCGCACCAGCTGCCGGCCACACTGTCCACAATGGAGCAAGCGTACTACTTGCAGGGCACGTTCTTCAACACCGCGGTCGTGCAGATGTCCGAGGGCATGGCCCACCTGCTACTGGCCATCGCCGAACACCCGGACGTCCAGGCACGCCTCGTCGCGAACCCGGACGACACCGAATACCTGGACGCGGTGATCGACGAATCGCTGCGCACGTACCCGCTGTTCGGCATCGCCCACCGCATCCTCACCGCGGACCTGGAACTGCCCGAGGGGACCGTATCGGCCGGTTCCGTGCTCTGCTTCAGCTATCCCGACTTCCACCAGCGGGGCTACCCGCACCCGACCGAGTTCCGGCCCGAGCGCTGGGCCGACATCGCCGCCAAGGACGTCAACTTCATCCCGTTCGGCGTCACCGCCAACCGCGCCTGCCCGGCACGTGGCCTTGCTCCGGTCACCATGCGCGTCGTCACGCGCGCGGTGCTGCAGAGATTCGAACTGACCAGCTCGGTCGCGCACACCCGCTCGCTGCCCAGTCGCGGCCCGGTCCTGCTCATCCGCCGCTCGGCCGGCCTCGGCACCGCCCGTCGCCGGTCGGCCCTGCTGTTCCTGCGGGCGCGAGACCGCTGGGAGGACGTCTACGGGGGGATCGCGCAACTGATCTTCGGCAGCTACATGGTGTGGGACGCGCGCCGCAAACGCCTGTGCCAGAACTACTTCGCCGAGCTCGACGCAACCCCCGCCGCCCCGGCGGCAACGGGTTGCCCCGCAGACCACGGAACGAGGACCTCATGAGCGTGACCAGCGCGGGCCCGACCTTCTTCCTCGCCCTTGTGGTCATCCTGCTGGCGTGTCGCCTGGTCAGCTGGGTCGGCGTGAAACTGGGCCAGCCGCCGGTGGTCGGTGAGATGGTCGCGGGCGTGCTGCTCGGGCCCTCGCTGCTCGGTCTGCTCAGCCCGAGCGCGGAGAGCTTCATCTTCCCCACGGCCGGTCGGCCACTGCTCTACGTCGCGGGCCAGATCGGGCTGGTGCTGTTCATGTTCGGTGCGGGCTACGAGTTCAGCACCGGCCGGATGCGCAAATCGGTGCGCACGGTCACCGCGATCTCGTTGAGCGGCAACCTGCTCCCGCTGGTCCTCGGCGTGCTGATCACCCTGCTCGGCGCGGGCTGGGCGCACGTCGTGGTGCCCGGCGTCTCGCTCACCACCTCGGCCGCGTTCGTCGGGGTCGCGCTGGCCATCACCGCGTTCCCGATGATGGCAAGGATGATCACCGAGCGCGGCATCTCCGACACCAGGTTCGGCTCGCTCGCGCTGGCCTGCGGCGCCGCCGACGACGTGCTGGCCTGGATCCTGTTGGCGATCGTGCTGAGCATGGCGTCCGGATCCTCGGGCCCCGCGCTGCTTGCCGTGGTCGGTGCGGTGGTGTTCGCCGCGATCCTGATCTTCGGCGGCCGGCAGCTGCTGGGCCGCGCCATCCGCGAATCGGGCCGCTCCACCGATGACGGACGGCTGCTGATCACCATCATCGCGGTGTTCGCAGGCGCCTGGTTCACCGACAAGATCGGCCTGTACGCGGTGTTCGGCGCTTTCTGCGTCGGCGTGGTCTTCCCGCGCAACGCAGCCGCCGACCGGGTGCAGGCCACCATCGGCCCGATCGCCCGGATCGTCTTCCTGCCGCTGTTCTTCACCTACTCCGGCCTGAACACCCGCTTCGGGCTGCTCACCAACCCCGGCCTGCTCGGCTTCGCCGTGCTCGCCGTGGTTGTGGCCATCGTCGGCAAACTCGGCGCCTGCTGGGCAGGGGCCCGCGCGGTCGGTGAGCCGGGGCCGATCGCGGTCCGGGTCGGCATCCTGATGAACGCGCGCGGCCTGATGCAGTTGATCGCCGTCAACGTCGGTCTGCAGGCGGGCATCGTGACCAACGAGCTGTTCACGGTGCTGGTGCTGGTCGCGCTGGTGACGACCATCATGACCGCGCCGCTGCTGACCTGGTACGAACGCCGAGCCCAACGCAACGGCACACTACCGGCGGCCGAATCGCCCGAAATACCATCCGATGTCGTGCTCAGTTAGCCGATCATCGCGGAAACTGGAACCTTCAATTACCGCAGTGCCACGATGGGCCCGTGGACACCGCGAGTTCGGTACGGCTCCTGCTCGTCGACGACGACCGGGAGCTCACCGACATGCTCAGTGATCTCCTCGCCGAGGAGGGCTACCAGGTCGACGTGGCGCTCGACGGGCACCACGGGCTGCACCTCGGTCTCACCCACGACTACCAGGTCATGGTCATCGATCGTGCCCTGCCGGCCATCGAAGGGCTCGACCTGCTCACCCGATTACGGCGCAAGGCGGTGGGCGCGCGGGCGCTGATCCTCACCGCGCAGGGCACCGTGGCCGACCGGGTCGCCGGCCTCGACGCGGGCGCCGACGACTACCTGGTCAAACCGTTCGAGATCGACGAACTCCTGGCCAGGATCAGGGCGCTGCACCGAAGGCACATCGAGGCCGCCGAGTCGATCCCGCTCGGCACCTCCGGTCGGCTCGACGTGGCCCGCCGCGAGGTGTTGCTGCCCGCCGGCGCCAGGATCCCCCTCTCGGCCAAGGAGTTCGCGCTGCTCCGGCTGCTGGCCGAACGACCGCGCGCCGTGCACACCAGGACCGAACTGCGCGACAGCGTCTTCGCCGACACCGCAGCTGAGTCCATTGTGGACACATACGTCTACTACCTGCGGCGCAAACTCGGCAAGCGCGTCGTCACCACCGTGCACGGCCTCGGCTACCAACTGGGGGCGTTGTGAACAAACGCGGGTTCGACGGCAACACCGACGCCGAATGCCAAGTCATCCAGCGCGCCAAGCGCATGCTCACCACCCAGATCGCCGCCGTGATCACCCTACTCGTGATACTCGTCGGCGCCATCGCCTACTTCATCATGGTCAACAGCCAGACCGCCGAGGCCGACCGCGAGGTCTCCCGCGTCGCCGACCACCCGAACACCGCGCCGCTCTGGGGGTGCGACAGCCTTTTCCTGGTCAGCAACGGTCACCTCGCCGTCAAGTCCGGTAGTACCACCCCGCCGCAGGGCCTGCCCGACCGCGCCGACCTCGACAAGGTCGCGCGCACCGGTACCCCGATCCTGACCGAGATCAGCGGCAACGGCACCCAGTACACCGTGCTCACCGAAAAGCACGGCAACGTGGTCGCCCAGGCGGCCTACGACCTGCGTTACCAACTCGCCGACCAGCACCTGCTGATGCTCGGCCTCGGCATCGGCGAGATCATCGGCCTGCTCGTTGCCGTCCTCACCGGTTACCTGCTCGCCGGCCGCGCCATCCACCCGCTCGGCGAAGCCCTGCAGCGCCAGCGGCAGTTCGTCGCCGACGCCAGCCACGAACTCCGCGCCCCGCTCACCCAACTGCACACCCGCGCCCAACTGCTGGCCCGCCGCACCCGCCGCGATCGCGGCTCGGACGCGATCACCGAGGAGCTCGACCGACTGGTCACCGGCACCCGTCAACTCGGTGAGGTCGTCGAGGACCTGCTGCTCTCCGCGCGGTTGCGCGCCCAGCCACAACAACTGATCCCGATCGACTTCGGTGCGCTCGTCCGCGAGGCCGTGTCCGCGGAACAACCGCGCGCCCGCTGCAACGGCATCACCATCACCGTCGCCGGTGAGGAGCGCCCCTACCTGGTCGACGGCATCGCCACCGCGCTGCGCAGAGTCGTCGCAGCGCTCATCGACAACGCCGTCGGCCACACCGGCGACGACGGCGCGATCACCCTGGCGCTACGCGAGATCCCGGCCACCCGCGACATCGAACTCACCGTCACCGACAACGGCGTCGGCTTCGACCCGGCCGACGCCGAACGCATCTTCGAACGCTTCGCCCGAGGCGGCACCGGCCAGGGCCGCCGGTTCGGCCTCGGTCTCGCGCTGGTGCGCGAGGTCGTGCGCAGCCACAACGGCACCATCAGCGCGACCGGCAAGCCTGGCCACGGCGCCACCTTCACCCTGCGCCTACCGATCCACCGTCCGATGCCCACACCTCGACGCCGAGCCGGTGCCGTACCCGAGGAATCCGCACCAACCCCCAGCCCGCGCAGCCCGGACACCCAGACCACCGAACCGGCTTAGGTTGACCTTGACACCGTGACAAGGTTTTCACTGGGTGCCGGAGGTGGCCCCCATGAACCCGACCCACCAGAATTCAGCCGACACGCGGCTGCTCGACGCGCTGAGTGCCGAGGACTCGTCGACGCGGCTCCAGGCGGCCATGGCGGTTGGCCGTCACGCCGATCTCGGCCTGGTGGACGCGCTCGTGGCCCGGTGCGCGATCGAGCCGAACTTCTTCGTGCGCGACATGCTCACCTGGGCGTTGGTCCGCCTCCCTGCGGAGATCACGGTACCCAGGCTCCGCGCGGAGCTCCGTTCCGAGCGCGCTCAGGCCCGAAGCCAGGCGCTGCACACCCTCTCCAAGATCGGAGACGAGAGTGTCTGGCCGGCAATCACCCGGTCGTTGCTGCATGATGCCGACGACGAGGTCGCGCGCAGCGCCTGGCGTGCCGCCGTCGTGCTCGTGCCGGTCGGAGAGCAGGAGGGGCTGGCGGTGGAACTGGCCACCCAACTCGGTCGCGGTGACCGGAACGTGCAACTGAGTCTCAGCCGAGCACTCGTCGCACTCGGCGACGTGATCGAGCCGGCCCTGCGGCCGGGGCTGGCGAGTGCCGACCCGACGGTGCGGGCGCATGCCGACGCCACCGAGCGGCTCCTGCGCGACCCGGACGCCGATGTCACTCCAGCCCTCGACGAGGCGAAACGGATGGCCGCGCTCGGTCCCGAACGAGCCAAGGGGCTGGAGTGCTGATCGGCGAGGTGGCTCGCCGCTCGGGGGTGAGCAGCCGGATGCTGCGGCACTACGACCGCCTCGGGCTGGTGCGGCCAACCGGTCGTACCGTCGGCGGCTACCGCGAGTACGCCGCCGAGGACATTCGCCGGATCTTCCAGGTGGAAAGCCTGCGGTCGCTGGGAATGTCGCTGCACCAGATCGGACGCGCGCTGGAGGATCCGGCCTTCACGCCCTCGGCGTTGGTCGGCGACCTGATCCGCTGGACCGAGGAGCGACTCGCCCGGGATCAGGAGCTACTCGAGCGACTCCGTACGGTCGATGCGTCGGCGCCCTCCGGCTGGGAGGGCGTCCTGCGCATCGTCGAGTTGCTGCACGGGCTCGACTCGCCCAGTGCCGCGCGCCGACAGCAGACCGTCCTGACCTCGGGCGAGGACCTGCCCGTTCCCACCGAACTGCTGGCCGGGGCGGTCCTCACCGAATCCGATCCGAATGTCGCGGGCGCCCTGCGCTGGGCCCTCGCGCGGGCGGGCGGCGACGGGGTGGCCAGCGTGGCGTCCGGCCTGCGTTCGGAGAACGTCGAGGTCCGGCGACGCGCGGTCCTCGCGATCGCCGAGCTGTCCGGCAACGAGGCGACCGCGATGCTCGCGGACGCGCTCGGGGACTCGGACCCGACGGTGCGCCGGCATGCCGCGCTGGCATCGGGTACGCGCGGCGCGACCGCGGCCGTGCCGACCCTCGTCGGCATGGTGGTCGAAGGCACCAACGACGTGGAAGCGGCCGAGGTCCTGGGAACACTGTCCCGGGACCCCGGATGCGCGGACCGGATCATCAGCGCCCTTGTCGACGAGCTCGCGGCACCCACCGCGGATTCCTCGATGCGGATACGCCTGACCCAGGCCCTCGTCGAGTTGCCGCCGACCATCGCGCGGGACGTCCTGCGCCCCTTGGCCGACGACGATGATCGGGCCGTCGCCCTCGTCGCCTCGGCCCTGCTGGGAGTGCTCGACGCCTAGCCTGACAAGCCCGTCACGAGCTAGGGCTGTCGTACTTTTCGACCCAACCGGCCTCGGCGGCGTGGGCGTGGAACGCCTGCCAGGCATGCCAGGCACGCGTCGCACCGAACTGGGCGTTGAAGCGGAGCACGGCGCGGACGTCGGCGAGCGTCGCACCGCCATCCAGTGCCCGTTGGATGTGCAACCTGAACGTATCGCCCAGGGTCTGATAATGCGTGTCGATGCTCATCGTGGTGAAGGCCCGCTCGCGTTCGGTCAGGGTGCCGGGGCCCGAGATCGAGCGCATTCGGGACTGCAGGTCGAAGTACTCGGCGAAAGACGGATCCAAGCCCTGAAGGGTGGCGCGGGCGCGCGGCGGCAGCGGGCTGGGGGCGGCGTTCGGGCCGGTGGCCACCAGTTCGTCCGGCAGTGGCTCGGCGTCCGCACTGGACAGCCCGAGCGCCGTCTCGAGTTCGGCGAGCCGCTCGAACGCACCCAGTACGGCGTGATAGCCGGCGTCGTAGGAGATGAACCGCAGCAGGGCTCGCATGTCGCTCGTTGACACGCCCTGCTTGACGCCGCCGCGGACGTGAACTTCGAAAGGTAGGCCAAGGCACTGCTGGCAGACGTCCGCGGTCAGTCGCAGAAACACCTTCTCGGGTTCGGTGAGGTTCGGCGCCGCAGCCGCATACCCGATTGATGCCGCCGCCATCTGGGCGAAGACCGGGTCCAGCGCCCGAAGGTCGGGGCCCGCGGTGGAGATGTTGCTTGTCATGGTCACATGATTCCCGTCGGTGGACATCCATAGCGCTACAGCTGTAGCGCTAGAAGCGTAGCGCTAAGGATGCCCAGTTACAATGCCGGTGTGGAAGAAGCGGCGAACAAGACCCGGCGCAGGCCGAATGCCCGCGGCCGAGGCGAGCTGTTGCGCGAGGAGATCATCACCGCCGCGGTGCGCATGCTCGACGAACTCGCCGATGACCAGGCGCTGTCGCTGCGTGCGGTCGCCAGAGTGGTCGACATCGCGGCCACCTCGGTGTATCTGCACTTTCCCGACCGCGACTCACTCGTGCTGGCCGCGATGCGGCGCTGCCACGAAGAACTGGTCCGGGTCGGTGACGAAGCCGCTGCGGCACAACCGAATCCGGGCGCCGCACTGCGGGCGGCAATCCTGGCCAAGGCGCGCTGGGCGGAAGACCATCCTGGACTGTACAAGGTGCTGCACGAGAGCACCGTGCATCGCAGGCTCGGCATGCCGTTCAAAGAGGTCATGGTTCAACGCACCGTCGATGCCGTGCAGCGGTGCATGGACGCCGGACTCGCGCCGCCCGAGGACGCGACCATCGTGGCGATCGATCTCGGGGTGGCCGTCAACGGCATGCTGTCCCAACGGATCAACGAGCCCGACCTCTCCTGGCCGCCCGTCGAAGAACAGCTGGGCCGACTCCTCGCCAAACTGGTGGGTCTACGGCTGTAACAGCCGGTCAGGTCGCCAGCCGCGGTGAAGACCGGGTTGTCGAAGAATCCGTCGGCGGCGAGGTATTGCCGGCCTTGTTCGTCGAACTGCTGACATACCTCGGTCCTGGGACAATCGAGAATGGCCAGCTCGGATAGCGTGTGCCGCGCGGACCGGACAAGGTCGGATGTGGGTAGAAATGACGCGATATCCGGGTGGTAACGGGTCGACCACGAATCCGTATCGAGTGGCGGAAAAATCATCCAATTTTTGGCCAGATAGTGGTCAACGTTGCGCCGACAAGTGCGATTTTGACCTGGTCAGATCTCTCTTTCCGCAGGTCAGCTGGTGTGCGGGCGCCTGAGTGCTTGCGTTGCGGGCCAGGTAACAGGGACTGCTTCTCGTCGATGTTCATCGGCGGGGACAACCACACCACTGGCGGAGAGTGCCGTGCACGACATTGATCCGAATCCCGATGACATCGACGATCGAGCCTACTTCGGTTGGGCCCTCACCATTGTTCGGGAACGGGCCGGATTAACTGTGCGCGACGTCGCGAAAACAGCTGGTATTCCGGTGGCGACCGTTGGTGACTATTTTGCCGGACGTTCGCTTCCGCCGTTGAAAATGGCCGGCGTGCTGCCCGACATCCTGCGCGCGTGCGGTGTGGACAGTCCGGATCTGCTCGACGGTTGGAAGAGCGCGCTGGTTCGGGTTCGGCTCTCGCACAGCAGGCGCGCGGACACCATGCCCGCGCCCTACCGGGGCCTCGCCGCCTATCAGGCGACCCACGCCCGCTGGTTCTTCGGCCGATCGCACCTGGTCTCGACGCTGTTGATGCGCTGCGGCGCGGCGCGGACCAAGGGCGTGCCGGTCGCGGTGGTCGGCCAGTCCGGGGTGGGCAAGTCCTCCGCGCTGTTCGCCGGACTGGTGCCCGCGCTCGATGGTCAGCCGGGCCGACGGACGATCGCCATCAGCGCGGAGCGCAATCCCTGTCGGCGGTTGGCCGACGAACTCAGCATCGTGCTGGACCAACCGGTCGACATCGTCGATCATGCCCTGCACGTGCGGCCCAGCGAACTCGCCAGGCTGCTGTGCGAGACCGCGCCGATCGGGCCTGCCGGCCTCACCCTGGTCGTCGACCAGCTCGACGGGCTGTTCACCGCCGAAGTCAACCGGACCAGCCGCAACACCTTCCTGGCAGCGTTGGACGTGCTGGCCGGCACCGGCGCGGCCGTCGTGCTCGGGGTGCGGGCCGAGCGGCATGCGTTGCTGGCCGACCATCCGCTGTTGCGGCCCGCGTTGGCCGACTCGGTGCATGTCGGCATGCCGAGTGACGCCGAACTGATCGACGCGATCCAGGGCCCTGCGCGCCGCGCGCGGCTGTGTGTCGAGCCGGATCTGGTGCGCAGGGTCCTCGCCGACGCCGCGTCGATCAGCACCGACCCGTTGCCCGGCGGCGCGGTCGCCGCGTTGCCGCTGGTCTCGCACGCGCTGCTGATGACCTGGCGCCGACGCCGTGGCGGCGTACTCACCAACGCCGACTACCTCGCGGTCGGCGGCGTGCGGGACGCGGTGCGGCGCTGCGCGGAACTCGCGCTCGCTTCCCTCAATCCGGATCAGCAGTTGCTCGCCGCGCGACTGTTCCGCAAGCTGGTCACCGTGCACGCCGACGGGCCACACGGCGCGGGTCCGGTGCCGTGCGCCGAATTGGACTGCGCGCCGGGCAATCCGCGACGCGGTCAGGTCGAGCAGGTGCTTGGCCGCTTCGCCGCGGTCGGCCTTGTCACGCTGGACGCCGAGACCGCCGCGATCACCCACGACGCCGTGTTCGCAGGCTGGCCCCGGCTGGCCGACGTGGTCACCGCGCGGCGAGTCTGACCGAGAAGAAGCCTGAAGCGCTAGCGCATTCGCGCGCTGTCGATGTCCTCTTCGGCTTCCCAGCGCACGCCGTAGGCGAACCCCGGATCCGGTGCGACGAACTGGACCCGGAGTTCGCCGGCGGCGTCGACCGCAACCGCGGCACCGCGCTGGGTCGGGTCGGCGAGGTCGCTCTGGAAGACCCGCTCCAGCAGCCAGACGTTCGCGGGAACGTGTTTCTCGTCGAATTTCACCCGCAATTCGACCTTGTCGCAGGGCTGTTTGGTGACCGAAACGAAATGCGGACGCATCGCCGTGTCGTCCGGTACCCGGAAACGCAGGGCGAATTGATGTCGGTCGCCGGTGTTCAGCGGTTCGGGAAACGCCAGTTTCATCGCGAACCGGCGCTCGGACTCCATGAAGCGCTGGGTCAGCCTGCCGCCGTAGAGCACATCCATGGCGAGTGCGCCCGGTGGGGAAGATGAGCCGTTCGGAGTAGCGGTCAAGGTGACCGCGAGGTCGATTTCGGGTAGTTCATCCCGATCGGCGACAATCGTGCGGAATTCGAATGCCTCTGGTTCCGGCGCGCTCAGGTTCAACGTCGCGGTGAGGGTTTCGGTATGCCAGCCGTCACCGATCGGGTCGGCCCCCACGCGGTCGAGTCGATCGGCGAGACCGGCGGCGGCGAGTTCGGCCAACTGTTTCAGCGCCACGTCCGCGCGCCTGCGCAGCGTCCGTTCCTGCCGGTCGATCTGCCTTGCCGCCCAGGTCAGCCGCTCGCGGTAGAACTGGGCGTTCGCCTCCGGCACCAGCGCCAATGCCGCCTGGGCCAACACCTTCAGGTCCGACGGCAGATGCTCGACGAGTTCGCCAAGCCGGTGCCGCAGCTTTTTCCTGATGTTGGCAGGCCCGTCGTCTGCGGCGATACCGCAGGCCAGTCGCAGCATTGGCCCGATTCTGTCGTTGATCTCCTTCGTCTCGACCCCTCGACTGCGACGCAGCCCCTTCAGTTCGCCGATGAGTTGGTCCACCAGGGTATTGGCGTCCATCCAGGTTCTCCGCTTCGCGAGCTGAAGACAACTCGGTAGATGGTATGCCCTCCGGCCAGCCACGTGGGTGGCCGTTGTGGTCACGATATCCACGTGTTTCATTGATCGACTTCGGTTTCCGGGTTTCCCGAAAAACTCGGAAACCGGAAACCGGTTGTCTCGCCCCGGTCGGCCGATCGACGATGTTCTCGGCGCCTTCGAAAACGGAATCCGGATTCCCTCCGAAATCAAGAAATCGTTGTCGAACGGGAGGAACAATGGAGATCCACGGCATTTTCGGTTGGCTGTCGCAACTCTTCTGCTGAGATAATGGGCCTCCGGTGGCCACTTGGCGAGAGGACGGCCATGACCGACGCGACGTTCGGCACGGAATTACGGCGGCTGCGCACCACCGCCGGACTGTCCCTGACCGACCTCGCCGACGCCGTGCACTACAGCAAGGGCTACCTCAGCAAGGTGGAAACCGGGTTGGCCCAGGCCAACGAGACGCTCGCCGCCTTGTGCGACCGCGTGCTCGACACGAAAGGAACGCTGCTCGCCATGGTCCCGACCCGACGCCGACGGCCAGGCCGGCCGCGCGGCGCCGGGTCGCGGCTCACCGGCCTGCCGCCGGAGGCCGCGCACTTCGTCGGCCGGGGCGACCGGTTGGCCGAACTGCGCGCCGCGCTGGTCGACGACGGGCCGGAGGCACCGGGGGTGTGCGTGATCGCCGGCATGGCCGGGGTGGGCAAGACCGCCCTGGCCGTGCGGGTCGCGCACCAGGTCGACGAGCGGTTTGTCGACGGCAGCATCTTCCTCGACCTGCGCGGCTACACCCCCGGCAGCAGCGGCATGACCAGCGCGGACGCCCTTGACCGGCTGCTGCGTCAGCTCGGCGTGCCCGGCGAGCAGATCCCCATCGACCCCGACGACCGCGCCGCCTACTACCGCGGCCTGGTCCGCACCCTGCGGCTGCTGGTCGTACTGGACAACGCGAGCAGCGCGCGGCAAGTGCGTCCGCTGCTGCCCGGTGAACGCACCTGCCGGGTGCTGGTCACCAGCCGGGGCCGGCTGCCCGCGCTGGACGACGCCCGGCACTTCTCCCTCGACGCGCTCACCGAACCCGAGGCCGTCGTCCTGTTCAACGCCGTCGCAGGCCCGGATCGTGTCCCGCACGAAGAAGACCTGGTGCGCGAAGTGGTCACCCGGTGCGGCCGGCTTCCGCTGGCTGTGCGGGTGGCGGCGGCGCGTTACCGCAGCAATCCCGGCTGGTCCCTTGTGGACCTGCGCGAGCGGCTCGCGCAGGCACCCGACCTGCTGCGTGAACTCGACGACGGCGAACGCAGTGTGTTCGCCGCGTTCCACCTCTCCTATCGCGAACTGCCCGCCGATCAGCGCAGGCTCTTCGCCCTGCTGTCCCTGCACCCCGGTGCCGACCTCGACGGCTACGTCGCCGCCGCGCTCGGCGACCTCGACCTCGCGGAGGCGCGACGAATCGTGGACCGACTACAGGAGTCCTACCTGCTCAGCCAGCGGCCGGGCGGCCGCTACGAATTCCACGACCTGCTCAAGGCGTTCGCGGCCGAGGCCGTGCTTCGCGACCTGCCAACAGACGCGCGCGGTGCGGCCCTGGAGCGGCTGGTCGGCTACGGTCTGCACTGCGCCAACACCGTGGACGTATTACTTACCCCGCAACGGTTTCGTCCGGCCGTGCCGATCGATCCGCCGCGCGCGCCCCGAGTCTTCGTCGACCCTGCCAACGCGCGGGCCTGGGTGCAGGCGCAATGGCCCGCGCTGGTGGAACTGTGCCGCACCGCGGCCGAGACCGGGCAGCACACCCGCTGCTGGCAGTTGGCGTTCGCGCTGCGGGATTACTTCTTCCTTGCCAAGCTCTGGGATCCGTGGATCGACACGCACGAACTCGCCCTGCACGCCACCCGCGCGACCGGCGACCGCTGGGCCGAGGCGGTCACCCTGGACAACCTCGGCGTCGCGCACGTCGACCGGGGCGAACTCGACCAGGCGTGCGCCTACTACCAGCAGGCGTTGGCGCTGTTCGAGCAGATCGGCAACGAGCAGGGCCGGGTCACGGCGCTGGCCAATCTCGGCTGGGCCCACCACTACCAGGGGCAACATGACCAGGCCCGACGCGAACTCGCCGACGCGCTGGACGCCTATCGGCGAGCCGGTAACGAACGCAACGCCGCGATCACCCTGCGCGGCATCGCGTTGGCCGAAACCGAACTCGGCGATACCGATGACGCGGTGCGACATGCCACCGAGGCACTGGCGGTTTTCGAGCACCTCGGCCTGGATCTCGATGCCGCGATGGCGTTCAACTGTCTGGCCTGGGCGCATTTTCGCGCGGGTCAACACGAGCAGGCCGCGCGCGCCTACCGGCAGGCCGTGAGCCGAGCAGAACTCGTCGGCAGCGATTACGAGATCGCCCGCGCGGAAACCGGACTCGGCAATGTGGCCGCCGCGCGGGATCACCTTGATGAGGCGGTGCGCTACTGGGATCGTGCGGAAGCGCGCTGCCCGGATTTGAACGCGACCGTCATCGGCGAACACCGAACTCGTGGAAACAGACGCTGATTTCCCATTATGGTGGGAAACCCGGAAACAGGTCCGATCGGCCTCGGGAAAGGCGATGATTCTGGTGGGGGAGAAACAATTCACCGGTCATCACCAAGAAGGAGTCGGCGACATGAGTGTGATCTGCTCACTGCCCAAGGCCGCCAGAATCGTGATGTGGCTGACCATTCTGAGCGCGCTGTTCGGACTGATTCTGGGCTATCAGGCAGGTTCTCCCGCGGCGAACCCGGCCGGCACCGGCCAACCCGCCGCCACCGCACCGGCGAACGAGAAGAACTGACCGCGGGCGCGGACCCCCCGGTGTGGGGCCCGCGCCCGGCGCGTCAGCGGGCGGAGCGGGTGCGGCCGGCCGCGCGGGTCGCGGTCGACTTCGCCGCTGCCGCCTTGCGTTCGGCCGCCTTGGCCTTGCCGACCGAGGCGCGGCGACGGGTCGACTTGGTCGCCTGCGCGGCGCCTGCCTCCAACGCCATCAACAGATTCTGCGTGACCGTCTCCTGCGCGGCGGCGGTTGGCGCCACGACATCGAGGCCGTCGACCTTGGCCTGTACCAACGCTTTGAGCGCGGTCGAGTACGGGTCGGTGTACTGCTCGGCGTTGAACGGCGCGGACAGGGTTTCCATCCACCGCGCGGCCTCGGTGATCTCCGCGCCGGAGATGTCCACGTCCTCGTGCTGGAACGGGAAGTCCGGCGTGCGGATCTCGTCCGGCCACAGCATGGTTTCCAGCACGATCACCTGCTGGCGCACCCGCAGCAGGCCGAGGCTCTCCCGCTGCCGCAGCGCCAGCTTCACGACGGCCACCCGGCCGGACTGTTGCAGCGCCTCGCTGAACAGTACGTAGGGCTTGGTGCCGGCCGGTTCCGGTTCGAGGTAGTAGCTCTTCGCGTAGTGGATCGGGTCGACCTGATCGAGCGGGGTGAACGCGAGGACGTCGATGGAGCGGGTGCTCGGCGCCGGCAGGGTGGCCAGTTCCTTGTCGCTGAGCAGCACGACGTCGCCACCGGGCAGTTCGTAGCCCTTGACCACGTCCGAATAGGGGATCTCGGCGTCGTCGAGTTCGCAGACCCGCTTGAGCTTGACCCGGCCGCCGTCACGCTGGTGGGCCTGGTGCAGGCCGGTGGTGCGGGCCTCGGTGGCCGGGTAGACCTTGACCGGGATGGCGACCCCGCCGAACGTGACGAAGCCATTCCAGATGCTGCGCATCAGCGACCTCCATGACAGGCGCGGAACCCCCTGTTCCGCGCGGGAGTCTGCGGCGGCGGGGAAGGCCAAGTGCAGACCATGCCAGAGTTTCTCACCCTGGCCTGACAGTTTAGGTGTCGCGCTGACCTGCGGGACTAGGTCAAACGGGTGTCGCTGCCGACCGTGTCCAGCAGCACGTCGAGGGCCGGCGCGGCCTCGCCGAGCGCGTCCGCGGTGTGGCCCGCGGCGGCGCTCGCGGCGGTCAGGATTTCCGTCAAAGCGGACACGTCGGTGCCGGAGGCGGCGGCCAGTCCTGAGGTCGTGGTGACCCGCTGGGCGAGACCGGACAGGGTCATCGCCAGGTGGCGCTGCGCGCCGATGAGCGCGTCCACCACGTCGGTCAGATCGCCGAGGTTGGGGATGTTCGCGCGCGGGTCGGCCAGGGTCGCTGCGCAGGCGCGGAGGTGGTCGGCGGCGATGGTCGCGGGCAGGTTCAGGGCCGAATCATCGTCCGACGGGGTCAGCTCGCCCTGCGGGTCCACGCGATCACCTGCCTTCTCGCTCGGGCGACATCCTGCCACCGCTCGCGAAAAGATCCGCGCCGACGCTCCGATACGGAGGCGCCGGCGCGGATCCAGATGGTTCAGCGGATCTCGGTGAGCCGGGTCAGGCTGCTCGCGTAGTCGCCGGTGGGCAGGTCCAGCGGCAGGCCGTGGTGCAGCAGCACGGCGCCGTGGTACAGCGCGCCGGTGTTCTCGTCGCGATACTGCGCATCGGCGCGCAGTCCGCGCAGTCGCAGCGGCCGGTTGTGCTCGCCGAAGTGTGGCGACTGGAGGTAGGCGAACACTGCGATCTCGCCGCCGTCGGCCGAGTTGTACTGGGTCGCGGTGATGCCGTCGTCGTGCGGCGCGCGCAGCCGGTACTGGGTGCCGTGCTGGACGGTCGAGCGCACCTGCTTGTACGCGGCGACCAGTTCGGCGGCTTCGACGAGTTCGGCCTCCGACCATTCGGTGAGGTTGCCGCCGACCGCCATCACGCCGGCCATGGCTACGTGGAAGCGGAAACGCAGCGGTACGACGCGGCCGGTGAGGAAGTTCGGGCTGTCGGTGACCCACGCGGCCATCACGTTCGGCGGGTAGAGCTGGCTGAATCCGTGCTGGATGTGCAGCCGGTCAAGCGCGTCGGTGTTGTCCGAGGTCCAGGCCTGGTCGGTGCGGGCAAGGATGCCGAGGTCGACCCGGCCGCCACCGCCGCTGCACGATTCGATGCGCAGGTTCGGGTGGTCGGCGCGCAGCCGGTCCATGATCGAGTACAGGTTCTCGACGTACCGGCGGTAAAGCAGGTCCTGGTCGGCCGCGTGTTCCGGCCAGCCCGCCTCGCTGAACGAGCGGTTCATGTCCCACTTGAGGAAGTCGATCTCGTGCTTGCCAACCAGTTGGTTGAGCCAGTCGTGCGCCCAGTCGGCCACGTCGTCGCGGGCGAGGTTGAGCACCAGTTGGTTGCGCATCTCCGAACGCTGGCGGTTCGGGAAGTGCAGCACCCACTCCGGGTGCGCCCGGTAGAGGTCGCTGTCCGGGTTGACCATCTCCGGCTCGACCCACAGGCCGAAGCGCATGCCGAGCCGGTGCACCTCCTCGATCAGCGGTTCGAGGTCGCCGGGGAAGCGGTCCCGGTTGACCGACCAGTCGCCGAGGCCGGCGTGATCGCTGGAGCGCGCGCCGAACCAGCCGTCGTCCATCACGAACAGCTCGACACCCAGCCCGGCCGCGCGCGCGGCAAGCGCCTTCTGGTTGGTCTCGTTGACGTCGAACCCGGTGGCTTCCCAGGAGTTGTAGATGATCGGCCGGTCCTCGTCGCCGTGCGGGAGGATGTGCGTGCGGATGTGCTCGTGCCAGCGGCGACTGGCCCCGCCGAAGCCGTCGGCCGCGAACAGACCGGAGGCGACCGGGGTGTCCAGGGTCTCGCCCGCTGCGAGCTGCCAGGAGATGCCGTCGTGG
>DASYBO010000419.1:0-3047 GCA_036500685.1 Pseudonocardiaceae bacterium | reverse complement strand
CGGCGCTGCCGCAGTGTGGGGCTTGGTGCGCTCGGCGCAGTCCGAACACCCGGGCCGAATCGTACTGGCCGACCTCGACGAATCCTCCCGTTCTGCCCTGCCAGCCGTGCTGGCGAGTGGCGAACCGCAACTGCGGGTGCGCAACGGTGTCGCGACCGTGCCACGCCTGGCCCGCGTCTCGCCTGACGAGCTGGGCGAACACCGTCCACCTGACACCAACGGCACCGTGCTGATCACCGGCGGCACGGGGACGCTGGGTGCGTTGACGGCGCGGCATCTCGTCACCGCGCACGGCATCCGGCACCTGGTCCTGGTCAGCCGAACCGGTCGGGCCCCGGAACTGCACGACGAGCTGACCGCACTTGGCGCAACCGTCACGGTCGCCGCCTGCGATGTGGCCGACCGCGCGCAACTGGCGGCCGTCCTGTCCGCGATTCCGGCCGAACACCCACTCACCGCGGTGGGGCACACGGCAGGGATCCTCGACGACGGGGTGCTCACCGAGTTGACCCCGGAACGGGTCGACACGGTGCTGCGGCCGAAGGTGGATGCAGCGCGACACCTGCACGACCTCACCTGCGATCTGGATCTCGCGGCCTTCGTGCTGTTCTCCTCGGCGGCAGGCGTGCTGGGCAATCCCGGGCAGGCCAACTACGCGGCGGCCAATGCGGGCATGGACGCGATCGCGATCGAGCGGCATCGGCTCGGCCTGCCCGCCGTCTCTCTCGCCTGGGGTTACTGGGCGACGGTCAGCGGCATGACGCAGCACCTGGGCGCCGCCGATCTGCACCGCAACAAGCGCACCGGCATGACCGGCCTTTCCGCCACCGACGGCATGGCTCTCCTGGACGCCACACTGGGCAGCGCCGACCTGTTCGTCGCGGCGAAGCTCGACGTACCTGGGCTGCGCAGAGCGGGTGGCCCTGTCTCGCCCCTACTGCGTGGCCTGGTCCCGGCAACGCGACGAACCGCAACAGCCGCCGTGTCCTTGGCCGAGCGGCTGGCCGGTCTCGCCGACGCCGAGCAGGCCGAAGCCGTACTCGACCTGGTGCGACGGCACGCAGCGGAAGTGCTGGGACACAGCTCCGCCGAAGCCATCCGGCCAGACCGAACCTTCAAGGACGCCGGGTTCGACTCGCTGACCGCGGTCGAACTGCGCAACCGGCTGGCCGCCGCGACCGGGCTCACCCTCTCGCCGACGATGATCTTCGACTACCCGAAATCGGCGCAGCTCGCTGAGCACCTCCGGGCCAAGCTGCTCGGCACGGCACCCCGCCCGGTCGAAACCGGCGCCCCGGCCGTGCCGACCGAGGAGCCGATCGCGATCGTGTCGATGGCCTGCCGTTTCCCCGGCGGCGTCGCCAGCCCTGAGGACCTGTGGCGGGTGGTGGCCGATGAGGTCGACGCCGTCACGGAATTCCCGGCCGACCGAGGCTGGGACACCGAAGGGCTCTTCGATCCCGACCCCGATCACCCCGGCACCACCTACGTGCGGCACGGCGCCTTCCTCGACGACGCCGCCGGGTTCGACGCCGCCTTCTTCGGCATCTCACCGAACGAGGCGTTGGCCATGGACCCGCAGCAGCGGCTGTTGCTGGAGACGTCCTGGGAGGCGCTCGAACGCGCGGCCATCGACCCGACCGCGTTGGCCGGTCAGGAGGTCGGCGTCTTCGTCGGCGTCAACAGCCACGACTACGCCATGCGCACCCAGCAGGCGTCCGGCGTCGAGGGCTTCCGCCTCACCGGAAATTCGGGCAGCGTGATCTCCGGCCGCGTCGCCTACCACTTCGGCTTCGAAGGCCCGGCCATCACGGTCGACACCGCCTGCTCGTCGTCGCTGGTGGCGCTGCACCTGGCGACTCAGGCGCTGCAACGGGGCGAGTGCACCATGGCGCTGGTCGGTGGCGTGATGGTGATGGGCACCGTCGAGACCTTCGTCGAGTTCTCCCGGCAACGCGGGCTGGCGCCGGACGGGCGATGCAAGGCGTTCGCGGATGGCGCCGACGGCACCGGTTGGTCCGAGGGCGTCGGCCTGCTGCTGGTCGAACGACTCTCCGAGGCCCGTCGCCGAGGTCATCAGATTCTGGCCGTCGTGCGTGGTTCTGCGGTGAATCAGGACGGCGCCTCGAACGGCCTCACCGCACCGAACGGGCCATCGCAGCAACGCGTCATTCGCAAGGCACTGGCCGGCGCTCACCTGTCCACATCAGACGTTGATGTCGTCGAGGCGCACGGAACCGGCACGACACTCGGCGACCCGATCGAGGCGCAGGCGCTGCTGGCGACCTACGGCCAGGACCGGCCCGCCGACCAGCCGCTGTGGCTGGGCTCCGTGAAGTCGAACATCGGGCACACTCAGGCGGCAGCGGGCGTCGCCGGCGTGATCAAGATGGTCATGGCCATGCGGCACGGCGTCCTGCCACGGACGCTGCACGTGGACCGCCCATCGTCGCATGTGGACTGGTCGGCGGGCGCCGTGGAACTGCTGACCGAGGCCCGCGACTGGCCGGAGACCGGCAGGCCGCGCAGGGCCGGGGTGTCCTCGTTCGGCATCGGTGGCACCAACGCCCACATCGTGCTCGAAGCAGCGCCCGATCAGCCGGTGACCGCAACGCCGGAACCGGAGCCGACCGGCTTCCCGCTGCCGGTACTCGTGTCGGCGCGGACGGCGGCCGGGCTGCGTGGCCAGGCTGGCCGGCTGGCCCGGTTCATCGCCGAGCACTCAGACGTTCCCCTCCCCACAACCGCCATCGCCTTGGCGACCACGCGCGCCCAACTCGACCACCGCGCGGTCGTGCTCGCCTCCGATCGGCAAGAGCTCGGCGCCGACCTCGGAGCCATCGAGCGGGGAGTGGAAAATCCCTCGGTCGTGTCCGGCACTCCGGTCACCGGCAAGCTGGCCATCCTGTTCACCGGACAGGGCAGCCAGTGGGCCGGCATGGGGCGCGAATTGGCCGAGACGTTCCCGGTCTTCCGTGACGCGTTCGACGCAGCGTGTACCGCCGTCGACAAGCACCTTGGCGGGCGGCCGCTGCGCGAGGTGGTGT